>JAICWY010000097.1 GCA_025934645.1 Vulcanimicrobiia bacterium
GGCGCCGCCCACGATCACCGCGAATGCGCCGAGCGCGTCGCCCGCAACGTGAAAGAGCGCCGCTTGAAAATTCAGATTCTCTTTGCCGTGGCCCATCAGCAGCAAGCCGACCGTCACGTTGACCGCAAGTCCGATGCCCGCGACGATGCTCATCAGCGTACCTTCGGGATGATGCGGCACGAGTAACCGCTGCACGGCTTCGTACGCGATGAATGCGGTGGCGGCGAGCAGTACGCTGCCGTTGAGCAGCGCGCCGAGAATCTCGATGCGTCCGTACCCGAATGTTTTACTCGGCGTTGCGGGACGCTGCGCTCCTAACAGCGCGAACAGCGCGATTCCCAGCGCGAAGACGTCCATGCAAACGTGCACGGCGTCGGTCAGCAAGGCAAGGGAATTTGCGCGCAGGCCTCCCCAGAACTCGATCCCCGCGACGCACGCGATCAGGACGAGCGAGAGGATGAGACGCCGGCGCGGCGTCATGGTCAGGCTTTAAGCGCTTTGAGCGCGAGCACCGCAAGCATCGCGCCGAACGTGAGGAACGTGTTGGTTTCCGCTTTCGCGATGACGTCGGGTTTCCACGTGCCGGTGCGATCGCCGGCGGGCTCGAGCGTGGGCACGATCTGCGGGACCGTGGCGCAATAACGCTCGTACGGCTCGCCGAACTGCGAGCGCAAGTACTCTTCTTCGTGCGGAACGATCGTGGCGTACACCGCAGCCATCGTTCCCAACGATGCGGCAATCAATGCCGACGCTCTGCCGAAACCACTCCCGCCCGTGAACGCAATCGCAAATCCTAGCGCCGTCACGAAGTTGCCCACGTAGAGCGGATTGCGCACGTGTGCGTACGGTCCCGCGGTGACCAGTTCGGGCGCCACGACGTGGTCTTCGCGCGTCGTCACGCCGGAGTAACCCACGGCCCAGCAGCGCAGCGCTTCACCGGCAAGCGCCACGGGCAGCCCCACCGTCACGCTAAACGCGCTCGGCTTGCCGAACGCCGCCAGCAGTACCGCGGGGACCGCGAGCAGCGCACCGCGGTTTTTAAAGACGAACGTTTTTACTTCATCGCTAGCCATGTCGAAGGGGCCTCATTTGCGCCTCCCGGTACACGTCCTGCAACGTGGCGCGCAGCGGAATCGCGGGCACCCAGTCCGTCGCTTCACGAAGTTTTGCATTGCTGCCATAGAGCAGCGGCACATCCGCCGGACGCATGCGCGCCGGATCTTCGCGCACTTCGACGGGGACGTGGGCGATGCGGATCAGTTCGGAAAGGATGTCGCGCATGCTCGCGGCGGTGCCGCTGCAGACGTTGTAGATTTCGCCGCTTTTGCCGTGCTGCGCGAGCGCCGCATACGCCGCAACCACGTCGCGCACGTCCAGAAAATCGCGTTTCGCTTCCAGATTGCCGACCAGCATGACCGGATCGCCGCCGGCGGCGATCGCGGCAAGCTGCGTCGCGAACGCGGGCACGGCGAAGCGTTCGTTCTGCCCCGGGCCGATGTGATTGAACGCGCGCGTAATCACGGCGTCCACGCCTAGGCTGCGCACTTCACCCAGCACGATCGCTTCGGCCGCGGCTTTGCTTGCCGCATACGGGTTTACGGGATTCGGCGCAAGGGTTTCCGTAAGCGGCATCGCGTGGGACGGCTGAGCACCATAGACTTCGGCGGAACTAACGAAGACGAGCCGCACGTTGGTACCTGAACGGCGGCGGTGCTCGCGCAAGGCTTGGAGCAGATTCGCGGTGCCCACAACGTTCGTGGCGTACGTCTCCGTGGGATCCTCGATCGACCGCGGCACGAACGCTTGTGCGGCCAGATGAAATACTGCGCCGGGGCGCGCGAGATCGAGTGCCGCATGCAAACTGTCGATGTCGCGCAAATCGATCGGCAGCATCTCTTCCGCGTCGTGCGGACCGCCGGCCGCGGTAGCGGTATGACCGTTTGCAGCGAGATGTTCGACGAGGTGCCGGCCGACGAACCCGCTGGCGCCGGTCACCAGCGCGCGCACGTTATACTCCCGCGAGCGGGCGCAAACGCTCGATGTCGGCTTGCACCATCATCTCGACGAGTTGCTCGAACGAGACTTCCGGTTCCCAGCCCAGTTTTTTCTTCGCTTTCCCCGGATCGCCGATCAATAGATCCACTTCCGCCGGACGCATGAAGCGCGGATCCATTTTCACGTACTGCTCGTACGACCCCAAACCGGCCGCTTCAAACGCGATGCGGCAGAACTCCCGCACCGTGTGCGTGCGGCCTGTCGCAACGACATAATCGTCGGGCGCATCCTGCTGCAGCATGAGCCACATTGCGCGAACGTAGTCGCCCGCAAATCCCCAATCGCGTTGCGCATCGAGATTTCCGAGCGACAACTCTTTTTGAAGTCCGAGTTTTATTCGCGCAGCGCCGTCACTAATTTTGCGCGTGACGAATTCCTTGCCTCGGCGTTCTGATTCGTGATTGAACAGGATGCCGCTGCAGGCGAACATGTCGTACGATTCGCGGTAATTAACCGTGATCCAATGGCCGTACACTTTCGCGACGCCGTACGGGCTGCGCGGATAAAACGGCGTGTCCTCGTTCTGCGGAACGGCTTGCACTTTGCCGAACATCTCGGAACTGGAGGCTTGATAGAAACGGATCTTCGGGTTCACGGCGCGGATAGCTTCGAGCACGCGCGTCACGCCGAGCGCGGTAAATTCGCCGGTGAGCACGGGTTGATTCCACGAGGTCGGCACGAAGGATTGCGCCGCGAGGTTGTACACCTCGTCGGGTTTGATGCTATAAATGATGCCGGTCATCGACGTTTGGTCCAGCAGATCGCCCGAGACGAATTCAATGTCTTCGAAGATATGCTGAATGCGCTCGTGCACGTCGGTGCTGGTGCGCCGCGTCATTCCGACGACGCGATAGCCCTTCGCCAGCAATAATTCGGCCAGGTACGATCCGTCCTGGCCGGTGATTCCCGTGATGAGCGCGGTTTTGCTCTGTGCCATAGTCCCCGTTTAGCTCAGAATGATGATATTGTCGCCTTTATCGTCGAACACGAAGCGAGTTTCGAACATTTCGTCGCCTACCTGGCCAACCACTTTTGATTGAATCGTGAGGCGGTGCATCAGCTTGCCTTCGTGGCGCACGACGCCCGAATAGAAGTATTGCACGAGCGGCGTTTGGCCCTCACGCAGTGCCGCGAGGCGCCGGCGCTCCACCAGAATCTTCAGCAGCCGCTGCTGCAGGCGGGACGGAAGCAAGCGGTTCGCGTCGTCCGGCGTCATGCGCACGGTCGTGAGCTCTTCCTGCGCCTTGTTCGCTTCCTCGACGGATTTGTCGCTGGCGTAACGCACGATTGCGTCCCAATCGTCGGCGGAGATGCCCGTAAAACGCATGCCGTAGCGCCAAACAGATTTGCCTTGATGGCTTACGGTGTCGTGCCAAACCGATTTCGCGCGCACGCGAACCACACGCGATTCAATCGTCGCGCGTATCTCGAATTCGTCCTTGCCGACCGGCTCTTGCGTGAGCACGCAAAGACCGCCCCCGCTTATATCGAGGCCGATCGCCGGCTTCTGCGTGGTTCCGGCGTCCACCGAAAACGTCGCGCGGTACGGTTTACGCTTCCGCGGATATTTTCGCCGGTTCGGCTCCTTACCGGTGAACCACGCCAGCAGCTCTGGCAACATAGAGCTTGACTTTTCGCGCTTGCAAGGAGCCCTTCCGCCCACGCAAGCAGGGCCGGAAGACCCACAATGCCTTTAGGCTTTTGTCAGCCTGCTTGCAATGAACGATGCGACTTCACTCGGAACCGTGCCCCGTCCAAAGCCTGCATCGTAGCCGAGTTCCGTCGCGAGCAGATTCGTAACGCGCGGACCACCGCAGCAAAGCACGATGCGATCGCGCAGGCCTTCGGCCTCCAGCAATTCCACCAGCGCCGTGAAGTTCTTCACGTCGCTGCCCTTCTGCGTGACGACTTGCGAGGCCAAAAGCGCGTCCATCTGCTTTTCTTTTGCGAAGCGCACGAATTCTTCGACCGAAACTTGGCTTCCGAGGTTGTGCACTTCGAACGATTTGTAGCGCTCCAGACCGTAGTCGCCCTTATAGCCTTTCATGTTCAGAATCGCGTCGATGCCGACCGTGTGCGCATCGGTGCCGATGCACGCGCCGGCAACGCGAATTTTGCGGCCGATGCGCTCGGCAACCAGTGCATCGATCTCGTCCATGGACATTGCGTGCGTCTTCGCAGAAGGCGCTGCGATCGTTGAAAAATCGATGCCGTGCGGCGTGCTGCCGTACACGACGAAGAATGAAAATCCGGTCGCGATCGGGCGGCCTTCGACGACCTGCGCGTCGGCGAAGCCCATGCGCGCCGCGAGTTGACGCGCCGCTTCGTCCGCCGCTTCGCTCCATTCAATCGGCAGCGTGAACGAAAGCTGCACTTTGCCGTCGTTCATGGTGTCGCCGTACGGTTTGACGATCCGGCTCATTAAGCGGCCCCCGCGCTCGCCGGCGCAAGCGCTTCTTCAAACGGATTCCAGTAATCGCTCGCGCGCTCGAACACGCCGTCGAATCCGCGGCCGCCATCGGGCGGGCGCGAAACGTCCGCGAAGGCGCGCGCTTCGATTGCTTCCATTAGGCCTTGATCCGCCACGCGCTGGAGCGATTCGTGCGCGTCGCGCAACACTTGCTGCGCGCGCCGCTCGATGCGGCCGCCGGGCTTGAACGAAATCTCTTCGCCGAAATGGCGCGCCGTGTTCATAATGTAGCGCGCGTTTTCGATCGAAAGCGCGCGATCGCCCAAGAAGGGCGTGTGTATCGCTTCGGTGAGCATGCCGCACAGGTGGATCGTCTGGCGCGTCATGACGGACGTGAGATTGAACATCGCGTCGATCAAATGGCCTTTGAAGATGTCGCCCGTCATGTGCTTGGTGGGCGGCATGTACTTCAGCGGCGCATCAGGGAAGATTTGCCGCGCGAGTTGCGCCTGCGCCACTTGGAACAAAAATCCATCTTGCAAGGCGGGATCGATTTCGTACGCGTCGCCCAAACCGATCTGCGTGTCCGGCATGCCGGCGCGATGTGCGAATTCTTCGTTGATGAACTGCGATGCGAGCACCGCAGGCGCCTGTTCCACGGCGTCGGCCGTCGTCAAATAGTTGTCTTCGCCGGTGTTGATGATGATGCCGGAGTACGCATTGAGCATACGGCTGAAGTGCTGATCGATGAACGTGCGCTTCATGTTGATGTCGCGGAAGAGAATGCCGTACATCGAATCGTTCAGCAACATGTCCAGACGTTCGATCGCGGCCATCGTCGCGATCTCGGGCATGCACAAACCGCTCGCGTAATTCGTGAGCATGACATAGCGGCCCAACCGTTCCGAGACTTCGTCCAGCGCCTCGCGCACGATCTTGAAATTGGCTTGCGTGGCATAGGTGCCGCCGAAGCCTTCCGTCGTCGGTCCGTACGGCACGAAGTCGAGCAGCGATTGACCCGTGGAACGAATCACCGCGATGATCTGCGCGCCGGCTTCCGCGGCTGCGACCGCCGCGGTGCGATCCTCGTATATGTTGCCGCTTGCCACGATGACGTACAGCAGCGGCGGCTCGCCTTGGGGAAAGCGCTCGAGCCGTTCGCGGCGCTCGTCGCGCCGCTGCGAGATGCGATCGAGCGATCGCTTGGCATACTTCCGGGCGACTTCGCGGGCCGCGGCGGCCGGCACGGCGTCGAATTGGTGCAAGTCGAGCTCGCCGGAGGCGAGCCGGTCGCCCAGCGCGGCCGGTTCGAGTCCCGTCTGCGCGAGCGCTTTGCCGAATGCCAGCGCCGCGCCGTGCGAGCGCTGCTGCGCATCGAGCGCGTCGACGATGAGATTCGGTACGGGAACCTCGTCGGCGCCCACGCCGTCCACGCCCAGCAGACGCAGCACCGAGCGCTCCACGGCGACGGTCGAATGCGCCCCGATGAACGCTTCCACCGGCTCAACGATGGCCGAGGCCAGTTCGCGGCACGCCGCAACGGTTTTCAGATCGATCGAGAGTTCCACGCTTCTATTTTAAGGGAAGAGCCGGGTTTCTCCTCAAGCGGGGAAGTATCAACCCTGATATGTTTTCGCGGATCGGCCTGCTCCCGGCCGTCATCGGGATCGCCGTTACGGCGGTGATCGTCACATTCGTGCTGAGCGTTCCGAACGCGCGCTCCATCCCTCCGCCGCTCGGTCCGCGCGACGCATGGTCGATGTATCAAGCCGGGCCGGCGCACAACGCGGTCTTCGAACAGCGCGGCTTTACAGCCAACTGGGTGATGAAGCTTCCGGAAAAGATCAACGGCGGTCTTGCCGTCGTCGACGGGACCGTGTACGTCGATACGTTCGACAAAGCGCTCTACGCGCTCGGCATGAAGGACGGCAAAGCGCGATGGAGCGTGGGCGTCGGAAATATCGTGATGTCCACGCCGGTCGTCAGCGACGGCGTTGTGGTCGTCGGCACCGGTCACGACGGCTTCCTGTACCCCAACGATGCGAGTTCGCAAGTCTGGGGACAACCGCAAGGTGACGACGTCTTCGCATTTTCCACCGAGGACGGACATCAGCTTTGGAAGATGCACACGCAGGGCCAAGACATGCCTTCGCCGGCGATCGTCGGCGGCACGGTGATCTTCGCGAACGGCGATCTGCACGCATACGCCGTCCAACTAAAGACGGGAAAGCGGTTGTGGACGGTACCGCTGCCGGGTGTTGCAACGATGGCGTCGGCGAACGTGCACGACGGCGCCGTGTTTTTGAGCGTCTGTCATAACGCGCCGTACGTCTGCGAAACGCGCGCGATCGACGTCCGGGACGGACGCACGCTGTGGAGCAATCCGATCGGCGGCAGCGACTGTACGCCGACCGTTGACAACGGCTTAGTCTTCACCAACGCAAACCGCAATGACGACGCGCGATTCCATACCGGCGGCGCGACGATCGTGGCGGCACTCGACGAGCGCACGGGTAAGACCGTGTGGACGCGCGAGTTCGAACCGCAGCCGTACACATTCATCGGGTCCGCGGAACGGCAGATCGCCGGAACCGCGCACGACGGCGTGTTATTTCAGCCCATCGGTAACGGCCACCGCGTCGTCGCCTTCCAGGAACGCACGGGCAAAGAACTCTGGACGTTCCATACCTCGGCGAACGTGAAAATGAGCCCCGTGGTCAAAGGCGAGACGGTGTATTTCGGCGATACCGGCGGAGTATTCTACCGCGTCGATCGCAAAACGGGAAAACTGCAGCACGCGACGTCGTATCTGCAAGCATTCTCCACATCGCCCCCGGTAATAGTAGGCGACACGGTTTTCGTAGCCGACGGCCAGATGGTCGTAGCGACGCCTATTACGGACGTGTAGCTTCGCGATCGCGGATGTAATCTGCAACGCCCTGCTGCCATGACGGCAGGGTAATGCCCAGGTCGTTCAGTTTAGCGTTCTCAAGCGCTGAGTATGCCGGGCGGCGGACGCGCGATTTCCATGTCGTATGCGAAACCGGTTCGATCGGATGATCGATGCCGGCAACGCGCA
>JAICWY010000119.1 GCA_025934645.1 Vulcanimicrobiia bacterium
CAGCGAAAAGATCGCGAGCATATGCCAGGCGCTCGGGATTCCGGCACCGCTCATCATCGCTTGAAAAACTGCGGGCGTGACGACGCCGATGACGTACACCCACGTGAGCGCGAATCCGAGCGCCGCGCCGGCGTGTTCTTCACCGCCCACTTCGGCAATCGCAACGATCGCCAGACCGAACCACCCCTCCGTCGAAAACCCCAGCAACACCGCGATGCCGGTAATCGCTTCCAGCGGGATATGTGCGACGTCTGCCACCGCCATGGCCGCAATCGCCGTAAGCATGCACGTGATCGCCAGCGGCATGAGCCGGGCGCCGTGAAAAAGGCGATCGCTGGCCCAACCCCACGCGAGCCGCCCCGCTGCGGCGGAAAACTGCGCGATCACGAAGATCATCGCGGCAAGTCCGGCGCTTATGTGCGCTTCGTTCACGAGCGTCCACGGAAAGAATCCCATCAGTGCGACCTGGCCGGCAAAGAGCATGACGCAAACCAGCGTGATGAGCACAAGCCGCGGCCGGCGCGCCATGACCAGCATATCCTTGAATAAAACACCCGCGCGAACGGGTTCGCCGTGCAACTGCGAGGGCTCGCGATACAACACCGCGCTGCCCAGCGTGACGATGAGCACCAGTACTCCGGTAATCAGCAGCGCTCCGCGATAACCGAAGTATGCGGCGGCCGTCGAAATGACGATCGCGCCGGCGACGCCGCCGAGCGGCATGCCCATTTGACGCACGCCCATTGCCAGGCCGCGCTCTTCGGGTTTGAAAAAGAACAAAATCGCATGGCTGCCCACGGGATTGATTGCGGCAAAGCCCATCCCGTACACGACAAACCACAGCGCGACCCACGCGAACGAAGGCACCGCCGCCGATGCGATGAGCGAGGCGCCCATGATCGCCCCGGCTACAATCAGCACGCGCTTGTCGCCGAAACGGTCGGTCGCAACGCCGCTCACGGCGTTCGTCAATGCACCGCCCAAAAGCAGTGCGGTCACGAGCAGGGAGAGATGCGCGCGGTCCTGCGGGAAAGACGCGGCGACGTACGGCAAGAGCGTGCCGACCGCGACGACGAGAAGCGACGCGGCCACCATCGAGGCCGTGAAGATCGCGAGTATTTCGTATCGCGACTCGGTGGGATGCGCGGTGTGGCGTAGCACCGTTTTATGTTACCGCGCGCGGGGCTGCTGCGGCTACTCTACCTTGATGACGCCCATCATGCCATGGTCTTCGTGGAACAGCATGTGGCAGTGAAAGACGAACGTTCCGCGGGGGACGTTGCGGAAGTCCAGCAGCACATGCGTAACCGAGGGTTTCACCAGCGGGAAAGCCGGATCGGCTTTGTTCGGCAGAAGCTTGCCGAACGGAATCATCACGGTATCCGCGGTTGCCGGTCCGAACTTAGCGTCCTCGTTCACGAACGCCATTTGATGAATGTGGAACGTGTGTTCTTCAATCGTCGCGTTGAATAGGTACCACTCTTCGATCGTGCCGTGCTTGACGACGATGTCGGGCTGCGGTACGGTTGCGCCTTTCGCGTATACGGGCGAATACGGATGCTCGTGGAAATCGCGCACACTGGTCTCGGTGATGTAGAATTCCGGGTGACCGCCGCGGCCGTGTGCATTCGGCAGGCCGTACTCGGTGTACGTAATTGCCCGCCGGCGGATGCTCGATGGATGCGCACGCGCGAACGCGACGAGTCGGGCTGCCGGAGAATCTTTCGCTTCCAACGGTTCCGATGCGATCTGCACGGGATTCACCGCGGGCGGTCCTGCGGCGATGGTCAACAGATCGTGATTGAGGTGGAACTCGTCAAGAGGCGCTATGCAGTGGTGATCGCTGTACAGCGTCAGCACTTCACCCGGTTTTAACGTCAGCAGCACGTCCATGCGGCCGGACGGAACCAGCGGCGCTTCGGACAGTGCAGCGTACTGCGCGAGCGGCTGCGAAGAATTTCCGCCGACCGGCACGCCGTCGCGCCCGACCACGTGCAACTCTTGCACGCGGCCTTGCGCATCGCGCAAATGGTAAAATTCGAACGAATCGGATGTCGCGTTGAGCACGCGCAGCAATTGTGGTTCGCCCGCAGGCACTGTAAGGCGCGCCGGTAACGCTGCGCCGTTGATCACGGATTGCACTCCGGTGCGCACACCGCACGTATCCCGTATGGCGGCGTTTCCGGCGCGGAACGCAAAGCTCGAAGGCCATGGCGGCGGATCGAAGGCGTTGAACGCAACCGCCTGCGCCGGTTGGCGCTTGGCTTCGTGGATAGCCGACGCGATCTCGAGCGGAACGTATCCAGGCATATACCGGTAATTGTCGGCGAACGGAACGCGGTATTGTTCGATGATGACGTGTTCGTCCGCCGCTGGGAGCTGCGGCGTGTCCGGCTCTACGATCCACATGCCGGAAAGCCCGCCTGCGACTTCGTCATCCGACATTCCGTGCGCATGCGGATGGTAAAAATACGTCCCTGCCGGCTGCGTTTTCGGAATGGTGATGTCGTATTCGCACGCATGCATCGGCGTGCTCAACGTTGAGAGAAAGACGTTCTCTTGCACCGCCGGCCCTTGGAAGCCGTGCAGGTGAATGTTCACGTCGATGTCGTCCGCCTTCATGCGGGCCGCGTAGATCGTGTGGTTCATATAGCCCACGAATCGCTGCTGCATCATCGCGGCCATCACGGGCGGTTTGCACGGCAAAATCGCGCTCGCCGGCAGCGTCGCGCCCTTCGCCGGACCACTCAATTCGTTGACCATGCGCAACGCGAACCGCTCGCCGCGGTGGACGCGGATAACCGGCGCAACGTTCTGCTGGGCGCCGTCGTGCACGTAGGAAAAGCAAAACCGGTCGTGGTCGCGCCGCACGCGTAAGATGAGTTCGTGCCGGCCGCGATCGTCCAGTGGGAGCGTGCCAACGTCAATCTGCGGCGGCTCGGTAAGCGCGCCCGCCGGCGCGGGCATCCCGCACGTGCCGTGCTGTGGCGGCAGCGTGAGCGCGTGCGCGCGCGGCGCAGGCGCCGCCAGCAGAAACGCGGACGCGGCCGCCGCTAAAGAGACGCGGATGCGCATGTTCATGCGCGCAGTATATCGCTACCGCGTTCGAGCCGCGCGTGCCGATAGTTCTAATTTCAGTCCCGCGCCCTTGGTTTCGGGCAGAAGGGTTACTGCGGCGATGGCAAGCGCATAGGCACAAAGGGCCACGATCGTCATCGCGTTGCCGATCGGATGCCGGGCCGCCAGATAGCCCACCAAAAATGGGCCGAATCCGGCTATGCCGCGACCGGTGTTGTAGCAAAATCCTTGGGCGGCTCCGCGTACCGCATTAGGAAACAACTCGCTCAAATACGGGCCGAAACCGCTGAAGATCCCCGATGCGAAATAGCCGAGAAGCGGACCGGCGATCAGTAATTGCCAATTCGCCGCAACGGCATACAGATACAGCGGAACCATGAGGGCCGAGCAAAGCGAGAAGAAGATGAACGTGCGGCGGCGCCCGATCGCATCGTTGATGTATCCGGCGGTGACATACCCGATGAACGAGCCGCCGATAAGCAGATACAAATACGTTCCGCTGGTAAATGCGGGAATGTGCCGCTGCGCGGTAAGATACGCCGGCATCCAGGTGAACAATGCGTAATAGCCGCTTTGCGCGCCGATTGCCAGCAGCGAGGCAAGGACCGTCGTACGAAGCAGTTCAGGCGCGAAAATTCGCGGGAGCGTAAACCGCTGCGGCGTGAACGCTTCGGGCTCGGCAACGTTCCGCCGTACGTAGAGTACCGAGAGCGCCGGCAACGCGCCTAAGAAGAACAGATACCGCCAACCCGGATCCGGCCCGGCCGTCACGATGACGATTTGGAACGCCGCATTGGCCGCGAGCCATCCAATCGCCCACGCGCCTTGCATAAATCCCAGGGTGCGTCCGCGGCGATCGGCGCGCGACCACTCGGCCATCAACACCGAACCGACGGCCCACTCGCCGCCGAAGCCTAGCCCCTCCAACGCCCGGAAGAGCGTGAGCTGCTCGTAATTTTGGGCGAGCCCGCTCAAGCAGGTGAACAAGGCATACCAACCGATCGAGATCATGAGCGCGGTGCGCCGCCCGATGCGATCGGCAATGGTCCCCATCGCGATTCCGCCGATCGCGCTGGCCGCTAAAGTGTATGTGCCGAGCAG
>JAICWY010000045.1 GCA_025934645.1 Vulcanimicrobiia bacterium
GCGACGGGAATCGTGGGATAGCCGAGCACGACCATCGTCTTGACCTTCGGCGGATCGTGCAGTTGCAGCCACGCTTGCAGCGTAATCGCGCAGGTACTTTCCGTTCCGACGAGCGCACCCGCGACATTGAACCCGTTTTCGGGCAGCAGCTGGTCCAAGTTGTAGCCGGAGACGCGGCGCGGAATCTTTGGATACCGCTTGCGGATCAGCTCCGCGTACCGGTCGCGCAGCGCGAGTAATTTCCGGTAGATCTCGCCGCGGCGTCCGCCGCCTGCGATGATGTCGTGCAATTCGCTATCGGGCGTCTTGCCGACGCGCATGCGCTCGCCGTCGTAGGTGAGGATGTCCATCTCGACGACATTGTCTACGGTCTTTCCTACCATCACCGAATGCGTGCCGCACGAGTTGTTGCCCATCATGCCGCCCAGCGTGCAATGATCGTGAGTGGCCGGCTCGATGCCCCAGAACAGTTGCTTCTCCGAGACCGCTTCGGTGAACGAATCGCAGATCGTTCCCGGATAGATGTGCGCGATTTTACTTTGCGTGTCGATCTCCGGGATGCCATGCAGATATTTCGAGAAATCTATCACGACGCCGTGATTGCAGCACTGGCCTGCCAGACTGGTGCCGCACCCGCGGCCATAGACCGCCGCTTCGTGCGTGCGGCACACCTGCAACGCAGCAACAACGTCGTCCATTGATTTTGGAATTACAATGCCGACCGGTGGGACGCGGTAGACCGATGCGTCGTAGGCGTACATCGCGCGATCCGCATCGGAGAAACGGACCTCTCCGGTGATGACCCCGCGCAAATCGCGTTCGAGTTTCACATTTGATCTTTGCCCTACCGCGGCGAATTGCGAACGCGCAAAGCGCCCTGTTGCTACGTTGAAATACCTTCGATCCGGCGGACGGCGCTGGGTACTATGGCAGTATGAGCGAGCCCGGCCGCCGGCGATCGCAACGCAGGCTTTCGCAAACGTATACCTGGGTCGCTTTTGCACTCGCAGCAATCGCCGGAGCGGTCGACGGCATCGGCTACATCATTCTCGCGCACATCTTCACCTCGCACATGAGCGGCAACACGGTGGCTCTCATGCTGCACGTCGCCTCGGGAAACTGGCACGAAGCGTGGCGCCACTTCGAGCCCATCGTGGCGTTCTTTTGCGGCGTGTTCTTTGGACTGGCAACGACCGATACGCTGCTCCAAATGAAGCTCAAGCGAATGTTCGGAGCGATCGCCGTTACGGAAGTCGCGTTACTGATCGCTTTCTTTCTCGTCGCGCATCCGGTCGAGCAATGGATGGTCGTGCTCCCGGCCGGCGCCATGGGCATTCAAAACGCAATGCTTCGGCGCGTCGGCCATCACAGCGTGCGCACGACCTACATGACCGGCATGCTGACGAACTGCGCGCAGGGCCTCGTCGAAGCGGTGTTTGCAAAGCTCGGTAAAGACGACGATGCGACCGACAAATTCAAAGACTTTTTGCTGTACGGCGGCATCTGGCTCGCGTTCGCGATCGGCGGCATCGTCGGCGCGGTGCTTCAATTGCAGCACGGATCGGTCTCGCTTTTCCTGCCGATCGGCGGGCTAGCGGGCCTGATTCTATACGATCTTTTCGATCCGGTCACCCAACCCGCGCCCGAAAAGACGGACGATAAGAGCGAGGAGGCTAGTTCGCGGCGTGAAGCGGGATAACGCGAGCCGGTGCGGGGCGCTGCGAGCGCTCCGTGTTGCGGACGATCTCCACCAGGTCTTCCCAACGCATCGGCCGGCTAAAGAAGAAACCTTGTACTTGATCGCAGCGTAACGAGCGCACGAAGTCCCACTGCGCTTCCGTTTCGATACCTTCGGCAACGACGCGCAGATTGAGCGTCTGTGCGAGCGTCGTGATCGCTTTGACGATGCCTTGGTCGTACGAGTCGCGCGTGATGTCGTCGATGAAGCTCTTGTCGATCTTGATCGCATGCACGGGCAGGCGTTTGATGTAGCTCAGCGAGCTGTAGCCCGTGCCGAAATCGTCGACGACGATGTGCACGCCCATATTCGAAATACTGGTGAGTGTGCTCACCGCGACGTCGTTCAGCATGACGCTCTCAGTCACTTCCAGATCGAGCGCGCACGGCTCCAGCCCCGTTTCGGCGAGCACGCCGCCCAGCGTCGCGGCAAAATCTTGTTCGTACAGGTCGCGCGGCGAGAGATTCACGGCAATCCGGAACTGCGGGTCCAGCGTTTGACGCATCGCCGCGGCTTTGCGGCATGCCTCGCGCAGCGCCCACCGTCCGAGTTCGACGATAAGACCGGTCTCTTCCGCAATCGGAATGAACGCCTGCGGGCTCAGTTCGCCGAGCAGCGGATGCTTCCACCGCATCAGCGCTTCGCATGCCACGGTACGGCAGGTCATCGTGTCCATCACCGGCTGGAACACCATATACATTTCATCGCGCGCCAGCGCTTGGCGCAGATCTTGCTCGAGCCCCATGCGCTCCAGAACGTGCGCGTGCATTGTGCCGTCGTAGAATTTGGCGTTGTTGCGGCCGGATTCTTTGGCGCGGTACATCGCCGAGTCGGCGAACGCGATAAGTTCTTCCGCGGTCTGCGCGTTCTGCGGGAAGATGCTCGCGCCCACGCTGCCGGTTACGAACAGGTCGCGGCCTTCGATTTCGAACGGCTCGTGGAATGCCGACAGCACTTCCATTGCGATCGTCGCGACGGTGCGTTTGTGCTTGACGCTGTTCATCACGATCACGAATTCGTCGCCGCCGGGGCGGTAGATCGTCGCGTTGTCGTGCAAGCGCTCGCGCAGACGCGCCGCAACGGCCTTGAGCAGCTGGTCGCCCGTGCGGTGGCCCAGCGTATCGTTGATGTTCTTGAAGCGGTCGATGTCCAGGAAGAGCACCGCCACCGATTCTTTTTTCGCGAGCGCGCGCTCGAGCAGCGGCGAAACTTGTTCTTCCAGCGCCAGACGGTTCGGCAAACCGGTCATAACGTCTTGACGGGCGAGTTGCGAGAAGCGTTCCGCGCTCTCGCGGACTTCCGTCACATCCAGCATCACGCCGATCGCGCCGACGACCTCGCCTATTGCATCGCGCAGCGGTTCGACGTCGTTCTGCAGCCAGCGCGACTGCTCGCGCGTCTCGTACCGCACGGTTTCGCCGTCGAATGCGCGGCGTACGGCCGAGATGCTCACGCCCTTTTGATCGGGTTCGAGCAGCGTTTCAAACGGCGCACCAACGACGTCTTCCGGCGAAAGTCCGCGTTGCGAAAGCCCGGCGCCGGCAACCGAGGTAATGCACATGTCCAAATCGACGGTCCACAGTACCGCCGGAACTTGCTGGAGCAGCACGCGAACGCGGCTCTCCGTCTCCTGCGACGCCATCTCGGTACGCTTGCGGTCGCTGATGTCGCGCAGATAGACGAGCACTTCGTCGGCCGCCGGTTGGATGCGGATCTCGCACCACGTGTTCGTAGATTGGAAATGCTGCAGTAGCTCCACCGGAACGCCGCTCTCGCGAACGCGTTGCATGTGCGGCACCAATTCCGATGCGAACGGGTCGAGGAGATCCCGTATGCTGGAGCCGATCAGCTCGGGCGCGCTGCGGTGCAGCAGCAATTCGGCGCGCTCGTTCACATGCGAGAACCGCATCTGCGGATCGACGATGAAGAAACCGTCCGGGATGCTCTCGAGAATATTGTAGCGCTTTTCGGTGACGGCGAAGATCGCCGCGGCGCTTTGCGCCCGCAGTCTGCGGTAAGCAATGATGGCGGCCGCCGTGGCGCTCAGCGCAACGGCGGCCGCAATCAGGTCAATCACAACAGACCCCGGTTATGGAGTTCCTTCCGCAGATCGAGTCTGCTCTTGACGCCCAGCGAACCGAAGATGATCCCCAACTGCTTTTGCAGGGTGAAGATGCTGCGGCTGAACCGGCGCGAGAGTTCCTCCATCTCCACGCCTTGCGCGACCGCGATGGCGATCTGACGCTGCGTGGCGCTTAAGGACCCCAGTTGCGTGTCTTCCACCGTTGGCGCACGATCGTGCAACCGCTGGCAGAGCCCGCTCTTGGGGAATTTAGCCGCGTGGGCTTGCGCCATCTTCAGCCAGTTCTCGTGCTTGGTGACTTCGTACAACGCTTGCGCGGCAAGCGCGGCACGATAATCGTGCGCGATTTGGTTGAAGATTTCGTACGCCGCTTCCAGCAGTTTGACGGCGAGGACCGTGTTGCCGAGTACGGCTTGCACGCGGCCTTCCGCATACTTCTGGTACGCGCTGTTGCGGCGGTTTTCGTGCGCCGCAGCAAGCGTGGGGTTCAGGCTTTCCGAGCCGAGCTGGATGTACGTTGAAACGTATCGCTGCGCTTGCGACATCTCGACCGGTGCGAAGAGCACTGCGAGAGTCATAAGAGCCATGCGTTCTTCACCCACTGTCGCGCTCCATGAAACGGAGCGTGCCAGCGCGTGCGCTTGATACAGTTCTTCGGTCGCCCAGGCCTCGTTCAGATTCATCCGCGCGACGTATGCGCGGTCGACGTGCGCCATGACGCGCCACGCCGCGCTGGGCGCGAAGTCGTTCGAATCTTTGAACAACCACTGGGCGCGCGCCGGTTCGCCGTTGAGGAACGCGTGCCACGCGAGCGCCCGGACGCACAGGAAACGGTAGTCCTGAATATCCTGCGTCCATTCGATCGTGTCGTACGCCGCCTCGCCTGCAGCAACCGCGTTGCCGTCGCCGAGTTCGAACGCCAACCGCAGCATCGCGTTAAGCGCGTTCGAGACTTGGGTGAGGTCGCAGCGGTAGCCTTCGTCATCGAAGAGCCGGAAGGCCGCGAGCAGATCGTCGAGCTGCGAGCGGTAGTCTTCCAAGCCGGCATGCATGAACGAACGCAGCAGCAAGGCCGAGAAACGGATGGCCGGGTCGGGATCCCGCAGCGAGAATTTGAACAGGTCGCTGTGCGGATCGTAGTTCTTCGTCGACCACAGCAGACGCGCACGAAAGTGTGCGAGTTTGCAGCGGCGGACGTCGTCCGGTCCGTCGAGCAGCGTTTCCGCCGCATCGAGCATCGCTTCTGCACCGTCGAAGTTGCGCGAGTTGGTGTACGCACGCGCCGACGCGATGTAGTAGGCGAACTTGCCGTCCGTAGTCGTGAACGCATCGGAATGCGTTGCCAATTGTTCGAGACCGAGCACCGCATCGCGGTAAGTCAGCACCTCTGCGCGGAGGAGCAAGCCCTGCTCGTTCAGCGGGACCGGCCATTCCTCGCAGCCGGTCAGCCGCGCAAGCGCGTCTTCCCGGCGTGCGCGGCGGTGAGCTTCGAGCGCTTCTTCCAGAAGCACTCTAGCGTCAGCCGCGCTAGTTAAACGGTAATCCACTTTATCGCACCCCTCAGCGACTTAGTCCGCGAGCGTTCCCGCTGCAGTTGTGGTGCCACTGCCGGTGGCGGTCACGGTAGGTCCCGTTATGGCTTGAGCGTTCGACGTAGCGCCGTCCGCGCTTACGTGTTGGCCCGATGCCGTCGTGTACTGGTTGTAAATCATCAGCCGGTAGGTGCCGCTTCGCAGCGTGCCTACTCTGAAGCGTCCCCTGTCGTCGGTGAACGTCGTGTTGCCGATCGAACCATCCGATGCCACCGCGACCACAGTCGCATTCTGCACCGGTTTGCCTTGCGCGTTCAGCACTCGACCGCCGATCGACGCGATATCGCTCATCGGCGAGATGAAGAGTGCGGGCAGAGCGGCTATGCTGCCGTCTTGCAGCATCGCGATCGATTCGTACGCGTTGAAGTCGACGCGCACGTCAGGATTGCTGCCGTTCGGAATCGAGAAGGGCTGCGTCACGGTAATGTCCACCGCGCCCGGCCCGTCGGCCGTCGTGACGGTATTCGCGCCGGCTTGCACGGAGCTAAACGTCGACGTGCTCGTCAGAAAGTTCAGTTGTCGCGTATCGTTGCGGCCGAATAACGCTTGGCTGGAAGCAACGTCCACGACGAAGCGCACTTGCTGATACGTCTGCATGCCGGCGCCGCTGCGCGCCACCTGCTCGCCGGTGTCATTTTGATGAGCGAGAACGTCCACAACGCGCGGTGTGTCGTACTTGGCCAGCATGGTGCTCGCGCCGTTGCTCACGACGTCGATCTCACGGATGCCGATATTTAAGTGCTGCAGCGTTTTGCCGTTCAGATTCGGCTTCGCATCGCCCAGCAGCAGATTGAACAGGCTCGGACCGATGCCGCCGGTCACGTCCATCGGTTTAATCAGCGACGTGCCTTGCGCGTCGGGTTGAACCGGCGTAGTTTGCATGCCGTGGCCGGAGCACGCGGCGAGCCCCAGACTTAACGCGATCGCGGTAGTACTAATGAGATTGCGTTTCATGAAGCGCTCCCCTTAGTCCGCGAGCGTTCCGACCGCAACCGAACTGCCGGCGCCGACGTTGACCGTCGGACCGTTAAACGAAGCGGCCGTCGACGTTTGTCCGGATGCAGCGTACTGCTGTCCCGACACCGTCGTGTAACTGTTGAAGATCCGCAGCGTATACGTGCCCGAGTTCAACGCGTGCACGTTGAAGCGGCCGAGCGGACCGGTTAGCGCCGTATTCGCTATCGTGCCGTCTGCCGCAACTGCAGCGACGACCACATTTTGCACCGGCGAGCCGCTCTGATTCACGATCGTGCCGCTCACCGAGCCCTGCGCGCCGCTCGACGCGACGAGCGCCGGACGTACGCGAACGGTATTGTTCGAGAGCGTCATGGATTCGAGCGCGTTAAAGTCGATGTTGAACGACGCCGGCGAATCGGACGAGATCGGGAACGCGCCCGAGAGCGTCACGTCGATTGCGTCGGCCATGTTCGGGTCCGTCGACGTCATCGTCGAGGCGCCCGGACCGCCGTTACCGCCGTTATTCGTGACAAACGTGACGGGCATCGTCGTGCCGTCTGTAAACACCGCAGACGAAGCCGACGGCGCGAGCACGAATCGCATTCCGGTATAGGTGTTCTGCGATATCTGCGCTTGCACGAGCTGAAGCTGGCTGCCGTTCTGATACGCGAGCAGGTCCATCGTATACGGCGACGAGCCGGACTGCGCGATCGGAATGATCTGCCCGTTCAGCAGCACGTCGACTTCACGGATGCCCACGTAGAAATGCGAGAGCGTACGCCCGCTGAACCACGGCGCCGCGTCGCCCATAAAAAGTGAGTACGAGGACGGGCCGATGCCGCCGGTCACATCCAGCGGCTTCAGAACGCCGGCCCCGGCGCTTTGCGTTGCCGCCGGAAGACTCTGGGTCCCGTGTCCGCCGCATGCGGCCAGACCGAGGCTCATCAGGATTGCGCTCGCGAGCGCGACGTGCTTGTTCAAGACTTACTCCCCCATGCCACGGTCTCGACAACCAATGGCAAATACCGCGCCTATATAAGCATGCGCTGCCTACGCGGCTTCCTTACCTAGCGATTATGGCAGTTTCGGGAGAGTAAAGATAGTCAAAAGAGTGAGTAATAGGACCCGGTTACAAGGCGTATTGCGTAAAGCATTTGTAAAGTTGGTATTATTACTCACGGCCCTGCGTCCGCGTCGTGGAACGTGCCTCGCTTCGCGCGTTCATCCAGCTCCAGATCGTCAAGAAAGTAATACACGATCTTGCGGTCATCGAAGCCCACCTTGGCCAGCTCGCGGCCGCCGATGCTGACTACCTCGTGGATGTGACCGGTTTTTCCGGCATACCGGTAATTGATCTCGGTATAGGCCGCGTCGCCTTCCTTAGGATGGGGCGTCGCCTTGACGCCGCGGAGCGGGGTGTTATGACGGTGCATCCAAACCACTATACATGATCATCGAGTACCGCGGACGCACGCCTAAAGTGCACCCGAGCGCCTTTATTGCCCCAACGGCCGTGCTGATCGGCGACGTGGAGGTCGGCGAAGAATCCAGCATTTGGTTCGGCGCGGTACTGCGGGGCGACAACGGCCCGATCCGCATCGGCGCGCGGACCTCGATTCAAGACAACGCGGTCCTGCACGTAAGCGAACACGGGGAGACGATTGTCGGCGACGACGTAACCGTGGGCCATTGCGCGGTGATGGAAGACTGCCGGATCGAACGCCGGGCGTTGATTGGAAGCAACGCGGTCGTGCTCGGCGGCGCCGTAGTAGGCGAGGGCACGCTCGTCGCCGCCGGAAGCGTCGTGGGCGAGCGATCGGAGATTCCGGCAGGCGTACTTGCCGCCGGCGCTCCGGCAAAAGTCAAAAAGCCGCTGGAAGGCGAGGCGGCAAAGTGGATCGAGATTAGCGCGGATGAGTACGTGAAGCTCTCGCGTTCCTATATTGGGCAAGACACGTAACGCAATTTCCCGAAGATTTGCGCGTGAGTACGGTCAACGATCTGACGATTCGCGCGGCAACGGTAAACGGCTCGGGAAGCCAATCGGCAAACCTGGTGCTGACCAACGCGATTTTCCGCATGGGCATCCCGGTTGCGCCGAAGAACGTGTTTCCCTCGAATATCGAAGGTTTGCCGACCTGGTTCGACGTGCGCGTCTCGCCGCAAGGCTATCAATGCCGCAGCCGCGAGATCGACGTCTTGATCGCGCTCAATCCGATGACGTGGCACGACGACGTTCCCGCCGTAAAGACCGGCGGCGTGGTCATTTACGAAGAGAGCTACGCGCGCAACGGATCCACCCAGCGCGATGACGTGACCTACTACGCCGTGCCGTTCGCGAAACTCGCGAAGGAACACGTCGCCGACGGCGCGCTGCGCAAGTACTTCACGAACATGATTTACGTCGGCGTGCTCGCGCATTTGCTCGGCGTCGAAAGCGCGGCGCTGGAAGCCGCGCTGCGCGCGCAGTTCAAGCGCAAACCTAAAGCCGTCGACACGAACATGGACGCGATTCGCCTGGGCATGGAATACGCCGCGAGCAATCTGCAAAAAACCGACAGCTACACTTTGGAACGCATCTCCGGCAAGACGGACGATCTGCTGCTGATGGACGGCAACAGCGCTGCCGCTCTCGGCTGTGTAATGGGCGGCTGCACCGTTGCCGCGTGGTATCCGATTACCCCGTCCTCATCGCTATGCGAATCATTTATCGCGTATTGCGATCGCTTCCGCACCGATGCTGAGACCGGCGAACGCAAAGCCGCGATCCTGCAAGCCGAAGACGAGCTGGCCGCAATCGGCATGGTATTCGGCGCAACGTGGGCCGGCGCTCGCGCGATGACCTCGACGTCAGGTCCGGGCCTCTCGCTGATGGCGGAATTCGCGGGCCTTGGCTACTACGCCGAACTGCCCGGCGTGATCTTCGACGTGCAGCGCGCGGGCCCGTCGACCGGTTTGCCCACGCGCACGCTGCAAGCTGATCTCGCGTTCGCGTACGCGCTCTCGCACGGCGATACCAAACACATCGTCATTCTGCCGGCGACGGTCGCCGAAGCGTACGAGCTCACGATGCAAGCCTTCGACCTGAGCGACCGCTTTCAAACGCCGGTGTTCGTGCTGAGCGATCTCGATCTCGGCATGAATCTGTGGATGACGCATCCGCTCGCCTATCCGGAAAAACCGTTCGATCGCGGCAAGGTGCTCGATGCCGCCGCGCTCGCTGCCGCCGAATCTTGGGGCCGTTATCGCGACGTGGAAGGCGACGGCATTCCGTACCGCACGCTGCCGGGCACGGAGCATCCGCTCGCGGGCTACTTCACGCGCGGCTCGGGTCACGACGAGAACGCGAAGTATTCCGAGAATCCGGACGTCTTCCGCGACAATCTCGATCGCCTGGCGCGCAAGCACGACACGGCGCGTACGTTCGTGCCGCAGCCGGTCGTCGAAGACGCCGGACATCGCGTCGGCATCATTGCGTACGGCACGACGCATCACGCCGTCGTCGAAGGCCGCGACCGTCTGCGCGACGCGGGCCTCGAAACCGATTATTTGCGCATTCGCGCGCTGCCGCTAACCGCCGATGTCACCGCCTTCGTGGAACGCCACGAACGCGTGTATGTGATCGAGCAAAACCGCGACGGACAATTACACGGCATACTGCGCGCCGAGCTGCCCGCGGAACTCGCCGGCAAACTGCACTCCATCCGTCACTACAACGGCGTTCCGATCGATGCGGGCGCCGTCGTCGAACCGCTTCTCTCCGCCGAGGAAACTCTTTTCGTATGAACGCCAACGTCAATGCCATCGGCCTGAGCCGCGACGTCTATAAAGGCGCGGCAACCACGCTCTGCGCGGGGTGCGGCCACAACTCCATTACGAACAACCTGATCAAGGCGCTCTACGATTACGGCGTCGATCCGTACAAGCTGGCAAAGATGAGCGGCATCGGCTGCTCGTCCAAGACGCCGGCGTACTTCGTCGATCGCGCGCACGGCTTCAACGGCGTGCACGGCCGCATGCCCTCGCTCGCAACGGGCGCCAAACTCGCCAACCGCGAGCTCATGGTGCTCGGCATAAGCGGCGACGGCGATACCGCGAGCATCGGCCTTGGCCAATACTGTCACATGATGCGGCGCAACGTCGACTGCACGTACATCATCGAAGACAACGGCTGCTACGGTTTGACCAAAGGCCAGTTTTCAGCGACCGCCGATCGCGGCTCGGTTCTGAAAAAAGGCCAAGTCAACGAGTTCGAGACGATCGACGTCTGCGGACTTGCGGTCGAGCTCGGCGCGACGTTCGTCGCGCGTTCGTTCTCGGGCGACGGCAAGCAGCTCATTCCGCTGCTGCAGGCCGCGTTCTCCCATAAAGGCATCGCCGTGCTCGACGTCATCAGTCCCTGCGTAACGTTCAACGATCACGAAGGCTCGACGAAGAGCTACAACTACATCAAGGAGCACCACGCGGTGCTGCACACCGCCGACTTCATCATGGGCAGCGCCGAGATCACGGTCGATTACGAACCGGGCACGTGCACCGAAATCGAGTTCGACAACGGCAACCGCGTGCTGCTGCGCAAACTCGAGCACGAATACGATCCGACGAACCGTATCGAAGCGCTGCGCACCATGCACGAAGCCCGCGACCGCGGCGAACTGGTCACGGGCCTGCTCTACGTCGACACCCACGCCCGCGACCTCTGCGACCGCGAACGCTTACCGCAAACGCCTTTGGCTCATCTACGCGAAGACGATCTCCGTTTATCTCGCGAACAGTGGTCATCTTTGATGGAAAGCTTCGCTTAATTTACACAGGCCTCGTCATAACTCGGCCGCCCCTTCGAGTGCGCTACCGCGCGCTCAGGATGACTACAGTGGAAGGCATTCGCGCACTCGTATAGAGCGGCGCACTATCCTAGGTCATCCTGAGCGGCGTAGCCGTCGAAGGGCGGCCGAGTAAGACGAGGCCCGTTTAAGCTACCCGCAATCCAAAACCCGTTTAATCCACGCGTCCGCCGCATCGCTCCACGGGCGTTTGAAATCCGCGGGCCGGTGCGTTGGATCGCTCCAGAGCTTGTTCAACCCCTGTTGAATCCCGGCGTCGCCGCCGGTGAACTGCTGCAGCAATCCGCGCCAGCGCTCCGCTAACGCTTGCGCGTTCGCGCTTTGCGGATCTTCGTTGCGCGCGGCCGCTTCTTCCACTTCCGCAAGCAACGCCGCCCAATCGCGCTGGCCCTGTTCGATCGCTTCTTTCGGCGTCTCTTGCATGCGCTGCTGGATTTTGCGCTGCGCTTCCTCGCTGTAATAGTTCTTGGTCCAGCCTAAGTCGTTTTCCACTTTTAAAGCTCCGATGACGTTGCGGAGCGTCTCCCAGCGATCGGCAGTCTCGTCTTGCAACGTGCGCTCGGCGTCTTCGATCGCTTGTAGCGCGCGCTCTAAACGATGCCGCTCGTGCGCGATCGCCTGATGCTGCATGCGCAGCGCGACGATCAGCGGCCACTTCGGACCCTGTAAGAGCTCCTTGATGTGTTCGAGGCGGAATCCGACGAAACGGAGCGCGAGAATGTGTTCCAGCCGTTCGAGCTGCGCCTCGCCGTAGAGCCGGTAGCCTGACTCGGTGCGTGCGGCGGGTTCGAGCAACCCTAACCGGTCGTACAGGTGCAGGGTACGCACCGTGACGCCGGTTTGGCGCGCGAACTCTCGTGCCTGGAGCAATTTCTCGGCTGTCGCTTGCATTCAGATGTCCTCACGCGCACTCTAGACTATGACGTTACGTCAGAGTCAAGGCTTAGGCATCCAGCCGCCGACTGCCGCCGATGCTTCGTTATCGATCTGATACGGTTCGAGTGAATCTTGCACCAAGCACGTAAGCACGCCGCGGTCGTTATAGAACGCGGTCGACGGGATTGCGTGCAGGCCGAACGTGTCCATCACGCTCCCATCCGTGTCGATTTCAACGGGAAAATCGATGCCGAATTTTTTGATGAAACGGCGCACGGCGTCCGGCTTTTCCTGCGAGTCCACCAGAATGGTCTTCAGTCCACGCTTTTCGTACAGATGCGCGACCTTCAAAAACTCCGGCATCTCGCGGTTGCACGGACCGCACCACGTCGCAAAGAAACTGACCACCGCCGGCGTACCGGGCGCGTTTGAGAACGCCATCGTCCCGCCATCAAGCATTGCAGCGGTAAACGAAACGGCCTTATAGCGGAGCGGCGTCTTTACCGGCAGACAATAGGAGCCCGGGATCGCGACGCCCGGCGCAGAGACGCCCATGAGACAAAGGGCAGCGACCAAACCCACGGATCGCATAACCATGAGCAAAACGTTCCCCGAGGCACCCGCTTGCCCCCTTTGAACGCTGTAACCCGCTATGAGGCGATTAAGCCGTCGGGAAGTGTGAGTCGTCGCCGTACGGGACGAAGAGCGTGTACTCGCGTTGGAAACGCAGCTTGACCGTGCCCGTCGGGCCGTTGCGGTGCTTGGCGACGATGAACTCGGTCAGATCCGGTTCGGATACGTCATTGTGGTAGTAGCCCTCGCGATATAAGAACGCGACCATGTCGGCTTCTTGCTCCAGCGAGCCGGAGTCGCGCAAATCGCTGAGCATCGGCCGTTTATCGGTGCGCGATTCCACGCCGCGGTTGAGCTGCGCGAGCGCGATGATCGGTATGCCCAAATCTTTCGCCGTCGTTTTGAGCGTGCGGCAAATGTCCGAGAGTTCTTCGTTGCGGTTCGCGCCTTTGCTCAGCACGCCCGGACGCAGCAGCTGCAAGTAGTCGATGAAGACCGCCGACAATCCATGCCCCGATTTTAAGCGGCGGCAACGGCTGCGAACTTCGGAAACCGAAAGACCGCCCGCGTCGTCCAAATAGATCGGCATCTCGTTGAGCACGCCCATCGCATCGGAGATTTTTTCCCAATGGTGCGGTTTGATGTTGCCGCGGCGCATGTCGTGCATGCTGATGCGCGCTTCGGCGCAGATGAGGCGCTGCACCAGTTCGTCGTTCGACATTTCGAGCGAGAAGAACGCGACCGGATCCGTTTCCTCGCGAGAGGCCGCAACCGCCATGTTCAGCGCGAACGACGTCTTGCCCATACCCGGGCGCGCAGCGACAATGATGAAGTTGCCCGGCTGGAAGCCGGTGGTCATCTCGTCGATGTCGCGAAAGCCGGCGGTTAGGCCCGTGCGATCGCCGCGGCTGTGAAAGAGTTTGTCGATGTGTTCGAAGGCCGGCTTGAGCAGACGGCTCACCGGCGTAAACTCGCCGTGCAACTGCCGGTTTCCGAGATCGTACACGAGCTGTTCGCTCTGATCGAGCGCGCCGTCCACGTCTTCTTCGTTCTCGAAGCCGAGCTGCGTGATGCGCGTGCCCGCGTGAATCAACCCGCGCAGCGTTGACTTCTCGCGCACGATTTTCGCGTAATAGGCAGCGGATGCGGCGGTCTGCACCGTGTCCATCAGCGAGCTCAAATACGAGAGTCCGCCGACATTATCGAATTCGTTGCGGCGGCGCAGTTCTTCGGCCACCGTGATCTTGTCGAGCGGCTCGCCGCGATCGTACAGATGCTGCAGCACCGCATAGATAGACTCGTGCACGTGCGCGTAAAAATCTTCGGGCTTAACGATCTCGGTGACGATGCCCATGATCTCGCGATCGACCAGGACGGAGCCGAGCAGCGCCATCTCCGCCTCTAAGTTTTGCGGCGGAATACGATCGAGGACGGCGAGATTCGAAATGCTCATGGGCGGGCGGAACTACTGCGCCGCCCGCGGTTCGTGCGCCTTGTGGATTTCTTGTGGAGAGTCAGAACCTTAAACGCTTGTTCGATAGAACTTATCGGAATCACGTCAATCCCGGCCAGCGACCTGTCGATCTCGTGAATGTTTTCCTTCGGCACGAGAATCGCGCGCATCCCCGCTTGACGTGCGGCATACAGTTTCTCAATGATGCCGCCCACCGGCCGCACCTTGCCTTGAATCGAGAGCTCGCCGGTCATTGCCACGTCTTGCGGCAGCGGCGTCTTCGTGAGCGCGGAGTAGAGCGCAAGGAAGATCGCAAGACCTGCGGACGGGCCATCGATGTTGCCGCCGCCGATCACGTTAATGTGCAGATCGTAATTCGCCGTATCGAGTCCGGTCACGGCGCGTAGCACGGCGGCTGCGTTGAAGACGCTGTCTTTGGCCATCGCGCCGGCCGCGTCGTTAAAGCGAACCGAACCTTTGCCTTGCGCGCTTGCGCCGAACGCGACCGCTTCGATCTCGATGATGCTGCCCAGATAATGGAGCACCCCTAGTCCGAATGTCTTACCGATCTCGCGCGCGGCGCGCGCCTTGACCAGCGTATGCTGCACCAGACGGCCGGACTGCACTACGTCGCGCACGTCCTCCTCGGCAATCGTCACGCCCGGCGCTTTGGAGTGCGTGCGATAGAGCGCGTGTCCGTACGCATCCGCGACGATCTGCACCGCCTTGCGGCCTTCGATGGTGTACGACGCGATGAGTTGCGAAACGCCTCGTGCGGCTTTCGCGCCCAAACGTTTAATCGCGCCGTTCACAATCGAAACGATTTGCGACTGCGTGAGCGGCTCGAAATACACTTCCGCGCAGCGCGACCGGATCGCCGGATCGATATCGGCCGGCTCGCGCGTCGTCGCACCGATCAAAATAAAATCGGCCGGCGCGCCTTCTGAGAAAAGCCGCTTGATGTATGCGGGCACATTGGGCGCGGACTCATCGTAGTACGAGGACTCGAAGGTCACTTTCTTATCCTCGAGCACTTTGAGCAGCTTGGTTTGCTGCATCGGGTCCATCTCGCCGATCTCGTCAATAAAAAGCACGCCGCCGTGCGCGCGCGTCACCAGGCCCAGCTTGGGCTCGGGAATGCCGCTCTCGGCGAACTCGCGCCGGCTGCCTTGATAGATCGGATCGTGCACGCTGCCCAGCAGCGGATTCGTCGTCTCGCGCGGGTCCCAGCGCAGCGTGGTTCCGCTGGCCTCCACAAACGGCGCGTCTTTCTTGAACGGCGTGTACGCGCGCGATTTCGCGACTTCCAGCGCAAGGCGCGCCACGGTCGTCTTGCCGACGCCCGGCGGTCCGTACAGAATGACGTGCTGCGGATAGGGCGAGGAGATTTTGGCCATCAGTGAGCGGACCGCGGCCTCTTGCCCGACGACTTCCTTAAGCGCCTGCGGGCGCAGCAATTGCAGCGCCGACGCCGCCAGACCGCGTCCGCCGAGTTGGTCGAGTTCCTCGAGTTTTTTCTGCGTGGCCGGCGTTTCGGGACCGGTGTCTTCCCGGAGCGCTTCCAGCTTGAGGTCTTTGAGGTAGTCCTGATGGCGCTCGATCATCTTCGAATTGATCTTGCGATCGATCGAGTCTTCGACGCTCTTCTGCGCGATGAGATCGGCCAGATGCTCTTCTATCTCGCCGATGACGCGACGCGAATTCGCGCGTCCCGTCACGCGCTCGAGCGTGGGGTCTTCGAACACCAGGCGCTGTAACGCGCAGATGCGATCCGGCAGTGCGTCGGATCGCATCATTTTAAGCGCATTCATTTTTCCGGCGCGCAGCACGAGCTTGTCGGCGCCGATGGTCGCTGCGAGCACGTCGTAAAGAGCCGCTACATAACGGCCCATCTCGTCTTCGCTGCCGAATTTGCGGCGAAAACGTGCGACGTACGGATTCTCGCCCGCAGCCACGGAACGCTTAGGCCGCGACGACGCTTACCGTCGTTTTGGCGACGATGTTTTTGCCGAGACGCACCTCGACCGGGTACGTGCCCAGCGCTTTGATCGAATTTTTCACTTCAATCTTGTGCTTATCCACTTCGATGGAGAACGCGTCGGTGATCGCCTCGGCGATATCCGCGTTGGTCACCGTTCCGAACAGTTTGCCGTTGCCGCCTGCTTTCGCTCGTACGGCTACCGGCTTACTCTCCAACAATTTGGCAAGCTCTTGGGTTTCGGCCAGCGCCTGCGCTTCGCGCTTGGCAACGGCCTTATTTTGCTCTTGGAGCATGGTGAGGGCGCCCTTGTTCGCCTCGCTTGCGAGTTTCCGGGGCAACAAAAAGTTGCGCCCGTATCCCTCGGCAACCTCGACGACGTCGCCCTTCTTCCCGAGCGCTTTTACGTCGCTCAGAAGAATGACTTTCATTGGAAGACCTTATTCAGTAACGAAAGGTAGGAATGCAATCACGCGTGCACGCTTGACCGCAATAGTGAGCATGCGCTGATGTTTGGCGCAGTTGCCCGAAATGCGGCGCGGCAGAATCTTTCCGCGTTCAGAGATGTATTTCTTCAGACGCATAACGTCTTTATAATTGATGTCGAGCGCTTTGTCGGCGCAAAAATTGCACGGCTTGCGCTTAGGGCGCCGGTCTTTGACGGCGCGCTTCGTTTTAGTCGCCACTCTATTGTCCTTTCACTAGGTGGTTGACGGCCGCATCCGTGACTAACGGTGCGACCCTAGCGAAGTGACGCGC
>JAICWY010000017.1 GCA_025934645.1 Vulcanimicrobiia bacterium
CGTCATGCCCTCGTACACCCACAGCAGCGAGTCGTCGTAGGGCGTGTTGAGATTCTCGCGGACCAATCCATCGGGCATGCGGTATTTGCCGTCCCACGAATGATTGAATTCGTGCGAGAGCAGATCGCCGCCGCGCTCCAGTGCGCTCTCGTCGATGAGATACGAGCCGTCTTCGCCGTCGTCGCTCGATTCGTGATGTTCGACGCCCTCGCCGGGCATTACGTCGGAAACGGTCAGCAGAAAATGATAGTCGTGCCAATGGCGCGCGCCGTACATCGCGATCATTTCCTTCACTAAATTGCGGAAATGATCGATGGTTTTGCCGCTTGCGCCCAGCTCCTCGGGGGTGTCCGCGCACACGTTGAGCGACGCGGTGCCGGGAAACGCGCCGCCGTCGTGCCAGAGATCCCATTTGCGGAAGTTCGTGCACGCGTCGAGCGGCGAGTCCATCAAGCGCCCGAGCGGCGTCGGGCTCCACGCCACGGTGTTGCCGCTCTGCTTCGGATCGTACAGCGCCGTTGCAAATTTCCAACGCGTGTCCGGTAGAATCAGCGACGGATTGAAGATCGTCGCTTCGTTCGTGCCCGTCGAAGGATAGAGCACGTTCTGATTCCAGTCGATCACGAAAATGTTCGGAGACGCGAGGCGGTTTGATGAATACGATCCGAACGTCGCGCCCAGATACGTGAAGTCCACATCGATCTTCGAAGCGCCTTGCGGCACGTCGAGATCGAACGCGAACATGTTCGCCGGCTCGCGCCGCCACGCGACGCTCTGTCCGTTCGCGGTGATCTGCAGTTCCGCGAGATTTTGAATCGGCCCGACGGGACCGTGCTCGCCGGGAATCCACTCCGGATAGTACAGTGTCATGCGTCCCGGGGAGACCGGAATGACTTCGTGCGTCCGCACGATGTTTTGAGTGGGCGCTTTCGACGCGTCGACGACCAGGTCGATAGGGCCCGCCGTGCCGGTAAGCGCGGCTAAGAGTGCAGCAAGAATCATAGACCGGACGTTTGCTCTGCGAGCGGGCGCTTCATCCGTGCCCGCGAAACGGCACGCGCGAAACGGGTATCACAAGTTCGCAATGACAACCGGACAATTTCCGAATCTCCCCGCGTATCCGATCAAGCAGCGCTTGGAAGCCGAGGGCGTTAACGTCGTGTTGCTCAGCGTCCCGCCGAACGAAAATCTGCCGGAGAACATCTTCGGCTTGAACGAGAAGGGCGACGTGCTCTGGCAAGTCGAGGCGCGCCCTTCCACCGCGCCCGACAATAAATACACGTCCATGCGCGACGAAGTGGGGATCGTGGTCGCAAAAACCGAGGACGAGTGCCAGCGCAAAATCGATCCAAAAAGCGGAAAGGTGCTGCTGGAAGAGCCCACCCCCGGTTAGCTCAGGTTCAGACGCATCATTTCGGTCGCGGTCACGAAGCCCGCGGACTCGTAGAGCGGACGCCCCATATCCGAGGCGTTGAGGCGGATGGTCTTTACGCCGCGCTCCCGGCAGTACGCGATCGCGCGCTCCAGTAAGCCGCGCGCAATGCCTTGGCCGCGATACGCCGGCGGGACATACATGCCGGCGAGCATGGCCGTCTGGTCGAGCGAGACGTTCGAGCGCCCGGTTTGAAAGAAGACCGTGCACGTCCCAACGATGCGCCTTTCGAGCTCGGCCACGAACCACACGCCGCTCTCCATGGCCATGTCGCTCTCGAAGGTCTGCGTCAGGCGCTCGCGCCAATCGGACACGAAGCCCGAGCCCTGCAGTCCGCACTCCACCAGCATGGCGTGCCAGTACTCCACCAGCAAGGGGACGTCTGCGGGAAGGCCTATCCGGTACGTTGCCATGCCGTTTTCTTACGCCGCCGCCTCCTCTGTCCTTGACCCGGTGCCCCAGGTGCTGGTATGCTGCCTGAGCCGAAGTAGAGGCTGTCCCGAACCCGTCGAAGGGGCCGGGGAACGCTCTCACCGGATGCCTGCGGGCGATCCGGTCTTCCTCTGAGGAACCGCCGGCCGGTTTCGCGCAGATGGAGTTACTTCGGTAACGCCATTTTTTGTTTGTCTTTTAGGGAGTACTTGCCATAGCTCGACCGCTCAGAATCAACGACCAGATCCGCATCCGTCAGGTGCGCGTGATCGACGAGGATGGTTCCCAACTCGGCGTCATGCTCACGGAAGATGCTCTGGCCCGCGCACGCAGCGGCGGCCTCGACTTGATCGAGGTCTCGCCCACGGCGCAGCCGCCGGTGTGTAAAATCGGCGACTACGGCCGTCTGAAGTACGAGCAGTCGAAGAAAGACAAAGACGCCCGTAAGAAGCAGAAAAACTTCGAACTCAAAGAAGTGAAACTGCGGCCCAAGATCGAGACGCACGATTACGAGACCAAGGCCCGCATGGCCGAACGTCTGCTGCTCGACGGCAGCAAGATCAAAGTCACGATCATGTTTCGCGGACGCGAAATTACGTACACGGCCTTCGGCCGCAGACTCCTCGATCGCATGGCCGTCGACATGGCGCCGATTGCGACCGTGGAACGCGACCCGAAGCTCGAAGGAAAAAACATGTTTATGATCCTAGCGCCGCGCGCGACGCCGACGGGTCCGCCCAAATTCTTGTCAATGCACGAGAAAGAACGCGAACACGAGCCGGAAGCCGATGCGACCGACGCTACGACGAAGGAGCCTACCAGTGCCTAAGATCCGTACCCACCGCGGTACCGCGAAACGCGTGAAGGTCAGCGCGAACGGCGTCGTTCAGCACCGTCACCAATTCAGCGGCTGCGGCCACATCATGAGCAAGCGCACGCGCAAGCGTAAACGCAAATTCCGCAAAGACATGCCGGTTTTCTCCGGCGATCTGAAGCGCTTGGCGCCGACGATCCCGTATTTGGTGTAAGGGGGGAACGTTTTAGATGGCACGCATTAAACGCGGTCTCCACGGACTCAAACACCGCCGCAAAGTCATGAAGCTCGTCAAGGGCTTCCGCGCCGCGCGCCGCCGCAACTATCGCGTTGCGAACGAAGCGCTGCTGCACTCGCTCGCATACGCGTATCGCGATCGCCGCGTCCGCAAGCGCGACTTCCGCGCGTTGTGGATCAGCCGCATCAACGCGGCCGTGCGCAAAGAGGGCCTGACGTACTCGGTCTTCATGAACGGTTTGAAGAAATCGGGCGTCACGCTCAACCGCAAAGCGCTTGCGGAGCTGGCCGTCTCGGATGCAGCCGCATTCGGTTCGCTGCTCAAGACGGCAAAGCAAGCGGCCGGCAAGTAACCGCGCTTACACTTCGCACGAAAAGGCCCGCTTTTGCGGGCCTTTTTCTTTACAAAGCGCTGCGTGATTCGTCGTACGGGCGAGCGGGCGCCCGCAGTACACTCGTTTCCGTATGAAAAAGCTCGTTCTTCTCGCTTTTGCAGCCGCACTCGCAATTCCGGTGGCCGCGCCGGCAGCGTCCATGGACGCATCGCTCATCCCCGACGGCACGTACACGTGCAAGGTCGAAAAAGTGAGCGACGCACAGCACGTCACCGTCGTCATGAACAATGGCATCGAAACCACGCTCGTCGCGACGGGCAGCGTTTCGTTCTCCAAAGTGAAGGCGAACGACACCATCAAAGTCTCCGTCCTCAAAGGTAAGGTTCCGGTTTACGCCGTCCAATAAGGGCGCAATAAGACCGCATTAAATTCCGCAAGCCCCGCGCGCCGCGCGGGGCTTTTGCGCGCTGCCGGGCGAACGTTGCCCGCGGATGCAGCGCCAGGCACTAACGTTTGAGGATTATGTCCTCGGCTTGTTAGCCGTTCTCGAACGGCTGCCGGTCCCTATTGCCATTTCGTTCGACCGGCAGTGCGCGCGCGTTGAAGGCAACCGCGCATACCGGCGGCTTACCGGCGGACGCGAGCTGCACCTGGAGCCGCTGCAACGCGCAGCGCGCGAGAGTGCCGAGGTCGTTGATTTCGCGATCGAGATCGCGCACGAAGAAAACGGCACCGCAGAACTCATCTCCTCAGCGTGGCCGCTGCACGACGCCTTCGGCGACGTGCAAGGCGCGATCGCGGTGCTCGTCGACGTCACGGAAAGCACCGAAGCGGAAGCGCGCGCGCAGCGCGCGGCCGAAGCTCTGGCCGAATCGGAGCGCCGCTACCGCATGATCGCCGAAGCGATGCCGGAGTTCGTGTGGCTCGACGCGCCCGACGGCAGCGCCGTGTATTCCAACAAGCGCTGGTTGGATTACACGGGTCTCACCGAAGCCGAGAACGAGGGTTTCGGCTGGGAGGGCGTGGTGCATCCGGACGATTTGCGGCGCTTGCAGAGCGAACGCGAACGCACGCTGCGCACGGGCGAACCCTACGAGAATGAATGCCGTTATCGCGGCAAAGACGGGAAGTACCGCTGGTTTCTTTTCCGTTCCATTGCCGTACGCGATGAGAACGGCGCGGTTACGAGCTGGCTCGGCACGGCGACCGATATCGACAAACAGAAACGTGCGGAAGCGCAGCAAACGTTTTTTGCGCTCGCGGGTGAGGTCCTGGGATCCACGCTCGACGTGGACGGCACACTGGATCGCATCGCCCGGCTGGCGATCGCCTCGCTCGGAACGTGGTGTCAAATCGATCTGCCCGATACGCACGGGCGCTTGCGCGTTGCGGCGGTCGCGCATCAAGATCCGGCGAAGGAATCGGAGCTGCGCCGCCTGCTCGGGCGCGCGCCGTACGCCGACGAGGCGCGCGGGGGGCCGCCGGAAGTGCTTCGCAGCGGCGAGCCGCAACTGCTCGCGCGCGTAAGCGCGCACGCCGTCGAACGCGTCGTTCCCGACGCACACGATCGCAAAGTCTACGAGCGCACCGGATATGCGGCCGGGATCATGGTGCCGCTGCGCGTTCACGATCGTCTGCTCGGTTCGCTGGGGATTGCCACCGACGATCCGACGCGTTTATACACCGAGTTCGATCTCGAAACGGCAATGGAATTGGGGCGGCGCGGTGCGCTTGCGCTCGATAACGCGCATTCGTTCCAACGCGAGCGCCGCGTTGCGACGATGCTGCAAAGCGCGCTGCTGCCCGCTTCTCTTCCACGCACGCAAAGCGTCGCGTTCTATTCCGCGTACGCCGCTGCTGCATCGGCTCAAGGCGAAGCGGTCGGCGGCGACTGGTACGACGCGTTTCCGTTGGAAGGCGGGCGCATCGCGGTCTCGGTAGGCGACGTCGCCGGCCACGGGGTCGAAGCGGCGGTGACGATGGGCAGCGTGCGGCAAGCGATCCGCGCGGCCGCGCTCGAACATCACGCGCCGCGCGAAGTGCTGGCGCGCGCGAACCGCGTGGTTATGCTCGAACAGCGCCACACCATGATTACGGCGTTCTTCGGCATCTACAATCAGGAGACGCGCGAGTTCACATACAGCATTGCCGGACATCCCCGGCCGCTCGTCGTCGACGACGCCGGAACGGTACTTGCATGCGACGGCGCGGGACCGCCGCTCGGCGAGGTGTTCGACGAAGTGCTGCTGGAGCAGCGCACGATCGCGGTGCCGCACTACGCGAACATCGTTTTCTTCACCGACGGGCTCATCGAATACGGCCGCGACGTCGTGCACGCCGAGCGGCGCCTGAACGAGGTCGTGCGCGAGCGCTTCTATCTTGCAGAGAGTAACCCGGCGCAAGCGATCATCGACGCGGCCTTGGAGGGACCGCAAACCGACGACATCGCGGTTCTCGTCATGCAAATTGCCGGCGGCGGCGCGCCGGGCTTACACGTGACGATGCCGGCACGGCCGCGCAGCGCGCGCGTTCTGCGCGAGCGTCTGCGCGAATTCTTGGAAGCGCATGGAACGCAGGATGAGTGCGCTTTTAACGCGCTCACCGCCGGCGGTGAAGCGATCGCAAACGCCGTGGAGCACGCGTATCGCGGCGAACCCGGAAGCGTGACGCTCGATGCGCGTTTCGAACGGGGTTCGCTGCTGCTCGAAATTCGCGACACCGGAACGTGGCGTTCGCAGCAGCCGGATGAAACGCGCGGGCGCGGCGAAAACATCATGCGCGCGCTGTCAAGCGATTTCCACATCGAAACGGCCGCCGACGGAACGCTGGTCCGCTTGCGTTTTTAGGGTATACGGAGAACATGAAATGGTTCTCCGCACTGATGTGCGCCGCCGCGCTGACTTCGCTCGCGCTGCTTCCGGCGCAAGCATCGGGCCTCTCGAAAGACGATGCAAGTTACTTGACTATCACAATGCAGGCGCAACTCGGACGCTACGCGCTCGGGACACTTGCGATGAAGAATGCGCACTCGCCAAAAGTCAAGGCGTTCGCGAAAGCGCTCGCGGGCGACGCCGGCGCGCAAACGCGGCATCTCGACGCAATGGCGAAGCGCTACGGCTTGCCAATCGCGAAGCAGCCCGACGTGCGCGCCTCGTATCACTACTCGCAGCTCAGCGGTCTGCACGGAGCGCAATTCGATCGCCGCTTCATTCAAGATTTGCAGATCGGCGACAGCGTCGCTGCAGAGCAGCAGTCGGCTGAAGCCAAAAACGGCGCCAACGAAGCGCTCAAAAAATACGCGCAGCAGCGGCTGCAAGCGCTGAACCGCGAGCAGAGCAACCTGGGCTCCTTGCACGCGTAGCGCTCATCCGGCGCCGCCCCGGAGGCGTACTTCCTGCGTGGACGAAAATCACGCCCGGAATGGCGTCGGCCGGCATACGCCCCGGGGCGGCTGAGGAACGGACGTTGGCCCAGGCCTTTGCCCGGCGCGAAGATTGGGCGTTCGACGAGGCGTACCGCCGCTACGGCACGCTGCTCTACTCGGTTGCGCTCAACGTGCTGCACAACGTGCAGGACGCAGAAGATTGCGTGCACGACGCGCTGGTGCGCGTGTGGCGCAATCCTAAAACGTTCGCCGCAGATCGCGGTTCGGTGCGCGCGTTCCTCACCGTCGTCGTGCGCAACGATGCGATTTCACGTCTGCGCGCGTCGGCGCGGCGCGGACGGCTCGCCGAACGGCTCGGACGCGAAGACGAGCCCGCCGAAGAATTCGAGATCGACGACTTCGTGCAGCAGCGCAAACTGCGCGCCGCGATCGAAGAGCTCCCGCAGGAGCAGCGGCAACCCGTGCTGCTTGCGTACTTCGGCGGAAAAACGCACGTCGAGATTGCGAAAGAATTGGCCGAGCCGCTCGGCACGGTGAAGAGCCGCATCTCGCTCGGCCTGCGCAAACTCGGCGCGGCGCTCAAGGAGGGACGGCCGTGAACGAGCACGTGGATGATCTGGCGGAACTGTACGCGCTCGGATCGCTGGAAGATCTCGATCGCGCCCGCGTGGAGCGCCACACCTCATCCTGCGCGGCCTGCGCGGAGCGCGTCTCCGAAGCGGAAGAAAGCGTGACGCGCATCGCGGAATTGCAAACGATGCACGAAGCGCCGCCGGGGCTGCGCACGCGACTTCACTCTTCGCTCGCATTGGCGCACCTGCGTCACGCGTGGGTGCGATCGATTCCGGCAGCTATCGCAGCGGCGCTCGTGCTGGCGCTCATTCCTACCTGGGTTGCAGTCGATCGTACGCGCACCGTCGCGGCGATGCATCAAGACGAACAGGCGCTTGCGAAGATCGCCAGCGCGCCGTTCGCGCGCGCGCAGTTCATGTCGCCGCGCAACGCACCGATGGACGCCAAAGTGCTCTACGGCATGCACGGCGACTGGTATTACGTCGTGGTTATGCATCCTAAGCCCGGCATGCAAGTGGCATACGTGCATGAAGGCAAGATGGAGATGCTCGGCACGGTCGCGACGCACGGCGCGAGCGGTACGCTCTATCTTCCGGTGAACCACAAGATGGAAGAACTCGCGCTCGTTTCAGACGGCGCCGTGATCGGCGACGCACACCTGGCCTACTAAGCGGCCGGAGGCTCCCGCCCGCGCGTAACCGAACTGCGGCGAAATGCGATATCGGTTCGCCTGCTTGGTTCTCGGATTCACGCTCGCCGCCGCGCCCGTTTGCGCGCAAACGCCGGCGCCATCTCCGCAGCCGGCTGCGGCGCCGTCGGAGGCGCCGTTCACGGCGGCGCGCGCGCATGCGATCGACGCGATCGCCCAAGGCGAATTGCGCGCCGGAAGTACTCCGGGCATGGCTATCGGCGTCGTCGAGGACGGACTGCTGGTGTACGCGCGCGGGTTCGGCTACGCGAACCTCGCGAGGCGCCGCAAAGCCGGCGCGGCAACGGAATTTTATGCGGGCAGTATTGCCAAACAGTTCACGGCCGCGGCCGTGCTGCTGTTAGCGCAAGACAAAAAGCTCTCGCTCGACGATAAGGTGACCAAATACGTCCCGGAGCTCACGATCGCGCGCAGCGTCTCCATCGCGCAACTGCTGCAGCAGACGTCGGGCTTGCCGGATTACACCAACGCGCCGGGTATCGGCCACGATCCCACGCAACCGGTCAAACTTGCGGATCTGATCAAAGCGGTGGATCGCATGCCGCTCGTTTCGCAGCCGGGCAAACAATTTCAGTACAACAATTTGAACTACGCGATCGCCGCGCTCGTCGTGCAGCGCGTGAGCGATCTTCCGCTGACCGTCTTCCTGAGTACGCGCATCTTCCAACCGCTGATTATGACCTCGACGTTCCTTGCCGGCGATCAAGGCATCTCGCCGCAGCACGCCGTCGGCTACACGCGCAGTTCCGGCGGCAAATTCGTTCCGGCCAAACCGTGGAACGCGTCGTGGCTTTTCGGCGCGGGCGATTTGGTGACGAACGTGTACGATTTGGCGAAGTGGGACATCGGCATGCCGCTGCTGCTCAATGTCGACTCGGTACGCGATATGTGGACGCCGGGCAACGATTCCTCGCCGTACGGCATGGGCTGGACGATTGACCAGCGCGGCGGCCAGCGATACGTGTGGCACAACGGTGAGATTGCGGGTTATCACGCGATGAACGCGGTGCTTCCCGACCGGCACGTCGCGGTGATCGTGCTCGCGAACGCGGATTCGCTGCACGGGCAAGATGTTATCTCGCCCGAGCGCGTAGCAAACCGGATTTTGGATGTCGTGGCTCCGATGCCGCCGGCGCACTTCGCGAACCCGATCACGCAGCGGGCGGACGAATGGCTGGGACGTCTCCAGCGCGATGATATCGATCGCACGCAACTCACGCCCGACTTCAGCCAATACCTAAGCGATCAGGTCGTTATACGAGCTAATCTCAAAGACTTGGGTCCGGTGCTCTCGACGGTACCTATCGAAAGCTACCAGCGATCGGGAAATACCGTGTACGTTTTCGACGTCAAGTTCCGGAACGGTGCGCTGCGGTATTCATTCACACTCGCTCCGGACGGGAAGATCGCGGGGCTGTTGCTTCAGCCTTAGTCGTCGCCGTTGGCCAAGCGGCGTCCCGTCGCCTCGATGACTTTACCGAGCATGCTTACGGCTTCGGCACGCGACGCGTTGCTGAACATGTATTTCAGCTTGTCATCCGAGTCTTCGACGATGAGCACGGCGCGCTTGCCTGCGCGCACGGCGGCGATGAGCTTGCTCAGGTAGGCTTCGTCTTCAGGTGCCAAAACCGACGCCTCTCCTTCTTTGCCCTCGCTCAGCAAATATTTTAGAACCGCATTGATGTCCCGCGGTGTCTCCACGCGCAATACCTCCATGGCAGAAACTGCCACTGCTTTTATAAACGCAACGGTAGCATATTCCGGCACCGCTTCGTAGATAGATTATCGACTCTTAAAAAAACTAATTTACGTCCTTGCCGCCAACCAAAGGAGCGCCAACACCGTTTTCATGTCCGCGATCTCGCCGCTTGCTTGCATAGCCCGGGCTTCTTCAAGCGAAACTTCACGCATTTCGATGTCTTCGTCGTCTTCCAATTGCTGCTCGCCGGCGCGTAATCCATAGGCGGCATAGATGTGCACGCGCTCCGTGGAGTAGCCGGGCGTCGGGTAGACCGTGCAGACCGGTGTCAACGTTTCGGCCGTATAGCCGGTTTCCTCACGCAATTCGCGCAGCGCGCCCGCCTCGCACGATTCCTCCGGTTCCGCCGTTCCGGCGGGGATCTCCCAAAGCGGGCCGCCTGCGGCGTGCCGGTACTGACGGATCAGCACCAAGCGTCCGGGCGCCGGCACGGGTGCGATTGCAAACGATCCCGGGTGCTCCACGATGTCGAGTTTGCGAGCCTTGCCGCGATCCTGGACGGTGTCGCGCCGCACGGTAAAAACGCGGCCTTGGTAGATCTTTTCGCTGCCGAGAAGTTTGGGCGACTCACTCATGCGCGATACATTAACGGAAAACGCCGGGCGGGCCTCGTAGAAGCAGGCGTGCGCCGTTCCGAATCGTCCGTTGGCCGCGAACTACTCTGGCTGCTCGTGTGGATCGTCATTTTCGCGTTCTGCGAGTTCATGCTGCTGAAATTTGTCGTGCCGCACCATTTCAACGATCGCATCGCCGTGATGATCGCCGCGATCGTCTCCGGCATTGCGATGATCGCTCTGCGTGCCTACGTCTCTCGGCGCGCATAACGCACGCGTCGAGTTCGCGCGCGAACTCCTTACGAAGAAAGGCCGGCGCGAACACGCGCGGTTTTCGTTCGAAGGGCCGACGCTGCTTGCCGACGCGATAGCCGCGGGCACACCGGTGGAGTGTGTTTACGCAACTGCGGCTGCGTATGAAGAATCGCAAGCAGTGCGCGGCGCGGAAGCGCGCGGCATTCCCGTATACGTAGTGGACGAGCGCACCATGCGGCGCCTCTCCGACGTCGAATCACCCGCCGGCGTCATCGCCATCGCGCCGATAGCGCTCTTCACCGCGGCCGATCTTTTGGACGAGCCCGGTTTGGTGCTGGCACTCGCGGATTTGAACGACCCCGGAAACGCCGGCACCCTGCTGCGCACGGCCGAGGCATTCGGCGTAACGCGCGTAATTTTCGGCTCCCGCGGCGCGGAGCCGCATCTTCCGAAGGTCGTGCGTGCGGCTATGGGCGCGATCTTCCGGCTGCGGATAGCCGTCGCCACCCCGGCGGACCTGAACGCGGTCTTGGCGGACTGGGAGGTCACGGGACTCGCGGCTCAAGGCGAGCCGCTAGGGCGTCTGGCGTGGCACCGTAAGGCCATTCTGGCCGTCGGGAACGAACGGCACGGACTCGAGGGCTGGGAGGCTCTCTGTGCACGTTTCGGGGCCATTCCGATGAGCGGGGGTGCCGAGAGTTTGAATGCCGGCGTCGCGGGCTCAATTGCCCTCTATGAAGCAAGTAAGCACCTGTCCGTTTAAGAGAGAAACCCTCTTTCGCGGGGCTGTCAAGGCAGTGGCGGGAGGCTAAAAAGTCAAGACTTTTCTGTGAAAAAGCAGCATGCTATACTGCACCCATTCGCACCGACGTGCGGGGCCAAAAGTCATAGAGAAGGAGACACCCAGAGCCGATGGCGACCTCCGAATTCTTCTGGAAACTCTTTAGAGACACGGGATCCATAAACGCCTATCTTATATACCGGCAACTGCATCCCGCCCAGGCTCCAACCTGATAACGCCAGCGAAAAAGTGAATTTGAAAAGCGCCCGGAATATGTCGGGCGCTTTTTCTTTTTTTATGAGTGAATTGAATACACAACTCCGGGAACTGCGCGAGCGTTTCGACGCCGCCGTTGCCGCCGCACAGGATGCCCAGGCGCTCGACGCCGCGCGCGTCGCGTTTCTGGGACGCAGCGGTGAGGTCACGCTGCTGCGCCGCGGCATCGGGCAGCTTCCCGCCGCGGAACGTCCTTCAGCCGGCAAAGAGATTAACGCCGCCGTCGAGCTGATGGAAGCCGCGCTGCAAGACGCCGAAGCGGCGCTGCAGTCGCGCGAGTTCGAAGCCGAACTCGGCATGCGCATCGACGTGACGTTTCCGGCGCCGCCCGCTGCGCTGGGCGCGATACATCCGCTGCGGCGCGTCACCGAAGATATCTGCCGCTACTTCCAGCGGCATGGATTTGCCGTCGTGCTGGGGCCGGAGATCGAGCCGGAATATTATAACTTCGACGCGCTCAATATTCCGGCAGACCATCCCGCGCGCGAAGGATTCGACTCGTTTTTCCTCACCGGCAACCTGCTGCTCCGGCCGCACACCTCGCCGATGCAGATCCGCACGATGCAGCAGCACCGGCCGCCGGTCGCCGTCGTGGTGCCGGGGCGCTGCTACCGCCGCGACGCGGTCGACGCGCGCCATCACTTCCAGTTTCATCAAATCGAAGGGCTGCTCGTGGATCGCGGCGTGCACTTCGGGCACTTGAAAGGCATGCTGACGGGCATGTGCCGCGAGTTGTTCGGACGCGACCAGCAAGTGCGCTTCCGCCCGTCGTTCTTTCCGTTTACCGAACCGAGCGCCGAGGTCGACACGACCTGTCCGCTCTGCCGCGCATCGGGTTCGCCGTGCCGCATGTGCGGCGGCTCGGGGTGGATCGAACTGGGCGGCAGCGGCATGGTGCATCCGAACGTGCTGCGCAACATGGATTACGATCCGGCCGAATATTCCGGCTGGGCGTTCGGTTTCGGCGTGGAGCGCATGGCGCTCGTGCGTTACGACATCGACGACATCCGCCGCTTCTACGAAAACGACCCCGCTTTCCTGAAACAACTGGCATAAAGAAACATTCATGCGCGTACCTTTAGCTTGGCTCCGCGAATACGTAGAGCTGCCCGTCGATCCGCAGCGCGTTGCGGACATGCTTGCGCAAATCGGTTTTCCGGTCGATGCGATCGAGCTGCGCCCGGTGGTCACCGGCGTGCTCGTAGGCCGCATTGCGCAGCTCGAAAAACATCCGAACGCGGATCGCCTGCAGGTCGGCAAGATCGACGTCGGCAACGGCGCGCTGCTGACGATCGCGACCGCGGCGACGAACGTCGCGTTGGGTCAGACGATACCGGTCGCAACAATTGGCGCGCAGTTGCCGCATCTGAAGATCGAACGCCGCAAGATGCGCGGTGTGGAGTCGGAAGGCATGATGGTCTCCGCCGAAGAGCTGGCGCTGCCGACGGAATGGTTCGAAGACGGGATCATGCAGCTCGACGAAGCGCTGCCGCCGGGCACCGACGTCGTGGAATATTTCCGCTTGAGCGAAGCGGTGCTCGACGTCGACGTGACCAGCAATCGCGTCGACGCGCTCTCGATTCTCGGTCTTGCGCGAGAACTTGCTGCGTATCAAGGCACGCCGCTGCGCGCGCCCGAGTTCGGCGCGTTCGCGCCCGCCGCGAGCGATGCGCCCGGTCCACGCGTGAGCATGGACTCGCCGGATTGCACGCGATTCGTCGTGCAAGAGTTCCAGAACGTGCGCGTCGCGCCGTCGCCGGCATGGATGCGCATTCGCCTCGCGCTCGCGGGTCAGCGTCCGATCAACAATCTCGTCGACATCTCGAACTACGTGATGCTCGAAACCGGACAGCCGCTGCATTTTTACGACGCTGCAAAGATTCCGGACGGACATTTGATCGTGCGCGACGCGCGCGAAGGTGAAACCCTTCAAACGCTCGATGGAGAGGAGCGCGAGCTCACGCCGCGCGATCTGGTGATCGCAAGCGAGCGCGGCGCGGAAGGCCTAGCCGGTCTCATGGGCGGCGCGGCAAGCGAAGTCAGGGAAAGCACGACGTCCATACTTTTGGAGAGCGCGACATTCAACGGCCCGCGCATCCGCCGCACCGGCGCGCGCTTCGCGCTGCGCAGCGAAGCGAGCACGCGGCACGAGAAAACGCTGCCGCCGGTTCTCTCCACCTGGGGCGCACAACGGGCGGCGCAGCTCTTGCGTGAAAGTGGAGCAAAGGCCGGGGAACCGCGCGTTTTCGGCATCGCGCAGCCGCAGACACAAGAGATCGCGTTCGATACGCGCGATATCAAACGGCTTCTCGGATTCGAACTCACCGCGCAAGAGATCCGCGAGTATTTGGATCGACTCGGCTTTACCGTAGAACCGGCCGGCGAACAAACGTTGCGTGTGACGCCCCCGCTTTGGCGGCGCGACGTCACTATTGCAGCTGACGTCGTCGAAGAAGTCGCGCGCATGGCGGGCTACGATCGCATCGAGGGTGTGATTCCCGCGGTCGCCGAGCACGATATTTCCAGCAACGAGTACGTTCTGGAAGGCCGGATCGCCGCGACGCTGAGCGCGCTGGGCTACGATGAAGTGGTGACGGTCGCGCTGCACGGCGCCCAGATCTTCGAACGCATGAGACGCGCCGGCATGGAGCCGACGTTTCAGCCCGTCGAAGTGCTCAATCCGCTCTCGGAAGATCAACGCTATCTGCGATCGGCGCTCGGCCCTGCGCACTTGGAACATTTGGCGCGTCTGGACACCCCCGCGCGCATCTTCGAGATCGGGCACATCTTTTATCGCGACGAAGGGCAGCCGCTGGAGTTGCCGTCGGCTGCGTTCGGGTTTACGGCGGAGCCGCTGCAAGAACCGCCGTGGCACGATTCGCACTTCTTGCGGCTAAAATCCGACGCGATCGCGCTTCTTCGCGAGCTGACGGGACGCAGCGATTTTGAATTCGCGCCCGACAACCGTAAGGGACTGCATCCCGGGAAGACGGCGGCCGTACTCCTCGACGGGCGTGAGATCGCTTCGCTCGGGCAGATCGATCCGCGCCTTGCAAAGGCGTTCGATCTCCGTTTGCCCGCCTATGGCGCGTGGCTTTACCTGGAGCGCATTCCGGAGTTCGCCACGCCGCTCTACCGGCCGCCGTCGCGATATCCGTCCACGTATCGCGATCTTGCGTTGCTCTGCGATGTCGACACGTCCGCTGCGCGCGTCGAGCGCGTCATTTCGGGAGCGATCGGCGATCTTTGCACCGCGGTGCGCACGTTCGACGAATACCGCGGCGCACAAGTGCCGGAAGGCAAAAAGAGTCTGGCCGTTCGCGCGACGATGCAGCGAATGGACACGACGATCACCGACGAGGAAGCCGACGCCGCGATCGATCGCGCGCTCGCCTCGCTGCGTGACGAACTCGGAATTACGCTTCGCGCGTGAACGGAATCGCCTGGCCCGACATTCTGATCGGCGCGATCTTCGTAATCGCGGCGCTCAAGGGATACAAGCGCGGCTTTATCATGGAACTTGCGGGCGCAATCGCGCTCGCCGCATCGCTTATCGCGCCGTGGTTTTACAACGGCGCCTTCGACGAACCGCTGCAGCGCATCGTGCATCTGAACGGGGGCGCTGCGCACGTGCTGGCGATGGTGCTCGTCGGCATCGCCGCTTACGTTGCGGTCATGTTGATAGCGCGCGTGCTCAGCGCAGTCGCCAAACTGCCGGTGCTGGGAGCCGGCAATGCGCTTGCGGGCGCAGGCACCGGTCTATTGAAAGCCGCGGTCGGTGTTTGGCTGGTGCTTTACGTCGCGCTCTTCTTTCCGCTTTCGCCGCAGCTGCGCGGCGATCTGCACCGCTCGAAGCTTGCGACGCAGATCGCGCAGTTCAATCCGCGCATCGACAACGCGCTTATCTCGACGCTGCCGGGGTTTGCTCGGGGGCTTGCGGCGCCTTTGTTCGAGCGGCATCGGGTCTAGAACCGCCCGCAAGATCCAAAAACACGCGCAGCGCGGCTTGTACGCCGGCGCCCACGTGCACCGGATGCTCGTATTCCAGCAGCGCCATCTCGAGCGCGCCGAGCGCGCCCAGCACGTCCGTTTGCGAAACGTCGCCCATGGTTCCCATGCGCACGATCTTGCCTTTGAGTTCCAATTGTCCGCCGGAGAGCGAAACGCCGCGCTCTTCGCGCAATTTCCGTAACAAGGTTGCGGCATCAACACCGGCGGGAACCGTTCCGGCAACGACCGTCACGCTATGCGCACCCGGTTGTGAGAACACGGGCAGGCCCAGGGCGGTAAATGCTGCGCGAATGGCTTGCGCGTACATTTCGTGACGGTGCCACACCGCTTTGGCGCCCTCGTGATGGTAATGCTGCAGCGCCGCGTCGAGCGCGAACAGCACCGATACGGGCGGCGTCCACGGCGTCTGCCCTTGCCGCGCGAATTCGCGCGCTTTGAGGAGATCGAAATAGAACCGCGGCGTCGTGGACGCTTCGATCGTCTGCCATGCGCGTGCACCCACGGCTACCATTGAAACGCCGGGCGGCGCGGCGAGCACTTTTTGCGAAGCGCTCACGACGATGTCGTAGCCCCATTCATCCATCAAAAATTCGTTCGCGCCCAGGCCGCTGACGGAATCGACGATGGAGATCGCGCCGTGATCGCGCACAATGGGCGCGAGCGCGCGCATGTCGTTCTGCACGCCGGTCGACGTCTCGTTATGCGTCAACAGTACGCCTTTGTACCGCCGCTTCGTATCGGCCGCGAGACGCTGCGCCAACGCATCCGGTTGCAGCGCATGACCCAATTCAGTCTCGAGCACGTCTACTTCAAGCCCGTACGTCTTCGCGATTGCGATAAGACGCCGGCCGAACACGCCGACAGGCGCGGCGAGCACCGGGTCGCCCGGCGAGAACGTGCTCGCAATCGCCGCTTCCAACCCGCCCGTGCCGGACGAACCGAGCAGCACGATATCGGCTTTTTCCGTTCCGAAGATCGGTCGCAGGCCCGCGTCGATGCGTCCGGCCAGCGCGGCAAATTGCGGGCCGCGGTGATCGATGAGCGGTTTGCTCATGGCGGCCAGCACCGGTTCGGGCACCGTGACCGGGCCCGGAATAAAGAGCAGGTTCTTCTTCATCTCAATCGGGGCGCTTCGCCCTCACTTGCGCGTGCACCCGTGGGCGATCGGCGGGCAAGCAGCGCGGGCTGCGGGTACGGAACGTCCGGATATTTCAGGCCCGTTCCGGTGTTGATTGCGAGAACGCGCTCGTGAGACGCGATCCACCCTTGCGCGCGAAGCTGTTCGGCCGCGGCGATAGTCGCCGCGCCCTCCGGGCAGATCAATAGGCCTTCTTGCGCTGCAACATTTCGTTGCGCGGAAAGAAGCGCATCATCGCTCACCGCGATCGCCGTGCCGTTCGTTTCGTACAGTGCGCCGAGCACTAAAAAATCGCCGAGTGCTTTGGGAACGGTGATGCCGAACGCAACAGTGCGTGCATCGGGCCAGAAATCCGACTCAGTTCTACGCTCTTGGTACGCTTTGACGATCGGCGCGCACCCTTCGGCCTGCACGGCAACAAATCGAGGCATTCGCTTCCCAATCAGTCCGAGCGTTTGAAGTTCGCGAAGTGCTTTATAAATGCCGATGAGGCCGACGCCGCCGCCGGTGGGATAGAGAATGACGTCGGGCACGTTCCAATCGAATTGTTCGGCGATCTCGAAACCCATTGTCTTTTTGCCTTCGACGCGGTACGGCTCTTTGAGTGTCGCCGCGTCGTAGAGCTGCCGCTCGGCAATCGCTTGCGAAGCGAGCCGGCCCGCGTCGCTGATGAGGCCGTCGACGAGCGACACTCGCGCCCCGGCCATGACGCATTCCAGCCGGTTGATCGCGGGCGCGCTCTGCGGCATGAATATGACCGCCTCCATGCCGGCGCGCGCGGCATACGCCGACCATGCTCCGCCCGCGTTACCGTTGGTCGGCATCGCGAAAGCTTTGACGCCGAGTTCCTTTGCGCGTGAAACGCCTACGGCAGCGCCGCGCGCTTTGAAGCTCCCGGTCGGAAGTACGCCTTCGTCTTTCATATACAGCGACGGCAAACCGGTTGCGGCTCCTATTCGCGTCAGCGGGAACGCGGGCGTCATGCGTTCGTATAAGCTCACGCGGTTACGCTCGTCGCGTAACGGGAGCAACTCGCCATAGCGCCAGAACGAGGGTTCGCGCGCCGCGAGATTTTGCGGTGTAAAAGTGCGCGCGGCAGCTTCTACGTCATAACTCGCGAGCAGCGGCGCACCGCAACGGCAGAGATGCTGCACCGTGTCGGCATCATACGGCGCGTCACACTTGGAACACGCAAGGTGCGTCAGGGCGGAGCGCAAAGCGAGCCTTCCATTTCACGCGCCGCTTCGCGCTTACTTCGGCGTGCACCCCGTTCCGAAGCAAATGGCGGTAACCGGGTGGAGCTCGATGCCGTTACGGGCTTGGTCGATCGCGAAATTCGGTTCGTAATCGAAGAAACCGGCGCCATTGAGGCTCACGCGATCGCCGGCGCCGGCGCCGGAAAGCGAGGAGCGCACTGCGCGGATCCGATCCAGCAAAGCGCTCGTGCGCGCGCATGCGGGATCCGGACTCTCGGCAATGAGCGTCCGATTCTGCCCGTCCACCAGCACCAGATGATAATCACCGTCCACCGCGTGCTGGACCGATTTCACCTTAACGCCGTTCAAACGGTAAATGGTCGTCTCGACGGGCGGCGTGCGCTTATCCAGCGTGTGCGCCGGCGGCACGAGCGCTATCAGATGTTCGATCGTCGTCACGACGGCGGCGGCTCCGGCGAGAGGCGCGGCTTGCACGTCCGCCGCGGTTTTGACGGGCCAGCGGTATCCGGCGCAAGGAGCATCGCGCGGAATAACGGGCGCAGGCGGCGGCGTGGCAGGTGCCGGTTTTCGTGTGGGCGCCGGCGAGGGTGAACGCGTGGGCGTGGGTTTGGCCGCCACAGACGGAACGGCACGCGGCGCTTCCGGTTGGACGAATGCAAGCGGTGCCGGCGGCAGACCGGTTCCGGCTCCACCGCCGCAGGCAATGCACGCTCCGCATAGTGTGCAGATGGTAGGCACCCGCAGCCGCAAAACTGCCATAATCTCACCCTTCGTTTGCAATTGTGAACCGCGCCTGAGAATATTCTGCGAAATACGGGTACGGACGATGCGGACTTGGGAGGCTCTGCATGATGTTACGCTGCGCATTTTGCGCACTAATCTGCATCGTGCTCGCCGCTTGCGCGTCTACTCACCAAACAGGCATCATGCCGCTTTCCCCCACACAGCGCAGCACGAGCGATGCAACGACCGCCGCTGCCGGCATTTCGCACATCACCGTTATCATGATGGAGAACGTGCCGTACGAAAGCGCGATCGGCAGTGGCGATGCGCCGTTCTTGAACGCACTTGCCGCGCGTGGCGCGCTCTTCACGAACAGTCACGGCGTCGCGCATCCCAGCGAGCCGAACTACCTCGCGCTTTTCAGCGGTTCCACGCAAGGCGTTACGAGCGATGCGTGCCCGCTCGCGTTCGACGGCGATAACTTGGCCGCGCAACTTTCCGCGCATGGCCTGACGTTTGCGGGTTACGCGGAAGATGCGCCGGTGTCCGGAAACCCCTGCTTCGCGGACCCGTCGTCATCCGTGAGCAGCGGCTATCTGTACTGGCGTAAACACGTGCCGTGGGCCGATTTCAACAATGCGCCGAATGGGGCGGCCCAAGCGTACGCGCCGGGCGTGAATTTGAACAACGCCGTGAACTTTATCGTTCCGAATATCTGCAACGACATGCACGACTGCGGCGTCGCCACGGGTGATGCCTGGCTCGCGGAAAACGTTCCGGCAATCGAGTCCTACGATGCGTCCAACGCCGGATTACTCGTTGTCACATTCGACGAAGGCGTGGACAGCGCCGCGAATCACATCGTGACGATCCTGGACGGACCGATGGTGAACTCGGGGCAGTACGGCGCTTCGATCGATCACTACAGCATGCTGCACTTTATCGAAACAACGTTCGGACTTCCGCTCTTAGGTGCGAACGGCGACGCCTCGCCGATTCTTGGCGCGATCGCCGGCGGAGCGAGTTTCACACACACGGGCACCGTGGGTCAAGTCATGCCGGATTACGTGCACGTCCAATTCGGAACCGGATGCGGTTGGCTCCACGTCTTTACGTCCGCCTCAACCGCATATTCGCCCGCATCGTGGCGGCCGGCGCCGGGCGATACGATAATGGTTCGCGGCAGCGGGTCCTGCATCAATCGCGCGACGGCAACCGAGATAGACCTGCAGCAGTCCGCGCAATAAAGCGAATCCGCACCGGGCGCGGAAGTACGCGCCATGGCCGTGATACTCGCTTTGGATCAAGGCACGACCAGTTCGCGCGCAATCGTCTTCGATCCGGAAGGGCGAGTGCTTTCGGCGGCGCAGCGCGAGTTCGCGCAGATCTTTCCGCATCCGGGCTGGGTCGAGCACGATCCGCGCGAGATCTGGAATACGCAGCGCGAAACCGCCGTCGAAGCGTTGCGGCTCGCCGGCGCTGATGCCGCGACGGTGGCGGCGATCGGCATAACGAATCAGCGCGAAACCACCGTGCTTTGGGAGCGCGATACGGGCCGGCCTATCGGCAACGCCATCGTGTGGCAAGACCGGCGCACGGCCGCGTTGTGCGACGATCTAAAGGCCCGCGGATTGGAAGCGCGCTTCCGCGAACAAACCGGACTGCTGCTCGATCCATACTTTTCGGGTACGAAAATCGCGTGGATGCTCGAAGCGGTTCCGGGTTTGCGCGACCGCGCGAGGCGCGGAGAGATCGCGTTCGGCACCGTGGACAGTTGGCTGATCTGGAACTTCACCGGCGGCAAACGGCACGCGACCGACGTGACGAACGCGTCGCGCACGCTGCTCTTCGATATTCACGCGTGCGATTGGAGCAGCGATCTGCTCGAGCTGCTGAACGTTCCGCGCGCGCTGCTTCCCGACGTATTGCCGTGCACCGCGGAGTTCGGCGTCACCGACCCGTCGATTTTCGGCGCGCCGGTACGGATCTGCGGCGTAGCCGGCGATCAACAAGCCGCATTGATGGGACAAGCCGGCTTCGAATCCGGCATTGCGAAAAACACCTACGGCACCGGTTCGTTCTTGATGCTCAACACCGGGGATCGCGCCGTTCCGAGTTCGCAAGGCCTGCTCACGACGATCGCCTACGCGTTCGAACGCGACAAACCGGCGTATGCGCTGGAAGGCTCCGTTTTCGTGACCGGCGCGGCCGTTCAATGGCTGCGCGACGGCCTGCAGATTATCGAGCGCACCCGCGACGTGGAAGCGCTTGCGCGGCGGGCCAGTGACAGCGGCGGCGTGTTTTTCGTTCCGGCGTTCACGGGTCTTGGCGCGCCGTATTGGGATCCGCATGCGCGCGGGGTCATCACCGGTCTTACGCGCGGTACGACTCGCGCGCACATCGCGCGCGCGGCGCTCGAAGCCGCTGCATATCAAAGCGCCGAAGTGATCGCAGCGATGCAGCGGGAGAGCTCGGCGCGCATTTCGGAACTGCGCGTGGACGGCGGCGGAAGCGCAAACGATCTCACGATGCAATTTCAAGCCGATCTGCTCGGCGCGCCGGTCGTGCGGCCACGCGTTCTCGAGACGACCGCACTCGGAGCCGCATATGCGGCGGGGCTGCAGTGCGGCTTCTGGAGCAGCGTGGAGAGTATTCGCGCCCAGTGGAAGGCGCACGCGCGCTTCACGCCTACCATGGACGCATCCGAGCGGGATCGCCGCATGCACCTGTGGCGTAAGGCGGTTGCGGCAGCGCGCGTATGAACCGGGATGCCGCGATCCGCGCTCTTCAAACCGCAGAGTTCGACATGCTGGTCATCGGCGGAGGGGCGACCGGCCTAGGCTGCGCGCTCGATGCCGCCGCGCGCGGCTACCGGACGGCGCTTATTGAAGCGCACGATTTCGCCAAGGCGACGTCGAGCCGTTCGACCAAACTCGTGCATGGCGGAGTGCGCTACCTGCAGCAGGGCAACATCGCGCTGGTGCGCGAGGCGCTGCACGAGCGCGAATACATGCGCGCGAACGCGCCGGATCTCGTTCGCGAACTGGAGTTTTTCGTGCCTGCGCCGTCCCAGGCGCGGCGGCTCTATTACGCGGTAGGACTGCGTCTTTACGATGCGCTCGCGGGCAAAAGTAGTTTCGCGCGCAGCCGTACGGTGCGCGGCGGCGTGGTCTACACGGATGCACAGTTCGACGACGCGCGGTACGCGGTCGCGCTCGCGCGCACCGCTTCCGATCGCGGCGCGGCCGTAGCGAACTACGTTCGCGCTATCGCGCTTCAAAAACAGAGCGGCCGCATTTGCGGCGTGCGGGCGCGCGACGAAGAAACCGGACGGGAGATCGAGATTCGCGCGCACGCGGCGATCAATGCCGGGGGCATTTTCGCCGACGAGATCCGTCGCATGGACGATGCGCACTGCGCTGCTCTGCTCGCATTTAGCCGTGGCACGCATATCGTCGCGCCTGCCGGCGTTCTCGAGGATGACCGCGCGCTGCTCGTGCCGCGCACGAGCGACGGACGCGTGCTTTTCGCAATTCCGTGGTTGGGCGCGACGCTTATCGGCACCACGGACGTCGCCGCACCGCGCGCCGAGATCGAACCGCATCCATCCGACGATGAAATCGAGTACATCCTCGCGACGGTGAACCGCTACGTACCGCGCGCCGTGCGGCGCGAAGACGTCCAAAGCGCGTTTGCCGGACTGCGTCCGCTCGTCCGTCGCGCGAAGACTGCAACCGCGAAGCTCTCACGCGAACATCTCATTGCGGTTTCGGAAAGCGGCATGGTGACGGTGACGGGCGGCAAGTGGACCACGTACCGGAAAATGGCGGAAGACGCGGTGGACGCGGCCGAACGGCAGTCCGGATTCGCGCACAGGCCTTGCAAGACACGCAGTCTCGTCTTAATTGATGATACGCGGCGAGCGCAATCGCTCGCAAATGACGATCGTATCGCGCATTACGTGGAACGCGAGATGGCCAGGACAGTAGAAGACGTGCTGGCGCGGCGCTCGCGTACGCTTTTCGTGAATGCGAACGCGGCGGCCGAAGCGGCGCCGGAGACGGCGGCGGCGCTGGCGCGGCATCTCGGCCGGCCTGCGGAATGGGCGGAAGGTCAGGTCCGCGGCTTTCTGGAGACCTCGCGCAGGTACGCCGCGAGCGCCCCCGCGAACTCGGCCGTATGATCGACGGTACGGCGCGGATTCCGGAGCTCGCGCGCAACCTCTCGCGGGCGCGCAGCGGCGACGGGACGAACGCCGAAGTCGTGGGGTGGCTTCGCGCGATGAGCGGCATCGCCGCAGCGCTGCCCCAACCCGCGCAGCGCAACCCGAACCGTCAATATACGCGAACGCTGCTGCACCGCTGCGATGAATTCGAGATTCTGGTGCTGCACTGGCAGCCGGGCTGCGCATCCTCCATTCACGATCACGGCGGCGCGCTATGCTGGCTCTCGGTCGCAAGCGGCGATATGCGGGTGGAAAACTACGTGCGCCGCGACGCGGGCGCGACGCCGGGTTATGCACAGATCGCGTTCGACGGCCGTGAAACGTTAGCCGCGGGAGCGGTCGACTACCGGCAAGACGATCTGCATTTGCACCGCTGCATCACCGGCGATGCATCCGCTATTTCCTTACACGTTTACGCGCACCCGATCGATCGCTTTCATTGCTTCGACGAGCGCGCGCAAACGTGCAGCGAGACTATCTCGACCTACGACGCGATCTTGACGGCGCAGCCGTAGTACGCTTCAGCGCGCCGTTACGGCGGCGCATCGGCACCACGTTGTTCGCGCGGCCGCCTTCGCCCAATTCCACCGGCGTGATGACGCGCTTACCCAGCGCGTGGTAGAGCACTTCGGAAAGTTCTTCCACCGGCACGAACGTCATGGTGTCGCGAACTTCCTTGGGAATGTCGTCCAGATCCATTTCGTTGCGTTTGGGCAGCAGAATCTTCTTGATACCCGCGCGCTTGGCCCCGAGAACTTTTTCTTTCAATCCCCCGATTGGAAGCACTTGACCGGTAAGCGTGATCTCACCCGTCATCGCGACGTCCGGATCGACTTTCGTTCCCGTCAGCAGCGAGGTGATCGCCGTTGCCAAAGCGATGCCTGCGGAGGGTCCGTCCTTCGGCGTCGCGCCCGCAGGCACGTGAATGTGCAGATCGTGCTTGGCGAAATAATCTTCCGCTAAGCCCAGTTCGCCCGAACGCGAACGCAGGAACGAGACCGCGGCCTGCGCGCTCTCTTTCATCACGTCGCCGAGTTGACCGGTCAGCACCAGTTTGCCCGTGCCCGGCATTACCGTGGTTTCGATGAAGAGAATATCGCCGCCGACGGGCGTGTAGAACATGCCCGTGGAGACGCCGACGGACGCCACGCGCTTTTTGACTTCGCTGTAGAAGCGCGGCTTGCTCAAGAACTCGTGCAAGTTCTCGGGCTTCACGCGGCCTTTATAGCGCGGATTCTCCGCGATCTGGCGCGCGATCTTGCGGAAGACCGTGCCGATCTCGCGTTCCAGGTTGCGCACGCCGGCTTCGCGCGTGTAATCCGAAATGATCAGACGCAGCGCGGCGTCGTTGATCTGACCTTGCGTCTCTTTGATGCCGTTGGCTTTACGCTGCTTAGGAATCAAATAGCGCTTGGCGATCTGCACCTTCTCGAGTTCGGTGTATCCCGAGAGCTGGATGATCTCCATGCGATCGCGCAGCGGCCCGCTGATCGTATCCAAGCTGTTTGCGGTGCAGACGAAGAGCACTTGCGAGAGATCGAACGGCAGATCCAGATAGTGATCGCGGAACGTGTTGTTCTGCTCCGGATCGAGCACTTCGAGCAGCGCCGATTGCGGATCGCCGCGGAAATCGGAGCCGACCTTGTCGATCTCGTCGATCATCATGACGGGATTGCGCGTGCCCGCATCGCGGATAGCCCGCACGATCGTGCCGGGCATCGAGCCGATATAGGTGCGGCGGTGGCCGCGGATCTCCGACTCGTCCCGCACGCCGCCGACCGAGAGGCGCACGAATTTGCGCCCCATCGCGCGCGCGATGGACTGTCCAAGCGAGGTTTTACCGACACCCGGCGGGCCGACGAAGCAGAGAATCGGTCCCGTCAACCTGTTGCGAAGTTTGCCGACGGCCAAATACTCGATAATGCGATCCTTGATCTTTTCGAGATCGTAGTGATCCTCGTCGAGAATCTCGCGCGCTTTCTTGATCTCGATGTGGTCCGCGGTTTCCTTACCCCACGGCATCTGCACGAGCCAATCCAAATACGTGCGGATAACGCTGTATTCGGGGCTCGCTTGCGGCACTTTCGAGAGGCGGTCCAGCTCGCGGTCCGCGGCTTTCTTGACGTCCTCGGGCATCTGCGCTTCGTCGATTTTCTCGCGCAGCTCGTTCATCTCGGACTGTTGCGGATCGACCTCGCCCAGCTCTTCCTGAATTGCGCGCAGTTGCTGGCGCAGGTAGAACTCGCGCTGATTTTTCTCCATCTCGCGCTGGATGTCGGATTGGATTTTGTGCCCGAGCTCGACGACTTCCAGCTCTTTGGTGAGCAGCATCGTGAGCTTGCGCATGCGCTTCATCGTATTGCGCTCTTCGAGGAGCGCCTGACGGTCGGCGGTATCCAAACGCATTGTGGATGCGACAAAGTACGTGAGGAGATTGGGGTCCGTGATGTTCTGGACTTCCATCTCCATCTCTCGCGGCGCTTGCGGCAGATAGCCGAGCAGCTTTTGAAACAGCCCGGAAAGATTGCGCTGCATCGCGACGAGTTCTTCGGACGACCCGGTGACATCGGGCAGTTCGGTGTAACCGGCAACCATGTACGGTTCGGTTTGCGTGAACTGCTCGATTTTGAAGACTTGCTGGCCGGCGACGATGCAGCGCAGCGTGCCGTCGGGCACTTTGAGCATCTTCTGCACCGTGCCGATGGTGCCGACGCGCTGCACGTCGTCGGGACCGGGATTTTCGGTCTCGCGGTTTTTCAGCACGGTCAGCCCAATCGGTTTCCCGTCGCGCAGCGCTTCTTCGACCAGCTGTATGCCGGGCTTCTTCACTACGGCGAGCGGAATGACGGTGTTGGGAAACAGCACTGCTTCTTGCAGCGGCAGAATGCCGATCGAGCCGGCAGCGGTAAGGGGATTCTTCGGGGCGGGCATTACGCGAGAGTCCTTTTAACGATCAAACGGATTTCGGTGCGGGTCGTCGGGATGTACTCCGTCGCGGCGATGGGCAACGCGATCGTGAGCATCCCGTCGGCGTAGGTCGCGGTGACCTCGCCGTACTGCACCGATACGGGCAAGTGAATTTTTTTGACGAAATCGCCCCCGGCGATCTCTTTCTGGAGGAAGGAGCCGCTGCGCAATCGCGCCGCGTCGGCGCGCCTGCCGGCTATGAAGAGATGCCGCTCGTCGACGAAGATGCGCAGGCTCTCGCTGTCAGCCCCGGCCAGTTCGACCCGGACGACCAGCAAACGGGCAGCCTCGTCGATGACGACGTCGGCATTGGGCTCCCAAACGCCGCGCGAACGAAGCACCAGTAAATCCATCGCTCCCTCACAACCCCTTCCGTTAGCAATCGGATGCGGACTTTGCTAACGCGCCGGGTTTGCCCCCTTAGGGAAGCGGGTTGGGGAGGGCCATACCCGGCGGCCAAGCCACGCACGGCTCCAGCCGGACGTGGAGCGGGTCCAACGCGCCCGGCGGGAGGTTCACCTGGAAAACCTCGGTGTAGTTCGTCTTTACCCCGAATTTCCGGACCGGCGGAAACTCCGTGATGCTCGCGCCGGGAAGGTGCGTCGACGAGAACACCGCGTTCACTGCCTGACTGTCAGCAGCGGACATATAGTCTTGTCTGCGCTGGCCCAGCCACGTCGTGCCGTCCTGCCGGGTATACAAGTACCCGATGATTTCACCGTTGATGAAACTCGACGTCGAAACGACTTTGTCGATCTTCACGATCGCCGACGTCGGATCGCTGCCGAAGAGCCCTTGCGGCACCGCTTTGAAGGAGTCCAGACACGCGCCATTGTTCAACACGGCCGGCGTGGAAAGAGCGGCCGGCGCCTGAGCTACGAGCGATTGCAGCGCGGTAATAACCGCGAACGTCAGAGTCAGCATGCGCCGTATTTCGGTGCGTTGCGCGACATCTCTTTCGCGCGCGGCATTACGACGTACGGCGATCCGCGAAATCCGCCGCTGCTTTTTTTGCACGGCATCCGTTTGGGCGGACGGATCTGGGAACCGCACGCGCGGATGCTGTGCGACGAATTCTTCGTCATCACGCCGGACTTGCCGGGGCATGGCGCCCTAGCCGATCTGCCGTTCGACATTCCGGTGAACGACGCGTTTTTGGCGTACATCGCCGAACGCGTGCTGCAGCGGCCGCCGCTCATCGTCGGCTATTCCCTGGGCGGATACGTCGCGATGCGGTATGCGGTGGATCTGCCGCACGAAAGCGCCGGATTGCTGCTGACCGGGTGCACCACCGATCTCGTCGGCGATCGCGCGCTGCTCTACGAGCTCGGCGTCGCGTGCGCTGCGCAGCTTCCGGCGGCGGCAATCGATCGCATCTTGAAAATATTTTTCCGCATAACACTTCCGCCTGAGGTCGCGCGCATCGTCCTTCCGTTCAAATTCGATCACCGCACGTTCGATTTGAGCCGCCGCACCGCGCTTGGCACGCGCTACAGCGACGCGTTGCGCGAATACCGCAAGCCCGTCGCAATCGTGAACGGCGAATGGGACGTGCTCTTTCGCGCCGACGAGAGCCGCTTCGCGCAAGCGACGAACGCGAGCGTCCGGGTGATGCCGAATATGGATCACGTAGCGCCTCTACGGCGGCCTGCCGCGTTCGCGGCAAGCGTGCGCGCGTTCGCCCGTCGCGTCTTCGACCCGTCCACCTCGGGACCGATGTCCTATGCAGGCCCTCGTTAAAGCCTCACGCCCCGTGCGGCGCCTCTTTGGTACGCTCGTTCGTGTGTGAAGTGGTCACGTATTACGACCGGTGGGTGAACGGGGCGGACCTCCGTGTCGCGGACTTGGTCGCCGGCCGGATGCCCTCGAACGCGCCCAAGCCCGCGCCCGGTCAAGTGCTGAACGCGAACCGGACTGTGCTCCAACTTGAACCGTACGATGGAAGCAGCCCGCGCCTGCCTCACCTCGATGCGAGCAAGCTGGCGACGGTGCGGCACGTTTTGGTGCACGGCAGCATGGCGACGCACGACGCGTGCGGCTTTAGCGACATCGATATCGCGGTCATCGTGGACGACGTGCGTTCCTTCACACCGGACCAGCACCGGCGCGCCGTGCGCGAGCTCCGGCGCCTGCTGCGAGCGGCGCTCGGCTTCGATTCATTGATGCATCACGGCCTGATGTTTTTTCCGGCGAGCAAGCTGGAGCGCTACGACGAACGGTTCCTTCCGATCGAAGCGCTGCGCTGCGCCCGCGTGCTGCACGACCCGCAGACGGTGCATCTCCACGCGACGGCCGCGCCGCTCGAGGAGTTTCGCGCCTCGCTGCGCGCCGCCGCCGCATCGCTGCGCAAGCGCTTCGCCTCGTCTGACTTTTTGCAAAACGATTATCAATTCAAGAACGTGCTGGCGGGCATCTTACTCATGCCGGCGCGCGTGCTTGCCGCACGCGGCGTGCTGGTGTACAAACGCGATTCGTTCGAACTGGCACGGGAGTTCTTTACGCCGGCCCAGTGGGATCTGATCGGGCGCAGCGAGGCGCTGCGATCGACGTGGGTGCGGCCGCCCGCGCCGGCCCTCAACAGCTTCGTGCCGCCGGCGAGCCATCCGCACCTGCGCCGCATCGTCGGCTCGCGCATGGCACCGCGCTTGAACGCGCGCCGAATTTCGCCGCGCATGCTCGACGGCCTGCGCGCGGGCGCAAACGCATTTTTGGATCGAGTGGAGGCTATCGGATGAACGTAGTGGATCTGCCGCAGCGCGCGAAACGGGAAGATTACGACGAAGCGATTGCGCGGTACGTGCAGATGGTGCAGTCGCGCGCGATCTCGATATATCGCGTCGGAAACATCCGCTTCCCAGGGCTATCCGATATCGACCTTCTCGTGGTCACGGACCGCTGCAGTCTGGACAACCGGTTCTTCTATTCGGCACTGCAGCGCATGCCGCGCCGGTTTTTGCCGCTCTTCCTGCACGATCCGTTCATTCTACCGGCGTGGTCGCTGCGCGTCGTACGCCATACGACGCACGGCGCGCCGGAACTCCTCGCAGGACGCAACGTTCTGAGCGGCTACGCGCCGTCGAACGAGCCGGAAGAGCGCTGGTGCCGTTTGCTGGAGGGATACTGCGCGTCCGCTTCATTCGTTGCGCGCACCCGGCAAAGCGCTACGCTGCGCGGCCGCATGACTGTGGCAGTCGCCAGCGCGTTCCGCTTTCAGTTGACCGACGCGCGCGACGTGCTCGAGCACGACGATCGCGAATACACTAAACGCATCGACGATCTGCGCGCGGGCTTTTTCGAACGCGCGAATCCCGAGGACGGCGTGCGCGATGCATGGACCATGTTCGGAACCGAGTTCGAACGGCTGGACGCCGCGCTGCGCGCCCGTTTGGAACTGAACGCGGCCGACGATCTTCCGGCGCGCGCGCGTGCGCTGCTGCGCGGCGATCGCGAAAGCGGCCTGTTCGATCGCGAGTATGCATTCCGCCGCGCACAAGCTGTGGACGGATACCACCAGGATCTGGCCTCGATGGGCTTCCCGTACGGGCATCTGTTCTTCGTCGCCGCGCACCCGGGCGCGGTGCACACGCAAGCCGACTCGCTGGTAAACGGCGTCGTGCGCAACCTGTACCGGGTCCGCCGACGGCTCGAGGAATATGCCGCAGCGCGATGAGCCGCTCTTTTCCGTGGTCATCCCGGCTTACAATTGCGCGGGGTATATCGGCCAAAGTATCACCAGTGCACTCAAGCAAACGATCGGGCGCAGCGCCGTCGAAGTTCTCGTTCTTGACGACGGCTCGACCGACGACACGCGGGCGCGGATCGCGAAGTTCGGGAATGCCGTGCGTTTCGTGCAATTGCAGCACGGCGGAGTTTCGCGCGCACGCAACGCCGGCATCGAGGCGGCGCGCGGAAAGTACGTCGCGTTCCTGGACGCCGACGATTATTGGTTTCCGCAGCGCCTGCAGCGGGCCGCGTCGTTCTTCCAAGACCGCCGGTCGGGGTGTTTCTTGAACACCGAGTTTTACGTCGAGATCGACGGGAAGCGCGGCAGCGTTCCGTACTACCGCTCGCGCAATTTGAACTGCTTGTTCGAATTGGAGGCGCCGGCGCAGCTGGAATTCGCGCTGGAGGATAATTTCATCAATTGCATGGGGATAGTGCCGCGCCGCATACTGCTCGACGCGGGCGGGTTCAATCCGCAACTGCGCTACGGCGAAGACTGGGATTTGTGGCTCCGCCTGCTTGAAAGCGGCACGCCGGTGCGGCTCATACCGCAGCCTTGCGCGGTGTACCGCTACCAGCGTCCCGGAGCGACGACGACGCGTCACGATCTCGGCATGGCAACGGATCGCTTGAGCGTTCTTTCCCGCTATCCCGACGCCGTTTCGCCGGCGCGCTTGAAAAAGGCGCACCACATCGAAATGCGGCTGCGTTTGAAGCAGGCCGTCTCCCGTATCATCCGGATCGCACGCCCGTGAGCGAAATTGCGAAGAAAAGCGTCGTCACGTTTGCGACGCGCGTCGTTCTGCAGATCGTCTCGATAGGCGGCGCGATCGTCATCGCCCGAACGCTCGGCGCCTCCGGCAAGGGCGTGTACACGTACGCGATTACGATTCTCGCGATGCTGCAGATGGCGAATGCGGGACAGGCCTCTGCGCTCGCGTGGCAATATACGAAACGCGGCCGCGCGCCGGCTACGTTGCGGCGCATCATGTTCCGCGTGCTGTTTACTTTCGGACTGCCGATCGCCGTGGGACTCGGCGTGGCGGGCTTTTTGATTCCCGGACAAAGTGCGCTCATCGCCGTCGCGGCAGCCGTGCCGTTCGCGCTCCTGGTGCAGTCCGCTACCGGTTTCTTTCTGGCCGACAGCGATGTGCGGACCGTCAACATCCAGCAGGCTTTGACGAACGCGCTGCCGGTGCTGATGTACGTGCCGTTGCTCTTCCTATTGCACGGTCAATTGTGGGTGCTCTTCGCAGTGTGGACGGTGTGCTACGTCATCGCCGCAGGGTACACGCTCACGCGGCTGCGCAAGTACAATTCCACCGAAGGCAACGACGAAGGCCCGATCTTTAAAGAGCAGCTCAAATACGGCGCGCAGGTGAGCGTGAACAGCACCGTCGCGTATTTGAATTTCCGCATCGACGTCTTTTTGATCATGTTCGTGCTCGGGCACAGCGCCCTGGGCGTCTACTCGATCGGCGTCGGCATCGGCGAGATGCTTTGGCAACTGAGCCGTCCCATCGCGACGGCCGCGTTCGGACGCATCGCGCGCGGCACGGAAGCCGAAGCAGCGGAAACGACCGCGACGTGCATGCGTCATTCCTTCGCGCTGGTTTGCTTAGGGGCGATCGTCATCTTTTTCGTCGCGCCGCTGCTCATACCGCTGGTTTACGGCAAAACGTTCGCTGAAGCCGGAACGGTTACGCGCGTGCTGCTGCCCGGCATCATCGCGTACAGCGTCATGCCGACGCTGGCGACCTTCTTCTCTCAACAACTCGGCATGCCGCGTCTGCCGGTAATTTTCAGCAGCCTCTCGACAATTATCTGCGCGGGCGTGACGCTCGCGCTGCTGCCGCACTTCGGCATCTTGGGAGGCGCATTCGCCACGTCCATATCGTATGTCACGGCGTTCGTGGCGGCCGCTGCGTACTTCGTCCGGCGGACCCGGATTAAGCCGCAGCGGCTCTTCACGCTATCGCGGAGTGATTTGCACCCGTACCGCTCGCTGTTTCACCGCAAGCAGCGCGCTCCGGTTTCGGGAAGTTAGTGGATATGTGACGGAATCTGTTTGCCCGTCTTCATGTTCGCGTTGTTCAGGATGTAGATCTTATCTGCGTGGCGCACGCCCAGCAGCTTTTGATCGTACACGACGCGGACGTACTGGCCGTGCTTGAGCTGTTTCATCTGATACGTCGTTTTTCCGTCGGCTGAAAAGAGCTGATCGAACTTCGGCGTGAGGACGAAGCTGAGTGTTTGTTTTGCCTTCGGGTCGTACACTTTGACATTTTCCGTGGAAACGTGCACGACTTCACCGTAGAAGTTGTTCGTCTTACCGGCAAGCGCGAGCTGCGGCGCTGCGACTGCCGAGAAAAAGACGAGCGTGAGTAAGACGCGGAACAAGCGCATAAATATAATCTCCTAGTTGGCGGATGTTCTTCTGCTGACCATGTACCCCGGCGCAGGAGTTCGAAGCGGGCGGGCGGGAGACTGCGCGATGGCAAAGCTAGCGCGCCGCCTGGGCGTTGGGGACGCGGCCCTCATCGTTATGGGCGGCATCATCGGCTCGGGAATCTTTCGAAATCCGTCCGTCGTGGCACAACGCGTTCCGGAGCCGGCGTTGATTCTCGGCGTGTGGGCGCTCGGCGGGTTGATCGCGCTGCTGGGCGGATTCGTGTTCGCCGAGCTGGCGGCACGCCGCCCCAGTGACGGCGGCCTCTACGCGTACATGCGCGATGCCTACCATCCGGTCGTCGCGTTCATGTATGGATGGACGCTGCTGCTCGTCTCGCAAAGCGGCGGCGCCGCCGCATCGGCCGTGACGTTCGCCGGCTACTTTCCGGTCGTTTTCGGCGGCGTGCACGTGGACGGCAAATGGCTGGCCGTCGGCACCCTCGGTTTTCTGACGATCGTCAACTGCTTCGGGGTTCGTGCCGGCAGCAACGTGCAAAATCTCTTCATGGTGCTGAAGATCGCCGCCATTGCGGGACTCATCGCCGTGGGATTCGCTGCAGCGGGATCGCCCGGCGCGCAAGCCGTCCCCACGCACGCCTTCGGATCCGGTTTGGATATCCTTACCGCGGTCGGCGTCGCGATGATCCCCGTACTGTTCGCGTACAGCGGCTGGCAGACGTCGAGTTTTATGACCGGAGAACTCAAGCAGCCCGCGCGTACGCTGCCGCTCGGAATGATTTGGGGCGTTACGGGCGTCGTCGTGCTGTACATGCTCGTAAACATCGTGTGTTTACGCGTTCTCGGAACCAACGGACTCATACACACCGCAACGCCGGCTTCCGACGTTTTGCGCGCGGTAATGGGCCCCCGCGGCGCGCAACTGATCGCCGCCGCCGTCATGCTCTCGACGTTTGGATTCATGAGCAATCAAATTCTCACATCGCCGCGCGTCTATCACGCGATGGCGCAAGACGGCATCTTTTTCAAACCCGTCGCTTGGGTGCATCCGGCTACGCGCGTGCCGGTCATTGCGATCGCGTTGCAAGGCATTTTTGCGATCGTTATCGCGCTCTCGGGCCAATACGATCAGATTCTGAATTACGTCACGTCGGTGGATTACGTGTTTTTCGGACTTTCTGCGATCGCGCTGTTCCTCTTCCGGGCGCGCGATTCTCGGCTCTCGCCTGCAAAGCCGCCACAATTTCGCGTTCCCGGCCATCCCGTTTCAACGGCGCTCTTTGCGATCGTGTCGTTTGCCGTCGTGCTCGACACGTACGTAAAATATCCCCAGAATAGTCTTATCGGCCTAGCGATTTTACTCGCGGGAATTCCGGTGTATTACCTGTTTCTTGCGCGCCGGCGCCCTGTGGAAGGTTTACCCTAGCAGCCGGGCGGGAAATTTAAAGGTCCACCGCCGATCCCGGGGGAGGAACGCGGCATTGGTCCTTATGTTACGAACAATATGCATTGCGGGTATTCTCGGCCTTGCCGGATGCGCGCAGCCTACAGTACGACATCTGAGCGATGCAGGCGCGCCGTGCGGCGAACGCGCGACGCAAATCATCGCGCAAAACGTCAACACGATCGCACACCACCGCTACGCGCAAGCCTCGGCTGCAGCGGAACGCGCTGCGCGCGCTTCGCTTTCGTGCGGCTCCGGGGCGCCCGGAGCGGACGCGTTTGCGGATAAATGGCGCGGCGCGAACGAACTCGTCGTTGCGGCGGAATTGGCGCATCAAGCTTCGGATGACGCGCGCGCACACCGGTTATTGCACGAGGGATATGCGATTATGCACGGGCTGCGCCCGCCTCGCGATGCCAGCGCTATGACGTCGTCGCTGATCGCCGACAAACTCGACGGCGCGCGGCGCGACCTCGCCGGTCAGTGGGCTTACTGGTAAAACAACGTAATCTGCCCGTCGCTCCCAACGTACACACCGACAATCTGATCGATCGTCACGTTCTTCGTCATCAGCAGTTTTCGTAGCGGAATCACGACACCATCATCGCCCGTCACCGTGGTGTGCGTAAGCGTGTCGCGGAGATCCGATATATCCGAAGCGTTCTTTTTGATGGACGCGCGGAATGCGGCCTGATCGCCGTCCGAAAGCACGGAACGCGCGTTGACCAAGTGAAATTGATTCGCGCTCAAATTGCTCATCATCGAGCGCAGTTTATCCGACTGCGTCGAGACGTTTTTGACCGCAGCAATGAGCTCCGTAGAGCCACCCGCAGCATAGCAAGGCACGGCGCTTCCTAAAGCGCCGAGCACCAGTACGAAAGCCGCCGCTATAAGCCTGTTGCGCATAGCATTCGCCTCCTAGGTCCATTATAGCACTCTGACGGCGCGGCGAAGCAAAAAGAAACCGCCGCGGACGTACCCGCGGCGGCTGGAACGAGACGCGAGAAGTTACAGCGTCAGATCGCCGCAGGAAACGTACGTCTTCAGATCGTTCGCGCTCTTGTGCACGTTGATCGCGTACTTGCCCTTCTTGAGTTCGGCCACGCTTATGCCCTTAAGGTGCGTCATGGATTTGCCGTCGATCACCGGAGTGAGCGGCTTCCACGGCGCCGGGTCGAGCTTGGTGCAGGTGCCTTTGTGAATATGCGCGGGCTGAGAGGCGCCTTTCGGCTCCGACTTGATGTGGATCGTGACGTTAACGCCGCCGTTTTCGTCCACGACGGCGGCATTGCCGGCCTCACCGGAGTTGTTTTGCTGACCCATGTTAATTTGCAGCGAGTGGCCGGCCATTTCGTTATGGGCGACGTGCAGCGGATTCATCTGCTTCACTTGTTGCGAGCCTTTGTTTCCGCCGTTCGCTCCCGGGTTGTTGCCGGCGTTTTGATTGTTGTTTCCGCCGCCGCCGCCGCATGCGGCCAAGGCCAGCGCCGCGCCGAAGGCGAGAATGGCGGCGCCGGTACGAGTCTTCATCATTACTAGCTCATCCTCCAATTAAAAAAACGGGAATCGTCCTCTTCTTGCCCCGCTTACCAGCCTGGCTAACACTAGAAGGCAAGCGCCCGGCTGCACCACTCGTGGCGAAACGCCCATACATGCGAATTCCACTTATGCAGCCGCGCCTTTTTCACTACGATTGTAGCGCCGACCGTCGCCAGCTGGCGAGGCCGGCATTTCTTTTCTTTGCTGCATTCAGAAATGGAGGAGACGACATGCTACGGTCTATCCTGACCCTTGTCGCCGGATGCGCGCTGGTCGCAGTTTCATATGCAAACGCGATTGCCGCTCCGGCTGCAACGACTTCCCGGTATATGGCAACCACTAATCGCACCACGCTCTATAACGAGGGGTGCAGCATGGGCACCGCCGGGCTCAGCGGCATCGTGATTCTGGATTTCGGCGAGCCGTACTATTCCGGCGGCGAAGGCACGTACACGTACGGCAGCGCCTTCGCATCGGACAGTTCGATCGTGAACGCCGCCGAAGGCTTTCTGGACGGCTTTTGGAACTGCTCGGGCTCTTCGCCGCAATTGCGTTTGGCGATTGGAACGAGCAACTACGGAAGCCACACCGGTAACTCCGCCGGTCAAGCATGGGGCGGCGCGGTGAATACACTCAAGAATTATATCTCGAGTAAAGGATACGGTTCGCAAGAGTTCGCACGCGGCGCGATCGACGCGGAACCGGGCTGGGACACGGAGTTCAGCCGCACGTCGGCCTGGATCGACGGATACAACGCAGCGACGACTGCGCCGCTCTACGATTACGGCTCGGCGGATGATTGCCCGTACAGCGGTTTCAGCGGAAACTGCGACGGCTGGGGACAGCACGGATTGTGGTACGTTTCGTGGGGTAACTCCGACGGTTACCCCGTTCCCGAGATCTACCAATGGTCGATGGGCGATCAGTGGTATTACGAAAGCGCGTATTCCGCAAGCAGCGAAGCGAACGGAAAACTCGACTTCTTGGGAACGATGACGCAATACTCGGCTTGCGGCTGCGGAAGCAGCACGTACACCCCCGCGCAAGGCTTCAATACGCTGCAAAGCCTGATCAACGGCAATTCGAGCACCGCTTATACCATGTCGTATTCCACCGACATCACTTGGGCGAATTAGGAGGAGCGCACCATGCGTAGAGTTTTTGCATTTTCAACGATCGCACTCGCCGCTGCGCTCGCAGCGTGCTCTCACGGCGGAAATGGCGGAACCACGCCGCCCGTAACGCAGCCGCAGTCGGCGAACGTCTCACAACAAAAGATGCTGCGCGAGCAAGAACGCGTGCCCAGCAGCTTCGTCGCGCCGAAACATCCGGGCTTCATCGCGGAAATGCCGGATACGCAGACGTGGACGCAAGGCATCGCACAAGCCGGCGAAGCTCCGGTACCCGGCGGCATGTTCGATATCGTGAATCAATACAACACCATCCAGAACGGGCAGCACGTTACCGTATACGCCGGTTCGATCCGGCCGACCGGCGCGGGTATTCTGCTGGTGGTACGGCGCTCCGCGGATTTACACACGGTGAACGCGCAAACGATGACCGTTGCATCGAGCGCCGTGCGGATCGAGAGCGCTTCGGGCAGCGATCTGCAGCTGCAGCAAATCGGGCGCAGCGCGCAAGCGATCCAGGTACGCGTACCGCTCTAACCGGTATTGGGGTTGGTCACGCGAAAGCGCCCCGCGAATATCCGCGAGGCGCTTTTTACGTTGCCGCAGACCGCTTAAAGCGGCAAACGGTTCGCTATGAAGTCCGCCACGCGTCCGGCTGCGGGCGGATCCAGATTCGATAACACGGCGATCACAAATCCATCACTGGGGCAAATTTCGAGATCGCCGTTCATACCCGGCGCCCCGCCGTTGTGTCCGAAACAGCGCGTGCCGTTTATGATGCGGTCGCCGAAACCGAAGCCGTATTTGATTCCGGGGCCCATCGTCACTTTGCCCGTCGTCATCATCTCGGTGTAAGTCGCGTTGAGCAGCGTGTGATTTTCCAGCGCGTTTGCGAAGCGTAGCAAATCGCCCACCGTTGAATAGCCGCCGCCGGCGGACGTCCCGCGATATGGCAGCGTGTCCGTATTCGGCTGCACGCCGCCCTTAGGTGAAGTCATATAGCCTATGCTGCGATCCGCAACGGCAACGTCTTCAGGCTCGGAGCCCGTCGCCGTCATGCCCGCGGGTTCATACACATGCTCACGCACATAATCGTAATACGTTTGCCCGCTCACCTTTTCAACGACGGCGCCGAGCAGGATGAACCCATAATTGCTGTACTCCAATTTGCTGCCGGGCTTAAAGCGCACGGGGCGCGCTCCGTAAAGGTCGATGTAATCCTGCAGCGTGCGCAGCTTGAGGCGGTTCTTATCGAATTCGGGACCGAAGATGTCGCCCGTTCCGCCGGTGTGCGTGAGCAGCTGCCGTATAGTCACGGTGGAGGCCATGGATTTGTTCGGATAATCTGTCAAATACGTGCCGAACGGTTTGTCGAGTTCGATCTTTCCTGCTTGCACCAGCTGCATGATCGCCGTGGCGGTAAACATTTTGTTCATCGAACCGATGCGAAACTGCGTATCGACCGTATTCGGAATTTTCTGCGCGCGATTCGCCAGGCCGTACGCTTTTTCGTAAACGGGTTTGCCGTCTTTGGCGATCAGGACGGCGCCGGCGAAGGTGCCCGCCGCGGCTTCCTGTTCCACGCGCTGCTGCAGCGCTGCGATTAATTGCGGTTCGGAGAGATGCGGCAACGCGAACTCCGCAGGACGCTGGATCGCGTCGAGCATCCCGCCTTTGATGCGGTTCGGCGGCTTGCTTTGCACTTGGAACGAAACGCGCGCGAACTGATCGGAAAGATGTTCCTGCACCAGAGCCGTGATAGAATCCGGGGACGAGCTCTCGATCTTCCGGAGATCGAAGCCGCCGGTCATCGCGCGAAACTGCATCTCGTCGTCCAGGTGCGGCAAGCGCTGCGGCTCGTAGCGCTGCATGAACGCCTGTATTTTCTGCCGGTCTCCGCTATCGAAAGCTTGCAGCCACGCGCGCAGCATGCGGCCCGCCGGCGTATGCGGAATCGCCGGCGGCGCGGCGGCTTGCGCGAACGCGCAAACAGCCGCTCCCAAAGCGCACGCCAGAACCCAGGATGCGATCTTCATTCGTGATGCCTCCTCAGTCGAATGCACGTTTCCCACAGTGAAACTGCCCGCCCGCGGGATTTGTGACGGCTATGGCGCGCAAACAAAATGCCCCGCGGAAAACCGCGGGGCATTTGCTGACGTAAAGGACTTTAGCCGATCACATCATGCCGTAGTCGCCCATGCCGCCGCCCGGCATCGCGGGCTCTTTCTTCGGCTCGGGCTTGTCGGCGATGAGGGTTTCGGTCGTGAGAATCAGCGAACCGATCGACGCGGCGTTTTGCAGCGCCGAGCGCGTCACTTTGAACGGC
>JAICWY010000018.1 GCA_025934645.1 Vulcanimicrobiia bacterium
CAAGGACGGTGAATCGAGTCAACGACGCCCCACGGATGGGGCTAGTGTCCCCGGGCGCAGGATGCGCAGGAGGGGACCGACGCCCCACGGATGGGGCTAGTGTCCCCGGGCGCAGGACGCGCAGGAGGGGACCGACGGGCCACGGATGGCCCTAGTGCCGCGTAAGTGATCCAGGCGGGCGCTCTGCGGGCACTTCTTTTTATATGAAGATGCGCCGTCAAGCCGGATTCACCCTCATCGAGAGCCTCGCAGCCGCCGCCATCGTCACGCTAGCGGTCGTGGCCTTCGCAGGAGCCCTCGGCGGCTTCGGCCGGTATGCTTCGCATCAGGCAAGCCCGGTGCGCACGGCCGCTTCCGCTCTGGCGGAGCAAACGCTGCGCGTTGCAGCCGACGCCTGGAAGTACGGTTCGCCCGGGACGGCGCCGGCCGGAAGCTTTGCAACCTCCGTCCCGGTAGTGACCCCGGACGGTGGCCCGACCGGCGAGCCCGTCGGTGTCACCGTAACGTCCGGCGCGTCGGCCCGAAGCGCGCAGGTCGGCGTAACCGTACGATACACACCGGATCCCTCGCACCCCGGGGACACGGGCGTCGTCTCACTGAGCGGCGCCGCGCCTGTTCGGGCTCCGCTGCCGGGCTCGGCGGTAGCGCCGGGCCGGCTCATCGCGCAGCCCACGGGTGCGCCGTAATGCTGCTCAACGCGGTCTTTTTCATCGCCCTGCTTGCCACGGCAGCGGCCGGTTTTTTAAGCGCAGGGCTTGCCATGACGCGCGTTGCGGCGATACGGGGCGCGCAGGTGTACGTCAATCAAAGTTATCAGCGCGCGTCGGCTGCAGCGCAAGATACGCTGGCACGCTACATGAGCAGCGGCGGCATTCCGGATCCGGCACCTTCGATGACGCCGCTTCCGCCGGCTTGCGCGGATGCGCGATGCGCGTTCACCACGTCGGCGAACGTTCAATTGATCGCGCTTCCGCAAACGGCGTCGGCGGCGTGCGATCCTTCGCAGAGCAGTTGCGCGCAAAACGAAGAAGCGAATCCCTACGTCGACGAACGCCGGTACGCAGCTCGCATTACCGCCGTGGTGCGCGATGCCGGCGGAACAGTGGTCGCGCAACGCAGCGACGATCTGCTGCTGCGCACCATCGCGCAGCCGCCCTACGCCGTGCCGGCCGGCGCGCGCGACGGATCGTTCGACGGCATCGCCGCATCGCAAGCGGCGGGTGACGACGGCGGCGCGGCGCCGGCGACACCCTCGCCGTGCGGGCAAGTATCCACCGGAATGTCGGAGAGCACGCAGATACGCGTGGCATACCGCAATGCCGTCACCTCCGCATGCAGCGACGGCAGCGCCTGGCGCAGCGGTTCGTATACCTTTAAATAAACCGCTCGATCGCGCCCGCGATTTCCGCCGGCATTTCGACGGGAAGATTGTGGCCGGCATTGCGCAGCGTGACCAAGATCGCGCCCGGGATGCGTGCGATCAGATCGCTCTTTAAGCGCAATGGCGGCGCGAGTGGATCGTTTGCTCCGGCAATGCAGAGCGCTGGAACGCGGATGCTTTCCAGCTGATCGCTGAAGTCGATCGACCCCGGGCTTTCCGGATCGCCGAACCACACTTCGCGCTGCGCGACGAGCGCGTCTTCAATCAGACGGTCCATCGTTTCGCGCGATACGGCCGCAGTCATCGCCGCGCGCTGAAACGCCTCGATGCGCGCGCGATTTCCAAATGCTTCTCGCGCGAGTTCCGCGCGGCGTTTCGAGACGCGGCGGCCGCTCGCAACGCCCGGGGCGACGAGTATGAGCCGTTCGATCTTCGCCCCATCGTGCGCTGCGACGAACTGCGCGATGCGTCCGCCCATCGAATGCGCCACCAGCGTTGCCGGTTCGCCGATCGCCTCGAGCGCGGCTCGCAGGTCGGATGCGTATCCTTCGAGATGATGGCCGTGCGGCGGCCGATCGCTCAGACCGGATCCGCGAAAGTCCAACAGATGCGCCGTGATGCGCGCCGAATCAAGCCGCTCCACGGCGTCGTACCACATGCGCCGCGAACTGATCCAGCCGTGTGCGAAAAGCACGTGACGCGCGCCCGTTCCGCGTCGTTCGACGCAGATCTGCACGCCGTTGTTGTCTATAAACGCCGGCACGGCGAGGAGCTTTCACGATGCGCGGGTATCACCCTTGCCGTGAACGCCCGCCGCCTGCTGCTCTATGCCAGCCTGCTTTACGTCGCCGTCGCATGGGCGCTCAACACGGTCGTCGTCAAATACGCCGTGCGTACATTCGACCCGCTTGCGTTCACCGGCATCCGGTTCGTAGTGATGACACCGCTGGCTTTCGGCCTCGTGCGGGCCATGGGCGGCCGCGTTCGGATCTGCAAAGGCGATTGGCCGCTGCTGATTGCGTGCGGCCTGTGCGGTTACGGCGCGTATCAGTATCTTTGGATCCTCGGCCTTGCGCACACGACGGCTTTTGCGTCCGCATTGCTCGCAACGCTCGCGCCGCTGATGACGCTCGCGATCGTCGCCCTGCGCAAGACCGAACGCGTGCGCAGCGGCCGGTGGCTGGGGGCGATCGTCGCGCTCGCAGGCGTCGCAATTTTCGAAGGGCTCTTCGCCGGACACGTGACCTTTCGCATCGGCGACGGCCTCACGCTGCTCTCCGCGGCGTCGTTTGCGATCTTCAACGTTCTTACGGCGCGTCTGCTCGACCGCTACACACCCGTCTCACTGGTGGCCATTGCGATGGCCGTCGGCACCGTCATCATTCTTCCGGGTGCTGTTCCGGCGCTCGTACATCAAAATTGGGCGCAGGTCAGCCTCTCGGATTGGGGGGTGCTGGCGTACTCGATCGTGTTCCCGATTCTGCTGACGTTCCCGGTTTGGAGCTACGGCATCTCGCAGCTTGGTGCGGGGCGCACCTCGCTCTTCCAATTCGGCGTTCCCGTTATCGCAGGGCTGCTCAGCGTTGCAATCTTGCATACCGCGATCTTGCCGCACGAAATCGTGGGTGCCGCCGTCGTTATCGCGGGCATGGCGCTCTCGCAATTGCTCGGCGCGTTCTCACTGACTGCGTTGTGGGCACAGCGCACCTTGCCCTTCGAGCGCTGACACAAAGACCTGCGCCTGCACGAAGAGAAGATTGCCGGCGTGAAACGATGGCTGTATTGGCTGCTCGCCGTTCCGTTTGTGGCGACCCTCGTGCCGCCGTTTTACGCGCGGCGGGAGCCCGAACTCTTCGGCTTTCCGTTCTTCTACTGGTACCAGATCGTCTGGATCGTTCTTTCAGCGCTCATCGTTTGGGGCGTCTACGCGGCCACGCGGACCCGGGCGCATGACTAGCGGTACCTACATTTTCGCAGCGCTCGTCGCGGCCGTTACGGTTTTGGGCTTTCTGGCCTCGCGTTGGGGCCGCGCGAAGATCGATTCGCTCGACGAATGGGCGCTGGGCGGGCGCCGCTTCGGCACGATCGTTTCATGGTTTCTGCTCGGCGGCGATCTTTATACCGCGTACACGTTCATCGCCGTTCCTGCGCTCGCATATGGCGCGGGAGCGCTCGCATTTTTCGCGGTGCCGTACACGACCATCGCCTATCCGCTCGTCTTTCTCATCATGGCGCGCTTCTGGAGCATTGCCAAGCGCAGGGGCTACGTCACCACGGCGGATTTCGTTCACGATCGCTTCGGCAGCCGTCCGCTGGAACTGGCCGTCGCCGTAACGGGCGTGGCTGCAACGCTGCCGTACATAGCGCTCCAGCTCATCGGCATGCGTTCCGTGCTGGAGCGTACGGGCATCGCCCCGACGGGACAATCGGCACTGATCTTCTTGCTGATCGCGTTCATTCTGCTCGCTGCGTACACGTTCATGAGCGGGCTGCGCGCGCCGGCCATGATTGCGTTCGTCAAAGACACACTGATCTATATCACCGTCGTCGCGGCTATCGCGATCATTCCGGCACATCTGGGCGGCTGGCGGCATGTTTTCGATGCTGCACAAGCTGCGCTCGCGGCGAAACCCAAACCCGGCTCGACGATCCTTCCGCCGAACTTGTATTTCGCGTATTCCAGTTTGGCGTTCGGATCGGCGCTCGCACTTTTTATCTATCCTCATTCGGTAACCAGCGTGCTGAGCGCGAAGAGCGCCGACGTCATACGCCGCAACTGCGCGCTGCTGCCGCTCTACAGCATTCTGCTGACGTTCATCGCGCTGCTCGGCTACTGCGCGCTCGCGGCCGGGATCCACGTCAAGGACAATAATCTCGCTATTCCCGAGCTTTTCTCGCGTTTCTTTCCGGATTGGTTCGCCGGTATCGCGTTCGCGGCGATCGTCATCGGCGCGCTCGTTCCCGCAGCCATTATGTCGATCGGCGCGGCGAATCTCTTCGCGAGCAACATCTTGCAGACGTTCCGCTCGCGGCGCGAGCGTCCGGGGATCGAAGCGAACGTCGCGCGCTATCTCGCGCTCTGCGTGCTGGCCGGGGCGTTCTGCATAGCGGTTTTCATCAAGCCGCAGTTCTCCATCAATTTTCAATTGCTGGGCGGCGCGTGGATTCTGCAGATCTTCCCGGCGGTGATTCTGGGATTGTACACGCGAAAATTGCATCCCACCGCCCTGCTGATGGGTTGGCTTTCCGGCATCATTGCGGCGACGTGGATGGTTGCATCAACGGGTTTCGCGGCGGTCTTTCCCCTGCATATCGCCGGTGCGGTGATTCCGGGCGCGATCGTGTTTTACTCGCTTATCGCGAACTTGATCGTGACCGGCTTGCTCTCGTGGGTTTTGAACGCGTCCAACGTCGCATCGGGAAGCGACCTAACGAGCGCGGCGGACTACGCATGAGCCGCGCGATCACGCCGGATGGTTGGCCCCGCGCAAAAGGCTACAGCCACGGCATGGCGGCCGGCGGTGAAGTGCTTGCCATTGCAGGCCAGATCGGATGGGACGAGTCGGAAACGATGGTCTCCGATGACTTCGCGGAGCAGGCTACGCAAGCGCTGCGCAATGTGATGACCGTGCTCGATGCGGCCGGCGGCAAGGCTGAAGACCTCATCCGCATGACGTGGTATGTCACCGACAAGCGCGAGTATCTCGACAACGCCCAGGTGGTAGGCCGGGCATACCGCGAGATTTTCGGCAAGCACTATCCCGCGATGACGCTCGTTCAGGTCGCCGCGCTGCTGGAAGATGGCGCCAAGGTCGAGGTCGAAGCGACCGCCGTTATTCCGTAGCGGCTTTTTCCCGCAGCCGGAAGCGTTGGACTTTGCCGGTCTCCGTGCGCGGTAATTGCGTCACAAATTCAATCTCACGCGGTACTTTGAACGAGGCGATGCGCGATTTGACGAACGCCTGCAACGCCTCCGATCGCGCGGAATCGCCGGTGCTTCCGTCGTTCAGGACGACGTATGCCTTCACGATGTTTGTGTGGTGAACGGGATCCGGTTTTGCCACCACCGCACATTCGCGCACGCCGTCATGCGAGAGCAGCGCTTCTTCCACTTCCGGACCGGAAATGTTGTAGCCGGCTGAGATGATCATATCATCGGTCCGCGCGACGTAATAGCAGAACCCGTCTTCATCCATGCGGTACGCGTCACCCGGATAGTTCCAGCCGTTGCGCACGTACGACGCTTGCCGCTCATCGTCCAGGTAGCGGCATCCCGTCGGGCCTTTCACCGCTAAACGTCCGACGGTTCCCGGCGGAAGCGCCGTCCCATCGTCATCGTGAATCTCCGCGACATATCCAGGAACGGCGCGGCCCGTAGAGCCGCCCTTCGCGCTCTCCGACGGCGAGCCGACGAAAATGTGCAGCATTTCGGTGCTGCCGATGCCGTCCAGGATTTTAATGCGGGTGCGATCGTGCCACTCTTGCCAGACGGGTTGCGGCAGCGTTTCACCCGCGGAGACACAAATTCGCAACGACGAAATGTCGTAGCGGTCCAACATGCCGCACATCGCGCGGTACGCAATAGGGGCCGTGAAGACCACATTGACTTTGTACTGTTCGATCGCCGCGAGTAGCGGTTCGGGCGGCGCTTTCTCGAGCAGCAGCGTCGAAGCGCCGATATGCAGCGGAAACAGCAGAATGCCCCCAAGCCCAAAGGTAAACCCGATCGGCGGACTGCCGGTAAACACATCGTCAGGATCGGCGCGCAGCACGTGGCGCGCGTACGAATCGCACGTCGCAAGGATGTCGCGATGAAAATGCATCGCGGCCTTCGGCTTTCCCGTCGTGCCCGAGGTGAACGCAATAATCGCCACGTCTTCCGCGGCGGTTCTCACGTTCTCGAACGTAGGATTTTTGGCTTGCATGCGCCGTTCCAGATCGCCGTTGCCGAAACAGAGCGTTGTAAAGCCGGAAGCCTCGCCGGCCGCCTCTTTCAGGTCGCCCCACAAACGTGCATCGCAAAGCGCGTGCCGGATCTGCGCCTTCTCGATAATATTCCGCAATTCGGTTGCGCGGTAGAGCGGCATGGTGGTGACCGCAATCGCGCCGGCCTTCATCACCGCAAACCAGCAGGCGGCGAGCATCGGCGTATTCGCGCCGCGAAGCAGCACCCGGTTCCCCGGCACGACGCCCATATCTTCAACCAAAACGCGCGCAATGCGGTTGGACTCCGCCAAAAGATCCGCATACGACCATTCCCTATCCGGTGCAATAAGGCAGCGGCGCTCGCCCCGGCCTTCGCGCACGTGGCGATCGAGCAGGTCGCCGGCGCAATTCAAGTACTCCGGATACTGCAGTTCGGGAAGCGTGAAGATCAGATCCGGCCATGCCTCACGCGGCGGCAAACGATCCGCCGCGAACGTGTCGGCATGCGCCGATTTCGCCATTACTGCGCCTCCAAAATCGAACGCGCAATAACGATCTGTTGAATCTCGCTCGCACCTTCGTAGATGCGGAGGGCCCGGATGTCGCGGTACGCCCGCTCCGCGACGTTCCCGCGAACGACGCCTTGTCCGCCGAAGAGCTGCACCGCATCGTCCGCAATCTTCGAAGCAGTCTCCGTGGCATGCCATTTCGCCATGGCCGCCTCACGCGTAACGCGCGCCGCGCCGGCATCTTTTGCGTATGCCGCGCGGTACACGAGCAACCGGCTCGCGTCGAGACCCGTCGCCATTGATGCGATCTTGGCTTGCGTAAGCTGCATGTCGGCCAAGCGCTGACCGAACAACCGGCGCGCAGTAACGTGCTTCACGGCGGCGTCCATCGCGCGCGCTGCGAAGCCATTTGCCGCCGCGCCGACGGTCGAGCGGAAGACATCAAGCGTCGCCATCGCGATTTTGAAGCCTTCCCCTTCGGCACCGATGCGGTTGCCGGCGGGAATTCGGCAAGCGTTGAACTTTAAAGCGCCGAGTGGGTGCGGAGAAATCGTATCGATGCGGCGCGTTACTTCGAAGCCGGACGTATCCGCGTCGACGATGAACGCGGAGAGGCCTTTGGCGCCGGTGTCCGCCGTGCGCGCGAAAACGACGTAGAATGCGGCAAGTCCGGCATTGCTGATCCACATTTTTTCGCCGCTCAGGACGTATTCATCGCCTTCCGGCTGCGCGCGCATTTCGATGGCCGCGACGTCGGAGCCCGCCGCCTCTTCGGAGAGCGCGAACGCCGCAATCGCGGTACCCCGCCCTACAGCGGGCAGGTACCGCTGCTGCTGTTCCGGCGTACCGAAAAGCGTGACGGGTCCGGCACCTAGCCCTTGCATCGCGAAAGCGAAGTCCGCAAGCGCGTGCGAATTCGCCAAGAGCTCGCGCGCAATGCAGAGCGAACGCACATCCAGGCGCGCCGCCGTCCCGCCATAGGCTTTTGGCACGCACGCGCGCAGCAGTCCGGCAGAACCGAGCGCCGGCGCCCAGTCTGCGGCATTATCGCTTTCGCCCATTCTACTCGCGAAGGCGTGTACGTGTTCGGCGAAAGCCCGGTGCTGTTCATCGAAGAACGGCCACTGCAGCCATCCGGAACGTGCAGGCATTTCAGTCGCCGGCAAAGATTGGCCGCTCCTTTTTCACGAACGCTTCGTACGCGCGGCGGAAATCGCGCGTTTCCATGCAGACTGCTTGCGCGCGCGCTTCCGCATCGATCGCGGCGTCGAGCGGCATGTCCCATTCTTCGTGCAGCATGCGTTTGGTCATGGCATGAGCAAAGGCCGGCCCGTCCGCAAGTCGCTTCGCAAAATCCATTGCGCTTTGCTGCACGGCGGCCGGCTCGTGCAGCGCATTATAAAAGCCCCACGCGAGCGCCTCATCGGCGCTCATCGCGCGTCCGGTATACAACAACTCCGCGGCGCGGCCGTGCCCGATGATGCGCGGCAGCATCGCACACGCGCCCATGTCGCATCCGGCTAGCCCGACGCGGACGAAAAGAAAAGCGACGGAACTATCCGGCGTTCCGAAACGAATATCCGAAGCCATCGCCAGAATCGCGCCCGCGCCGGCGCACACGCCGTCGATCGCGGCAACGATGGGTTGCGGACACGCGCGCATCGCTTTCACCAGATCGCCGGTCATCTGCGTGAACTCTAGCAGCTGCGGCGGCTCCATTTCCGTGAGCGGCCCGATGATCTCGTGCACGTCGCCGCCCGACGAAAAATTTCCGCCGGCGCCCGTGAGCACGATCGCGCGCACGCCGTGAGCGTCTTTGAGTTCGCGGAAGAGGTCGCGTAATTGCGCATACGATCCGAATGTCAGCGGATTCTTGCGCTCGGGACGGTCCAGCGTGATTGTCAAGACGCGCTTTTGCAGCGATTTATGCCAGCCGCTCACCGGAAATCCAGCTCCAAAGGAACGCTCACCGATTGCCCCGCCGCGTTGTACGCAATGATGCTGCCGTACAACTTTTGCCGGTAGAGCGTGGGGACGGCCAAAACGTGCGTGCTGAAAGAAAAATCGCCGAACCGCTTACGCGGAACCACGAACGAGAAGAACGGCGCGCTCACCACGACGGAGGCCACGTTCGTCGTCGTAACGATGCGGCCGGACCACACGTCGCCCATGTGCACGCGCTCCGGCGACACGTGCGCGTAGAGAATTTGCGGTGCAGCATCGGGCAACGCCGCGCGCGGCGCCGGCACGGCCGCCGTTAGCGCGAGGGCAAGTGCGCGAAACACGCTCGGCAGGTTCGGATGCGGTGCGTGAGAATCCTGGACTGCAATGAACGCTGTCCGGTCGCGCAGCGCGATTTTCGATTGGACAATGGCAATCGCGGCCTTTTGGACCGTCACCGGGTTATACGCCGACCTCGGGTGGCACATCCGCCATCATGTCGACACGTTCTTCACGTTCACGCACGCGATTCTCTATTCCGGATTGCTGCTGCTTTTCGGCATCGCTATCGTCGCGGCACTGCGCAATGTCGCCGCCGGCTCCCGCAATCTCGCCTCGCTCTTGCCGCCCGGATATCTGCTCTCGCTGGTTGGCATCGTGCTCTTTGCAGTGGGAGGCGCCGGAGATCTCGTCAAGCACGAAGCCCTTGGCATCGAGCGGGACTTCGATGCTTTGCTCAGCCCAACGCATCTGCTCATCGGCTTCGGCGTTATGCTTGCGGTTTGCGGCCCGCTGCGATCGGCGCTGTTTTCGCCGCGCCCGCGCTCCCTTGTCGCGCAGCTGCCCGCGCTCATTTCGATCGCCTCCGCGCTCGAACTGCTGCACTGGGCTACGAATCCGTTCTTCCGCAGCAACGTTCGCGCGGGGCTGGAAACGGTGCTGCCGCATGCGTTGACGCCGGATGCGATCACGCTGCAGACTTTGCACGTCTACGAGCAGGGTTCAGGACTCATGGCCTTTATTCTTCAAAGTCTGCTGATGATGGGCGCAGCGTTTTACACGGTACGCAATTTCCGCCTGCGCCCTGGCGCGATGACGGTGCTTTTCGTGCTAGGCAACCTGCTAATCGGCGTGACCGATTCCATTACATGGGGTGAAGCGGCAGCGGTCGGTCTCTCGAGTATCGTGGCGGGCGTCGTTGCCGACTTTTTCATCGCAAATATGGATGAATTGCGCGCCAACCGGATGCGCTTTGCGGTGTTCGCGTTCACCGTACCGGCCTCTTATCACATCGCCTTTCTGATCTTCACGGCGTTTGCGCTCGGCGGCGTCTGGTGGGATCCGTCAATAGCGGCGGGCGCCGTTATTGACAGCGGAATCTTCGGACTCTTTCTGGGATTCGTCGCGTTCGTTGCGCAGCCGGGCGCGCCGGCTGATGCCGCGTAGCGTATACGCCATCGCGCTCGCCGCACTGGCGGCGCATCTTGCCACGCTATCGCGCTACGGTTTTTACCGCGACGAACTCTATTTCATCGCGTGCTTCAAACGCATGGCTTGGGGCTTTGTCGATCAGCCGCCGCTCGTGCCGCTGATCGCCGGGCTTTCACCGTCCGTACACGGTGGACTCTTTGCAACGCGGGTCTTCGCCGCGCTGGCGGCGGCACTTACGATTTTGTGCGCGGCCGCGGTAGCACGGCAACTCGGCGCCGGAACGTTCGGACAGATCGTCACTGCAATTGCGACGGCGCTCATGCCCGGTTCGCTGTTTTTGGGCAACACGCTCACGACGACGTCGTTCGAGCCGCTCACGTGGACGTTGAGCGTCCTCCTCGTTCTGCTTGCAGCACGCGATCGCCGCATGTGGATTGCGTCGGCTCTCCTGATCGCCATCGCGGCGTATATGAAGTACTCGATCTTCTTGCTCTGCGGCGCGATGCTCTTGGGAATGCTCGGCTTCCGGCGCTTTCGCGACGCGGGACTGCTGACTTGCGCGACTGCCGGCGCGATCGCCCTTCTGCTGCCGAACATCCTCTGGCAAGCGCAGCATGGATTTCCGATGGCAGTTGTCTTGCACGGCGATGTAACGGGCCGGCACGCGTTCAATGCCGGCGCGCAATACGAATTCTCGGGTTCGCTGCAGAACGCGCCGGCGTTTCTGGCCGAGCAATTCGCTTTCGCGGGGCCGCTGAGCGCGCCGCTTTGGATTGCCGGCGTCTTTGCGCTGTTCCGGCGCTGGACTCGACTTAATGCGGCTTACCTTGGCGCTGCGTATTTCATCGCGGTCGCCGTCGGACTATTGACTGCGGCAAAAGGCTACTACATCATCGGCATGTATCCGGCGCTTTTTGCCGCGGGCGGCGTTGCACTCGAGCGCGCCGGGCGGCCGTTGCGCATCTCGTACGCGGCGATTCTTACGGCCGCAGCCCTGCTGCTTGCCCCGCTCACCATTCCGATGCTTAGCGTGAATACGCTCGTAGCGTACATGCACGCGTTTGGTGCCCCGCCGAAACTCGTGCAGCCGCTTTTCGCCGATGAGTTCGGCTGGCGTGCGCTTACGAAAACTGTTGCGCAGCAATACACCGCTCTTCCCGCAAACGAGCGCGCGCGCATTCCCGTGTTCGCCGACACGTACGGCGTCGCGGCGGCCCTAGAGTACTACGGTCCGCAATACGGCTTGCCGCAACCGATCAGCGCGCAAAACCAGTATTACCTTTGGGGCACTCGCGGTTACGATCTCTCGAGGATGCTGGCTGTGGGCGCGTCGGAGTACTGGACGCTCAAGAAACTCTACCGCAACGTGCGCATGGTGGCGACATTCGAAGATCCCTACCGGTGGGTCGTAGAGGGCCCGACGCCCATCTATCTTTGCACCGATCCGATCGTGCCGGTTTCCGAGATTTGGCCCGCGCTTCGCTGGTATGGCGCGTAGAACCCGTTCCGCTACGCGCCAAGACGCGCGGGCGATTGCAGCCGCGCACGTCGCCAGTTGGCGTGAGAACTACCGCGGCCTATTGAGCGAGGAAGCCATCGCGAAGCGCACGTTCGAATACCGCCTTGAAATGTGGACTCGGTTTCTCGACGAACCGCAACGCTCGACGCTGATCGCTTGCGGCGAAAACGATGAAGTGATTGGGTTTGTTAGCGCTACGGCGATGCGTCCGCCGGAATTCGGCTTCGATGCCTACTTACAAACGCTGTACCTGCTCGCTTCCGAAAAAGGCGCAGGAACAGGGAAAGCGCTATTGCGCGCCTGCGCAACCGATCTCATTGCTCGCGGATGCCGCAACATGGCATTGCGCACGCTTCGCCTCAATCCGGCACGCGGGTTTTACGAACATCTCGGAGCGCGCTTGTTACCGCCGGATTTTCCACTCGACGCCGGCCATTTCGACGACGTAGCCTACGCGTTCGACAATCTACAACGCCTGCAGGACGCTTAAGCAACCTCAAGTTCGCGAACGACGGTCGTCGGCTCCGGAACCGGATCGCCGTCCTGGCGCATTGCCTGGACATGGAGTGCTATGCCGGTCCGAAGCCGCTCCTCTACTTCTGTTATGCTTGCGCCTGTCGCGATGCAGCCGGGCAAATCGGGAACAAATCCGCTATAGCCGGTCGGCGTTTTTTCAATCATCACGGCGTATCGACTCATAACCATCCAGCCTGCTTCAGAATAGCTTTCCAAGTGCCCGGCGCAATCATATCTGAATCTTTCCCCGACAGCGTAACTTTGCCGGGCTTATTCGGATGCTTATACTGTTCGTGACTGGTTGCCTTTCGCGGCAGCCTATACCAACCTTCGGAAAGTAGCCGCCGTCGGGCGTCTCGCACTGTGGGCACGCCGTGCAATCACGACGGTCCGCACTTTCACTAGACCGGCGGCGTATTCGAACAGCGTGCGCCTTATTGCGATACCTCGACTGGGCAACGTAAAACGAGATTGATACCGGGCAACGGTAACCCACGGTCATCCACAAGCCCCCGGTCGCAACTGGCCGGGGCTGACAAACATGAGCAATATTCTCCACCGGCATAAAATGCCGCGAGCGCAATCTGCGGCCCTATTTGTCCCCAAGGCTAGCCTCCGCAAGTCGCCATAGGGCAACGCCCATCATCGCAACCAAAACAAGTACTGGTAATGTACGCCATGCGGAAGTCATGAACTGCCGTGCATACAGAACGTACAGCACGGCACCCCAGCAGACGCCGGCTCCGACGTACAGCCATTTTGAACGGCGTTTCATCGACGCTCCTGAACTTTCTGTATTACGGCACGGCCTTTTCGTCGGATTTTCGTGGGAGAAAAGCCGAGTGACCTGACAAGCACGACAAAGGAACACCGGCCGCTAGCATCATGGGAATGCCGGCGATTCCGCTACTAATAGATCAAAAGAGTGAACCGAATAGACCATAGAAGGCCAAGCCAAAGAACAGCATGCCGATTACTCCAAAGATTATAAAGGAGTAAAAGTAGAATGCATTTTTTGACGGCCTAATAATGACAAGGTGATATTTCCATTTATCAACGTAAACGTGAAGCGCCCTGTTAGGGAAGAACGCGCAAAATGCGCTAACACAGAACGCGGCAAGTGCTAGAAGAGACGGAACTAGATATTCTGGGCGCCTGATCACCTTTTACCCTTTCTAGTATTTTCCGCCGGATTTAGATGACCAAATTGCGCATTTTGACTCAATGGCCCTCGGTCAGAGCGCCGCGCTACAACGGAATTATAACGTGGGCAGAACGAGTTCTTGGGCCGTCTGACCGTTTTCACATAAAGCGACAACCGCGGCCGCTACTTCGTCCGGCGTAACGATGCGGCCGCCGGGATTGGTCTTCGCGAGCTCCTCGCGCGCCGCTTCCGGAGCCATGCCGGTGCGTTTCATGATGTTTTGTATCGCATAGCTCATCATGTCGCTCTCCGTATAGCCCGGACAGATCGCGTTTACGGTCACGCCGGTACCGCCGAGTTCCGCGGCCAGCGCGCGCGTAAAACCCATGACGCCGTGTTTGCTCGCGGTATACGCGGTGATGTATGCTGCGCCGAACAGTCCGGCTATGCTCGCGATGTTCACGATGCGTCCCCACTGCGCATCCAGCATATCCCCGATCGCGGCGTGCGTGCAAAGATACGTTCCGGTCAAATTCGTAGCGATTATACGGTCCCACATCGCTTTGTCCGTACGTTTGAACGGCGCAGATTCCGCAATGCCGGAGTTATTAACGAGAATCGCGATGGCGCCATTCGCGCTGCGGCACTGGGCAAAAGCGTCGAGTACCGCAGCCTCATCCGTAACGTCCGCCGCAGCGCGGAAAAAGCCGTCGCCGCTGTCCGGCGCGTTACGGCTGACGATGCTGACGCGCGCACCTGCGCCCTTGAGAGCGCGAGCCACAGCGAGGCCGATGCCTCTTCCGCCGCCCGTGACGATGGCGTGTTTTCCGCGCACGATCTCATCGCTCATATGTGCGAGCTGATTTCCGCGGCCCGGGCGAGATTCCGTTCGAGCTGCGCTTTGCCCGGAAGGTACTGCACGGGCCATTGCAGACCGGTGTAGCCCAGTTGCGCCGCCGCGTGCAGCGTCCAATTCGGATCGGCAAGATGCGGCCGTCCGATCGCGCACAAATCCGCGCGGCCGGCAGCGATGATGCCGTTGACGTGATCGGGCTCATAGATATTTCCGACGGCCATCGTGGCAATGCCGACCTCGTTGCGGATGCGATCCGCGTAAGGCGTTTGAAACATACGGCCGTAGACCGGTTTTGCTTCCCGTGAGGTTTGGCCCGTGGAGACGTCGATCAGATCTACGCCCACCGCTTTGAACGCGCGGGCAATTTCCACGGCGTCGTCCGGCGTAATGCCGCCTTCGACCCAGTCCGTTGCGGAGATGCGCACGGACATCGGTTTTTCGGCGGGCCATACTGCCCGCATTGCGGCAAATATTTCGAGCGGATACCGCAGGCGGTTTTCAAGCGAACCGCCGTACTCGTCCGTACGTTTGTTTTGCAGCGGCGTGATGAAACTGGAAAGCAGATAACCGTGCGCGCAATGAAGCTCCAGCATGTCGAAGCCGGCTTGGGCGCCCATTTCCGCGGCCCGCACGAATTCATGGAGAATTCGCTGCATCTCATCGCGCGTGAGCTCGCGCGGCAGCTGATTCTGCGGCCCGTAGCGGACCGGCGACGGTCCGCTCACCTCCCAATTACCGGATGGAAGCGGTTCGTCCATGCCCTCCCACATGAGTTTGGTAGAGCCTTTGGGTCCGCTGTGTCCGAGCTGCAAGCAAATCTTCGCGCCGCTCCAGGCGTGCACGAAATCAACCACGTGCTTCCAGCCCTCGACGTGTTCGGGTTTGTACATCCCCGTGCAGCCGGGCGTGATACGCCCTTCGGGGCTAACGCACGTCATCTCAGTGTAGACGAGGCCCGCGCCGCCCAGCGCGCGGGCGCCCAAGTGCACGAGATGAAACTCGTTCGGCATACCGTCGACCGCGCTGTACATGTCCATGGGCGAGACAACAACGCGGTTGCGTAACTCGAGGTTGCGCAAACGAAACGGCGTGAACATCGGCGGGACCGGTTCGGATCCCCGCGCGAGCCAACGTTCGATTCGCTCGACGTACGATCTATCGCGCAAGCGCAGATTCTCGTGACTGATCCGTTGGCTTCGAGTAAGCAGGCTGTACGCGAATTGCTCGGGCGGCAACTGCGCGTAGCGCGCTACGTTTTCGAACCACTCCGTGCTATTTCGTGCCGCGTTCTGCAAGCGCAGCACTTCAATGCGCCGTTCCGCTTCGTAACGGGCGAGCGCCGCCTTGGTGTCGCCCTCTTCGCATAGCGCTCGCTGCAGCGCGATCGCGTCTTCCATGGCCAGTTTCGTGCCGGACCCGACGGAGAAGTGCGCGGAGTGCGCGGCGTCACCCAACAGCACCACATTTCCATCCGTCCAATGCGCATTGCTCACCCGCGTGAAGTTGATCCAATCTCGACCGCGCAGGTGCGCTGAATTCGCCATAAGTTCATGGCCCTGCAGATACGGCGCGAACATGCGCTCGCAGAACGCGATCGTCTCTTCCGTGCCGGCTTTATCGAGGCCGTGCGCGAGCCACGTCTCTTCCCGGCACTCCACGATCCAGGTGCTCGTGTTCTCGTCAAAGCGGTAGGCGTGCACAGTGAACCAGCCGTGCTCGGTTTCTTCGAAGATAAACGTGAATGCGTCGAGCGGCAGCGTCGTGCCGAGCCAGACGAAGCGGCATTTGCGCGTATCCAGATCCGGTTGAAAATGCGCGGCGTTCGCGGTACGAATCCGGCTATTGATCCCATCCGATGCAATGATGAGGCCGGCGTCGCGATACGCGCCGATATCCGCCACGTCGGTTTCGAAGATGAGTTCGACCCCGAGCTCTTCCGCGCGCATCTGCAAAATATTGAGCAGCCGTTTGCGAGCGATGCCGGAGAACCCGTGCCCGCTGGAGCGTAGAGCATGCTCTTTGAAAAAGATCTCGATGTCGTCCCAGTGCGCGAAACTGTCCACGATCTGGTCGTGCGTCGGCGCGTCGGCAGCACGCAAGTTCTCGAGTGTCGCATCAGAGAACACGACGCCCCAGCCAAACGTGTCGTAGGGACGGTTGCGCTCGACGACGCGAAGGCGATGCGCGGGGTTCGCCTTCTTCATCAAAAGTGCGAAATACAGACCCGCCGGTCCGCCGCCGATGCATACGATGTTCATAAGTCGTACTCGATGGTCACGGGAGCGTGATCCGAAAAGCGCTCTGCACGGTAGATTGCGGCAGTCCGGACGGTTTCGCGCAGGTCCGGCGTTGCGAGCTGATAATCGATGCGCCAGCCGTTGTTCCGCTCGAACGCATTCTGAAAATTCGACCACCACGAAAACTGCCCGGGCTCCGCGTTGACTGTGCGAAACGCATCCACCCACCCTTGAGCGCTCAGGACGTTTTCCATCCACGCGCGTTCGTGCGGAAAGAACCCGGAGATCCGGCTGCAGCGCACCGGGTTGTAGACGTCGATCTCGCGATGCGCAATGTTGTAATCACCGCAGATGATATACGAGCGGCCGTCTTTGCTTAGTTGCGCAAGCCGAGCGCCGAAGAGTTCCAAAAACGCCTCTTTGACCGCTTGCCGTGACGGCCCCATCGCGCCTGACGGCACGTAGAGCGAGACGATGCTCAGATTTGCGTAATCGAACTGCAGCCAGCGCGCTTCGCGGTCGTATTCAGGCCACCCGAAGCCCCGCACGATGCGGTCGGGCTCGCGCTTGGCGTAGATCGCGACGCCGCTATAGCCTTTCTTCTCCGCGTCGAGAAACACGCCGGTATAGTGCGAAACGGCCGAAGCTTCGAGGGGGAGCTGATGCTCTTGCGCCTTGGTCTCTTGCAGGCACACGAAATCCGCGTCTTGCGACTGCATCCAGGAGTAAAATCCTTTGCGCGCGGCAGAACGGATGCCGTTGCAGTTTAGCGTGACGATCTTCAGCGTTTGCGCACCACCATGAGCCCGTCTCCGATCGAGAGCAACGATGCATCCACGCGCTCATCGCGTCCGATCTTCATGTTGAGCGCGCGCAGCGCCGCCGTATCTTCGTCGTTTACATCGGGATCGGCAACTTGGCCGCTCCAAAGCACGTTGTCGATCGCAATGACGCCGTTTGGGCGCAGCAGCGTCAGGCAACGCTCGTAATAGGCATCGTAACCGGCCTTGTCGGCGTCGATGTACGCGAAATCGAAGCGGCCGCTCTCGCCGGCTTCGATGCACGCATCGAGCGTCTTCGTCGCAGGCGCGAGACGCAGATCGATTTTTTCGGCGACACCGGCACGCTGCCAGTAGCGCTTGGCCACGCGAGTGTAGTCCTCGCTCACGTCGCACGCGAGGATGCGGCCGTCCTCCGGCAGCGCCAGCGCTACTCCGAGCGCGCTGTAACCGGTGAAAACGCCGACCTCAATACAGCGGCGCGCGACGGTGAGCCTTACGAGCAACTGCAGAAACTGCACTTGATCGGCGCCCGTCTGCATGCCGGCCCCCGGCATCTTCGCCGTTTCTTCGCGCAGCTCGCGCATCACGGGGTTATCGCGAAGCGTCGCGCGCAGAATGTACTCGCTGACTGCTTCCGGCAGATAGAACGAACGCGTCGACATGGGATTACCTCGTCCGCAAGATTTCGCGCGCGGCGTTCCAACCCGGCGCGCCCATTACGCCGCCGCCCGGATGCGCCGCCGAGCCGCACAGATACAATCCTTGCAGCGGCATCGCGTACCCTGCGTACCCCGCCACGGGACGGAACAAAAAGAGCTTATCCAGGTTCATTGCGCCTTGGAAAATGTTCCCGCCCGTCAAGCCGAACGTCGCTTCAATATCCTGCGGCGTGAGGATCTGCCGGTCGATCACCGAGTCTTTGAAGCCGGGGGCATACTCTTCCACGATGTCGAAGCAGCGATCGGCGAACGCGTTCTTCGTTTCCGCGTTCCACTCGCCGTCTTTTATCGAGTACGGCGCGTATTGCACGAACATCGACATCACGTGCTTGCCCGGCGGAGCGACCGTCGGATCGAGCGCCGAGGGCATCGTGCATTCGACCACCGGATTGCGCGAGGGCTTGCCGTATTTCGCGTCGTCGTACGCGCGCTCGATGAAATCTTGATCGGGGCACAGGTGCACCGTTCCCCGGTGTTGCGGACCCGGTTCGTGCCCCGGCAAGGCGGTGAAACTCGGCAAGCGCTCTAACGCGACATTGATCTTTGCCGAGGCGCTCTCGTAGCTGATTGCGTTGATCGCGTCCATGAACCCGTCGGGCAGCGCGGCTTGCGCGGCGCCGTCGAGCAATTTGTTGAACGTGATATTGCAATCGGCGCTGCTCGCGACTACACGGGCGCGGTATTCATCGCCGTTTGCCAGCGCGACGCCTTGCACGGCGCCGCCGGAACTCAAAATCCGCGCCACTTCCGCTTCCGTCCGGATCTCTACGCCGAGATCCGTCGCGGCCTTTGCAAGCGCCTGGGTCAAGCCGCCCATTCCGCCTTTTACGTACGCCCATACGCCGCGCTTGCCGTTCGTCTCTCCCATCACGTGATGAAACAGCACGTACGCGGTTCCCGGCATCGAGGGCGCGGCGAACGCGCCGATAATCGCATCGGTGCCCAGCGTCGCCTTGAGCTCTTCCGATTCGAACCAGCGATCGAGAATCGGACGCGCGGCGCCCGTGAGCACTTCGACTGCCTCGCCCATCGCCGGGCCCAAGTTCTTCATGTCTAGCCCCAACATGCCCATCTGCAGCAGATCGGTCAACGAAGGCTTGAGCGGATTGGGCGGCCGTTTCGTGAGCGTCGGCTCGATCACCGACGCCACGCGCATGAGCATCTCCTCGTATCTCGGATACGCCTGAGCGTCCTTCGCGCTGAATTTCGAGATTTCGCGGATATTTCTATCGGGTGCGCCGCCGAGCATGAGATACCGTCCGTCGTGAAACGGCGAGAACGAAGCCGGGTCGCGCTCGATGAGTTCGAAGCCGTAGCCGGAGAGCCGCAGATCGCGCACGATCTCCGGGCGGAACAAACTATTGACGTATGCGGCGGTGGAAACTTTGAACCCGGGGAACGTCGTCTCTTCGGTGACGCACGCCCCGCCTACGATGTAGCGGCGTTCTAAAACCAAGACCTTCCACTTGGCGCGGGCCAGATAGCACGCGGCAACGAGACCATTGTGGCCGCCTCCAATAATGATGGCATCGTAGGTGTTCATGGACCGCCTATACTATTGAACGGCTATGAACGCCTTGGCGAGAGTGCTTTTAGCCGTCATCCCCGCCTTTATGCTGAGCTTTGCCGTGGCGGGCGTCAACCGCGTCGAGCCGCGCGTCTTCGGCTTGCCGTTCTTACTTGTGTGGATCGTGCTCTGGGTCGCGATCACGCCGCTCTTCCTCTACGGCGTCGAACGCCTGCGGCGCAAAGCATGAGACCCGAGATCATCGCGCTCGCGATCATCGCCGTTATCGTCTTCGGGACGATCGGTTTTGCGTTGGCCGGCGTGCGGCGTTTCAAAATGGATCCGCAGGAATACATCGTCGGAAGCCGATCGTTCGGCGCGCTGTTGCTGTGGATTCTGCTCGCAGGCGAGATCTATACGAGCTTCACGTTCCTGGGCGCGGCGGGATGGGCGTACGGAAAAGGCGCGCCTGCCTTTTACATTTTGGCGTACGGCACCATCGGATATACGATCGGGTACTTCTATCTGCCCGAAGTGTGGCGGATCGGCAAAGAGCGCAATCTGCTCACATGGGGTGATTTGCTGGCGGATCGGTACGACAGCCGCGCGCTGGGCGTTGCGGTCGGCGTTCTGCAATTTTTTCTAACGGTGCCCTACGTTACGCTGCAACTCACGGGCTTGCAGATTCTGCTGACCATCGCGGGCTACGGACGCTACGATTCGGTAGCCGCGGTCGGCGCGGCGTTCGCGCTCATCACGTTGTTCGTGTTTACAAGCGGCCTTCGCGGCGCGGCATGGGCAAGCGTTGTCAAAGACGCGCTGGTTCTTGCCGCCGTGCTCTTCGCAGGTATCGTTCTCCCAATCCACTTCTTCGGGTCGCCCGCCGCCATGCTGGATCGGGTCATTGCAGCGCATCCGGATTGGATGACGCTCAAAACCGGCACGCAGCAGTACGGGATCGTTTGGTACATTTCGACGGTGTTACTCACGAGCATCGGCTTTTTTATGGGGCCCGCAAACGCGCAATCGATTTACTCGGCACACGACGCAAAAACGGTACGGCGCAACATGATGCTCATGCCGCTCTACCAACTGGTGATCATCCTGGTATTTCTTGCCGGCTTCACCGCGCTGGTTGTCGTTCCGGGATTGAAAGGGCCCGCCGCCGATCAATCGTTCGTGCTGCTGCTGCAGCGGTATTATCCCGCGTGGGTGCTCGGACTGGTTGCGGGAACGGGATGCCTGGCGGCACTGTTGCCGGCCTCGGTTTTGTTGCTCGGCGCGGCCAGCATCTTCTCCAAGAACGTGCTCACCGACGCGTTCGGCATCGCCACGAGCGACCGGTCGCGTTTATTCTGGACGCGTGCGCTGGTGCTTATCGTTGCCGCGCTCTCACTCGTGCTGTGGATCTTTGCGAAAACCTCGCTCGTCGATCTGCTGCTCTTCTATTACAACGGCATAACGCAGCTCTTCCCCGGCATCATCTTTGCGCTCGTGTGGAAGCGCGCAAGCGCATGGGCCGTCGCTGCCGGATTGATTACGGGAGAGATCGTCGCGGCATACTCGCTGCACGTGAGCGTAGGGCCGTGGGGCATCAATCCCGGCTTCCTGGCGCTGGTCGCAAATGTCGCGGTCTGTTGCACCGTGGCGCTCGTGTTTCCGCGCACCGCTAGGGCGTTAGCGCCTTCACAATAGGCCGTTAAAGAAAAAGCCCGCTGCATGCAGCGGGCTTTTTCGTTAGAGCGCTAAGTTTAGCGGTACGACGGCTTCGATTGGAAGCAATCGCGGCAGTACACCGGCTTGTCGCCGCGCGGTTGGAACGGCACTTCGGCCACGCCGCCGCACTGACTGCAAGTCGCTTGGAACATTTCACGGCGTTGACCGCCGCCGCCGCCCATGCCCGAGCCGCCGCCCGAGCTCGAACGCATTTGCTTGCGTGCCTGACGGCAATCCGGGCAACGGTTCGGCTTGTTCTGAAAACCTTTGCTGGCATAGAACTGCTGTTCACCGGCAGTGAACGCGAACTGACGGCCGCAGTCCACACAGTTCAACATTTCATCAACGTACACTAAACGAGACTCCTTAAACGTGGTTGTTGGGTTGGTTCGACTCGTCTAGCTACCGTTTGATACTGGACACTGCGACGGACTTCGAAACCAGATTTACCCGGCAATCCTACCACGCGGTTTTGTCAAAAGCAATCAAGTGGCGCGCCTCGGTTGGATTAACAAGTCGAAAAATTCCTGAAAGAAATAAAGCGGTGCGATCAACAGATAGACCATATTCTCCATGAACTTCGGCTTGTTGCCTTCGAAGCGATGACCGACGAGCTGGAATGCCCATCCGAGGATGAACGCTCCAACGTTTACTTCCCACGGCAAACGCATCGCAATCCCATACAGGAAAGCGAATACAACTGCCGAGATTAGAGCGCCGCGTGCGTCGGTCGCGACGTAATAAAGTAGGACTGCGACTGCGGCCACAACCGCCAGATCGACCGGGCCGATGCGTAGTAACGAAAACACCCCGAGAAGTCCTAATACGATAAGCGGGATTCCCGCGGCGTGGGCACGCCGGTTTCGGATATCTTGATGATATCCGGCATATTCCGTGTAGAGTTGCTCTTTGGTCATGAAATAGCTGGATCCCGAAAACGTATGCCGGGGTAGTTTGTGCTGCTCCGACAAAAGTCCCTGCAGGCATGCCGGGGGCCCGCGTTTTTGAAGCGCGAATAGCCCCCCATGACCGTCATTGATGTGCCCGAAAAGCTGGAAAGCGACGTCATCGCCGTTCGCCGAGACCTGCATCGCCATCCCGAATTGGGCTTCGAGGAACACCGCACCGCCGGTATTGCGGCAGACCGTTTACGCGCCCTGGGCTTCGAGGTGCACGCGGGCATCGCCGGCACCGGTGTGGTGGGCATCATGCGCGGCGCAATGCCGGGCCGCACGATTATGCTGCGCGCCGACATGGACGCGCTGCCGGTACTCGAGGAAAACGGCCACGCATTCCGCTCCACGCACGACGGCAAAATGCACGCCTGCGGCCACGACGGCCACGTGGCGATCTTGCTCGGCGCGGCGGAGTTGATTGCGAACGCGAAAGACCGCCTCGCAGGGACCGTCTGCTTGCTGTTTCAGCCGGCCGAAGAGGGCCACGGCGGCGCAAAGGTGATGGTCGAGGAAGGCGTCATCGAACGCTTCGGCATAGAGCGCGCGTACGGCTTGCATTTGAGTACGAAGTACGCGACGGGCGTGCTCGGTTTCCGCGAGGGTCCGTTCTACGCGTCGAGCGACTCGATCGAAATCGAAGTGCTCGGTAAAGGCGGCCACGGTTCCGCACCGCACGATGCCGTCGATCCAATTTACACAGCCGCGAATTTCATTACGTCGGTGCAGCAAATCGTATCGCGCCACGTGGATCCGCTCGAGCCCGCGGTCGTAACAGTCGGATCGATCCACGGCGGAACGATTCACAACGTCATTCCGCGCAACGTGCGCATGCTGGGGACGGTGCGCGCGTTCTCCGACGACGTACGCGAAGCAATGCCCGCGCGCATCGAACGCGTGCTCAAATCGTGCTGCGATGCGATGGGCGCTGAGTACAAATTCGATTACCTCTGGCGCTATCCGGTCACGGCGAACGATCCCGAACAGACGCGGTACGCTCGCGCGCTCGCAGAACGTTCGTTCGGAGCGGAGCGCGTGATCACGGCCGACAAGCTGATGGGCGCGGAAGATTTCTCGTTCTTCGCGCAGCGCGTTCCCGCGTGCTTCTATACGCTCGGCGCGCAAGGCGGCGAATCCAGTGCGAATCCGCATCACTCGAGCACGTTCGACATCGACGAGCGCGCGCTGCGCACGGGCGTGGCGATGATGGCCTCGCTCGCGTTCGACGCCCCGCGCGGCGCCCCGTAACGCCGGCGTGGCGGCGACAATCCCGGACCAGATAGCAAACGCGACGCTCGCGGACTGTTTGGACGTAATGAGCCGCGCCGTGTTTCAAGCAGGACTGAGCTGGGCTGCGATCGCCAAACACTGGGAGGCGTACCAAGCCGCCTTCGACGGATTCGATCCCGCGCGCGTGGCGCTGTATGGCGAAGCGGATTTGCAACGCGTAATGGAAACGCCGAACGTGCTGCATAGCGCGCGCAAGATCGCCGCGACAATCGAGAACGCAAAAACGCTTCTGGCGCTCGACGGGGAATATGGCGGCTTCCGCAACTATCTACACTCTTTCGATTCGTACAATGCGCTTGCAAAGGATCTGCGTAAGCGCTTCAAATTCATGGGCGAGATGAACGTTTGGTACTTTTTGTTCCGCGTCCGCGAACCTGTGCCACGTTTCGAGCACTGGGTGACGACGATTCAAGGCGACCATCCCCGCATGAAAGAAATGGTGCAAAAAGGCCGTTCGGCCGGTACGTCTACGGAGTATTAATCGATGCATCTGCTTCTAGGGCTGCTGTTTACGTTGCAGCAGGCATTGAGTTTTCCAATGCCTGCCGCATTGGTGTCCGGGCCGGGCGGCAACGATATCGCCTATATTCTGAATGAAAGCGGCGTGCGCAGCGTTTGGTACGCACGTGCGCCCCTCTACCGGCCGCAAATGCTGTGGACCTCGGGTAAGGACGACGGTCAAGAGCTTACGAGTCTGCAGATTTCGGCTGACGGCAAATACGTTGTCTACGTGCGCGGCGGTGCGCACGATGCGAATTGGGTCGAGCGCCCGTGGCCGGATCCCGACAGCAGTCCGTCCGAGCCGAAGCTGCAAGTCATGGCGGTTTCGACGCAGGGCGGCGCTCCCAAAGCACTGGGTGACGGCGATTATCCCGCCATCGCGCCCGGCTCCACACGCGTCGCGTTTCTGCACGACCCGGACAACGCGGTTTGGTCGGCGCCTATTGATGGCGCGAAAACGGCCTCGCGCCTCTTCTTCGATAAGGGCCAGGATGGCGAATTGCAATGGTCGCCGGACGGCAAAGCGTTGGCGTTTACGTCGAATCGAGGGGACCATGCGTTCATTGGCGTGTATCGCAACGACGATACGGCTATCGAATATCTCGCGCCCTCGACGTCACGAGATTTTTCGCCGCGCTGGTCGCCGGACGGGGACAGTATTGCGTACGTGCGCATTCCCGGTTCGGGTGGGCCTCCGCAGGATCCGTTAAGGGATCATCCGCAGCCTTGGGCGATCTGGGTCGCGACCGTTTCGGACGCGCACGCGCACGCGGCTTGGCAGAGTCAAAACACGCTACGCGATTCGCTTCCGGAAATCAACGGTCCGCAGCTCAATTGGATTGCCGGCAATAGATTGGCGTTCGTTTCGGAACGCACGAATTGGCCGCATCTCTATACGGTTTCCGCGACCGCGCCGGGTGCGGCGCATGAGCTCACCACAGGCAACTTCATGATCGAAGACACGGCCATCTCGCCGGACCGTTCGACGATCTACTACACGGCGAACACCGGAAGCACGCCGGGCGACGACGATCGCCGGCACGTCTTCCGCGTCTCCGCGTCGGGCGGCACGCCGCTTCCGGTCACGAGCGGAACGGACAGCGAATGGTGGCCCGCGGCCACGAACGGCGGGGTTGCGTACGTGCAAGCCGGATCGCGCGTGCCCATGCGCATCGTCTATAACGGCCGCGAGATCGACGCCGATCGAATTCCGAAAGATTTTCCATCGGCAAGCATGGTCGTGCCACAAGAAGTGTCCTTCCGCGCAAAAGACGGCACGCTGGTTCACGGTCAGCTGTTCGTGCCGCAAGGCGGCGCCGCGAAAAAACCCGGCGTGATCTTCGTGCACGGCGGCCCGCCGCGTCAAATGCTCACGACGTGGCATTACATGGATTATTATGCGTACGGCTACGGCGAAAATCAGTATCTCGCCAACCACGGCTTCGTTGTGCTTTCCGTGAATTACCGTTTGGGCATCGGCTACGGACACGATTTCCACCATCCGCCGCACGCCGGTCCCTCGGGCGCCTCGGAATACCAAGACGTGCTCGCCGGCGCGCAGTTTTTACAACGCGATCCGCGCGTCGATCCTAAACGCATCGGCATCTGGGGCGGATCGTACGGCGGCTATTTGACCGCGATGGCGCTAGCGAAGAATTCGAACATTTTTAAAGCCGGCGTAGACTGGCACGGCGTTCACGATTGGACGATGTTTCCGGAGTGGTTCGGTGCAACGGAACAACGCTATCAGCAACCGGATAAGCAGCGTTTCTTGAAAACCGCCTGGTTGTCATCGCCCGATGCTTACGTCTCCACGTGGAAATCGCCCGTGCTATTGATCCAGGGCGACGACGATCGCAACGTGCGTTTTCATCAAATGGTGGATTTGGTGCAGCGCTTGCGTCTAGCGCACGTGCCGTACGAAGAGTACGTCATCCCCAACGACATCCACGGATTTCTCCGGTGGCACTCGTGGTTCGAAGCGGATCAGGCGACGTCCGAATTCTTGGAGGCGCGCCTGAAGCCGTAGGCCGCCCACATTCCAAGCGCGCCCAGCGCCGTGAACAGCAACGTGGAGGTTAGGGCGCTGAAGACGGTGAGTCCGAAATCCATCGGACGGCGGCCGACGCCGATTTCAATCGAGAGCCACCAGCCCAACGTCGATTCGACGCATGCGGCAACGAGCACGGGAACCATTGTAGGCGCGCCGAAGCCGGCGCGGCGCTGGAGCACGTAACCGATGATCACGTACATGGCGAATTCGGGCAGCATGAAGGAGCTGTAGGCAAAGCCCAAGCCTTTCGCTATGGATGACGCGACGGCGTCGAATGCTAAGACGATCGCGCAGCAGGCTACGACATTGCGAAGCATCGCACAGGCTTATTCTCGGCCCTGCGGTGCCCGCCTTTGCGGGGTTACCATGTAAAGCCCCAACTTGACCGAGTAGTTCAGGGAAGGCACTGCCGCTCCGTCCCAACCCAATTTCACCAACTCATCTTTCGACGCCGACGACACGTGGCCGCAGTTCAGAAGAGCGGGCACGCCTCCTATGTCGGACGGTTCAAGCGAGTACCAGGTGCCGGCCGCCGCCGTATGGGCCGCGATGGTCCAATCCGGCGCGGCGCCGCCTTTTGCAAAGTGCGTCTGCAGTTCATCGAGCATCCGCGTGGCCAGCGTCCGCATCTCGCCCGTGCAACTCGGCGCATTGGCGCGCAGCGCGAACGGCGCCGAAGGCTGCGCTGTGGGCAACTTGTAGACGCGGAAACTCTCGGCGCCGGCCTGCGGCGGACGTTGCACGAAGTAGAGGCCGGCGGAGGGCATGAAGGTCACGCTGGGCCGGAAGAACATGCCGGCGTTCTGCTCGACGAACAAGCCGCGTTGCTGCGCGGTTTGCTGATCTGCCCGGTGCAGCGTCGCGCAGGTGATGAGCGGACGCAACTGCGATCCTTGCTTGAGCGTAATATTGAGCGCATACGTCGATTTCAGTCCGTGATACGTGACGCTCACGCCGGGAACATTGGCAGGCGGCATCGTGTCGGGATACCCTGCGGCGGTTTTTGCCGCTTCGATCTGCGCGGCGTACGCTTTTAGGCCCTGGAGGACGGGCTGCGCCGTCTTCTGCGCGTCGGCAGTGCAAAGCGGCGAGGCGTTGAGCGCGAGCGGATCCGCCGGCGGCGTTGACGGTAAGGGCGAGAGCAATTCCCTGAAACCGCGTCGGCCGCCGCCCGGGCCGCCTTCACCGCCCGCCGCCGCGCCGAGGCGCGGATTTGTAATCGGCTGCACGTTCTCCCCGAAGCGCACGGTATAGGTGACCGAGAGTTGTCGCGGCGTATTCGGCCGTGCGATTGTCGCGATTTGCGAGCCGTTGGCGGCAGTATATGGAACTGCGAATTGAGGCCCGGAGAACACGCCGGCGTATTGATTGAAAATGTTGCTCGCGGCGAAGGTGAGCGTGCCGCGCTGCAGGTTCGCGCTCACGCCTGCATCGACCGTGGTGTACGCCGGAAGATTCTGTGGATTGTTCGCGCCGGTATAATTCGCTTCGGCGAGCCATTCCAGAATGGAATGCGGCGCTTTATAGTCGAGCGTGATGCCCGCGCGGTGCAGCGGTACGTTGGGAAGCTGCGCGCCGGAAATCGTGATGGCATATGGATTGACGAACCGCGGATCGCTGCTGAGTGCTTTAGCGACTTGAATATCGTAGTACGGCTGCACGACTAAATTGCCGAGGGTGAAGTAGCCGTTCAGATGCGCGCCTTCGTACACGCGCTTTACGCCGGCGATCGGCGTGGTGTAGTACACGTTCTGCGGTCCGAACGCCATCGTGCTGCCGCACGAGCTGCCGTAAACGTTTTGCACCTGGTTCCAGTAATCCGGCGGAAAAATGCCGCCCAGAGCCGTGCCGTTCACTTCCACAGGCAGCACGACGTCGTTCTGCGCTTGGCGGTAAAGCGAAGCGCCGATCAGGCCTGCGTTGCTGCGATGCGAGTAGCTCAGCCGGGCCGAATTCGAGGAACTCGCACCGGGCTCGTCGCCGGGAGCACTGCCGAACGCGACATTACCGTTGCAATCGATGCGCAGCTGGCCCGGATCGCTGAGGAAACCCTGGCGGCCGGCGTGCGGCGCAACGCCGCCCACGTTGTAGGAGAACGCATATGAATCACTCGCCGTCGGCTGCCAGTTCCCGCCGACGCCCACCAGCAACGACGAAGGCGCATTGCTCGCATGGCTGATGCCGATGGAGTCGTTGAAGCGCAATTTGGTGTTCGAGCGGATTGAATCGTTGACGCTTATTGCCGCATAGCTTGCGCTTTGGCCGGGGAAGGTGTACGGCGCCGCGGCTGCATTGAGCGGCGTGAACCGGCTGTTGCTGTTGGTCGCGTACGCGTTCACCGAGATGGTATGGCGCTGCTGCGCCGGGAGCGTTGCGTTGAGCGAAAAGCCGCCGAAACTGCTGGTTTGCTGCGAGCCGGTCGGCGCGGCGACACCGCCGATGAAACGGTCGAGCAGATCGCGCGTCGAGTTCGAACGCGAACCGAAGAACGAGCCCTGCAGTTGGGTCGCGCCGACCAGGGCGTTATCGGTGAGCGAATAGAGATCGAACCTCGTATCGTAACTGTTGCCCGGACCGTAACCGCACGGTAGCGGACCGAGATCCTGCGTGCAAATCAGCTGCGATCCGCTGCTCGAGTGCGAGTACATGCCCGTAAGCGTCTGCGCTTCGTCCAGCTGGTACCGCAGTTTTACCAGCGAGCCGATCTGCTGCCGGTCGCCTTCGTGCGTATAATCCAGGCCGCTCGTATCCAGAAATTGCATGCCGTCCAGCAGGCTGGGCGAGGTGCGGTACGTGTGCATCGCTGCGATGCCCAGTTTCCCGAGCGAACCGGTCTCGGCGGCGGAGTAATTATTCTTGCCGTTGCTGCCCACAGATAGCGAGAACGCGCTCTGCCAGGAAAGCGTCGGATCGAGAGACCGGAAGTTCACGCCTCCGGCAAGCCCGCCGATCTGCGGCCCAAACGAAACGCTTGCGCCGCTAAAGAGATCGCTGTTCATCATGCGCAGATCGCCCGCCATGCCCGGCGCGTTCATCGGAATGCCGTCCAGCGACATCTGCGTCTGGCTGGGATCTTGCCCTTCCAACGAGACCGTTTGCGTTGCGTCCGAGTCCGTGCTCGACGTCGATACCGTTACGCCGGAAAGCTTTCCGAGCGCATCGGCAAGCGTATCCGAGAGCTTGCGCTGCGCCGAATCGCCGGAGATCGAACTCGTCGAAATCGTTGCCGTGGATTTAACGACCGCGGATGCGATCGTCTTCAGCGGTCCTTGCGAGAGCGCAAGCGCGACGGTCACGGTTACGTTGCGGCCGTCGATGACTTCGAAATTCTCCGACGTGACGGCTTGGAAACCGCGCGCGAAGACGCGCGCCCGGTAGATCCCGCTCGGGACGTCGGTAAAGCGCACCTTGCCGTTATCGCCGGTGAATTCGCTGGTCATCACGGGGCCGTCGAGCATGACGCGCGCAAGCACGACCGGCTTTTTCGTGGCGGCGTCCTGAACGGCGATGTTGATCTCGCCGGTATCGGATTGAGCGAGCGCGGGCACCGCGCCGAGCGCGAGCACGATGGTACAGATAAAGACGAGCAAACGGCGCATAGTCACCAGATTATGTACCACGACCACGTTTAAAGAAGACTGAGAGCCGCGCCGCCCTCACTGCAATCTAATCGAAACCGTGGTTCCGCGCCCCGGAGCGCTGTCGATGGCGATCTTGCCGCCCGCGCGATCGACCGCGCGTTTGGCGATCGCAAGTCCCAGCCCCGTGCCGGGAATCTCCCCTCGGACGTCGCCGCGGTAAAAGCGCTCGAACGCGTGCAGACGCTCGGACTCGCTCATGCCCGGTCCCTCGTCGCGAACACTAAGGACGGTCGCGCCGTCGTCGCGATACGCGCGTAAGTGCACGGGCGCGCCCGGCGCATACTTGAGCGCGTTTTCGAGCACGTTCCAAACGGCCTCGCCCAGTTCCGCACGATCGCCCACCACCTCGCGCACGCCATCGACGCTGTAATCGATCTGCCGCTGTTCGTCGAGGCGGCGCGCCGCATTGACCTGATCGCGCAGGAACTCCGAAACATCGATGGCCGCGCGCTCCGGCGGCGACTCGGAATCGAGTCGCGCAAGGCGCATCAACCGGTCGATGAGCCCGCGCATGTGTTCTTTTTCGAGCGCCATCGTGCCCAGGATCTGCCGGGCGACTTTCGGCTCGTCGAGCGCGCCGCGGCGCAGCACGTCGATGTAACCCGCAATCACGGTCAGCGGCGTTCGCAATTCGTGTCCCGCGTCGGCGACGAATTGGCGCATGCGCGCTTCGGTGCCGCGGCGTTCTTCCATGGCCGACGCAACGCCGGCTGCGGCGTCGTTGTAGGCTTCGGTGAGTGCGGCAATTTCGTCGCCGCGCGCGGTGATGAAGCGGCGCTGCGTGTAGTCGCCTTCCGCGAGCGCTTGCAGCGAACCGGTCACTTCGTTAAGCGGAGCGAGTGCTTGACGCGAGTAGAAGCGTCCGGCAAACCACGAGCCGGCAATTGCGGCGACGGCAATGCCGATGATAATCCACCAGTATGGGATCAGATTCATGAAAATGATCCAATCCGACGCATCGAACGCGGCGTAGCCGCCTTGAACGGCGGTGATGCGCCACCAATCGTGCGGCGGCCGCGGAGGCGCCCTGTGCGGACGCGCGCTACCCGAGGCTTCCATCGGTTCGCCGACGCGCGCAGGCGATGGAAGACGGACTTTCCCGCGCAAAACGCGCTGCAGAATCTCGGGATGCACGTCTCGATCGCCGCCTAAGAAGCGTCCTTTCGCATCGTAGATCGCAACGTGCAAACCGATTCCGCTGAGCGCGTTGGTGATCCGCGGCGCCGCTTCGGCAAGCGTCATGCCTTCATCCTGATACCGCGCGGCCAAGAAACGCGCTTCTTCGTGCTTGGCGATGATGATGTCGCTGCTGAAGCCGGCGAGTTCGTAGATGAGCGCGATCGACGACGCGATGATGACGAGCAGCACCGTAACGCCCAGAAGCGACGCATAAAGCGTCGCGTTGCGGGAGGCGAGGGATTGGCGCATCAACGGCTCATTGTGCGAGGCCGTATCCCACGCCTCTGACCGTGCGGATGAACGAGGACGCATCCTGCCTGTCGAGTTTGGCGCGCAGATACGAAATATACGTTTCGACGATGTTCGGGCCGCCTTCGAAGTCGTGCCCCCAAACCAGTTCGAGCAAATGATCTTTACTGAACACGCGGCGCGGTTCTCGCATGAAGACGGCGAGCAAATCGAATTCGCGCTGTGTGAGATCGACCGGCTCGCGATCGCGCCACACCTCGCGCGTGGTAGGATTCATCGTGACGCCGTGCCAGCGCAGCACTTCTTCTTCGATGAGTTGCGGTCGGCGCAGTTTCGCCTGTAGGCGCGCAATCAATTCTTCGAAATCGAACGGCTTGACGAGATAGTCGTCGGCGCCGGCGCCCAGGCTCGCGACTTTGTCGGACGTTTCGCCCTTTGCAGTAAGCATGAGGATCGGGGCCTGCGAGAGTTCGCGCAGGCGCGGCAATAGCGTGATGCCGTCGATCTTCGGCATCATGATATCGAGCACGATGACTTCCGGGTCCCAGCTCTTCACCAGTTCGAGCGCGCCTTGACCGTCGGACGCGGTGCGCACGACGTAGCCTTCGCGGCTCAGGCCCATTTCGAGCATTTCTCGGACAAAGCGATCGTCATCGACGACCGCGACGCGGGCGGGTTGCATGTCCAACATTCTACTGTAGATGGTCGCTGCAAACCCTTGGACCGGGCTGTGCCTATTAAGCGGCCTTCCAGTACTGTCGGCGCTGCGCGGAGACGAGCGAGGCGGCCTCGATGCTTTCGAGCGGATGGACCAGCAGCGAGATTCCGCTTTGCGCCAGCGCCGCGCAGGTTGCCTCGTCCGGCAGCCAATGTGCGAAGAGATGCACCTCGCTCGCCCCGGCTGCCTCTGCAAGCGTGCGCAGCACGTCCGCAAGAGTGCACTCGCGCCGCGCACGCAGCTTATCCGTAACGTTGCTGCGAAAACGGGCGGCGTTCCAGCCTTGGCCGATGATGAGCAGCCGCTTGAGGCTATGAGCGCTGGCCGAATCGAAGTCGACTGCGGCGACCTGTACGCGCTGGGCTAGCGCCCCGTCCACGTGCGCGTGAAGCGTTGCGGGCGTGATGCTCCCGGACTCTCCGCTTTCCAAGATGGCTCCCGCTCCGATGATGTAGTCCATACCGGCATCATGGGGCCTGCGCGTGACATATGTCTGGCACAAATGCAGAGCGCGCCTTGGGGGAAAGGCGCGCTCTAGCCCACGACCCGATATGAGCTTTCGCTATGCAGTCGAAGCGCGGCGCGGCTCGGCGTCTTGCGCCGATTTGCGCGAGCGGCTGAACAGACTGAGCATCGCGTCCACGACGGCCGGGTCCCACTGGGTGCCCCGGCCACTTTCCAAAATCTCGAGCGCGCGGCGCGGCGCAATCGCTTTGCGGTACGGACGGTCGCTGATCATAGCGTGGAACGCGTCCGCGACGGCAACGACGCGCGCCTCAAACGGAATGTTCTCGCGGGCCAACCCGTCGGGGTAGCCTAGCCCATCCCAGCGCTCGTGGTGCGCGCGGACGATCCCGGCGCAGCGCGAGAGGCTTGGAATTTGGTTGAGAATGCGCTGCCCCGCCGCCGCGTGATCGCGCATGACTTCCCACTCGTGCGATTCCAGCGGCCCGGGCTTGAAGAGGATGGCCTCGGGCGTGGAAATTTTGCCGATGTCGTGAAGCACGGCGCAGAGTTCGATGTACTCGGACTGCTCTTTCGGCAGTCCCAGTGCGACGCACAGGCGCCGGCTCCATTCGCCGGTGGCTTTGGAATGGCAGCACGTCTGCGAGTCGCGCTCGCCGAGCATCGCTAGCAGCGCGAGGGCGCTGTCGGACATGCTCGAGCGCGGCTGCGCATTGTCTTCATCCAGGGCGGAGAGCGCCGAGTGGATGTCCGTCTTCAAGACTTCCAGGAACGCCAGCAGGCGGCCGTGGTCGATCGAGAAGCGCTCGGATTCACCCGCTATGACGTGCGCGCAAGCATTTGCCAGTTCGGCGGTGCGTGACGAGCCGATGCGGCGGCCTTCGCGGATTGCCCACGTGGCCAGACCGACCGGTTTTGCGAGTTGTACCGAGAGGCACAGCCGATCGAGCAGCAACTCCATCGAGGATTCCAGTGCGGGGTCAGCCAGCAGGCTGGGCTCTTGGAGGTGCTCGACTACGAGTTTTGTCAGCCGGCGGAGGTCGCCGGAGAGGGCCTTAGCGGCACCAGGCAGCGTATGTACATCCATGTTTAAGGGGCTCCCAGGGGAAGAACCGGGTGTGCTCTAGGCCCCGCCAACGGGCACGACCGACATCGCACCGCCAACCGGGACAACTGAAACGGCACCACCGACCGGAACGACGGAAATCGAAGAGATGCGGCTCGCGTACATGTGTAAATTGGCTCCTTGAATAAGAGAGAAGTCTTATCCACAGGATAGCCGCTGAGCCGCCGTTGGTCTCTAGTTAAAATTGATTAGGACAATGCCAGCAGTAGGTACATGGACCTACGAACTGAGCATTTATCCTACGAGACCTCGTTTTCGGGCGACGCTTAGTGCCTCATGGCGTCCGCTGCACCCAAGTTTCTTAATGACGTTCTGAATGTGCGCTTGAACAGTGTAGACACTCCGACCGGTCTCGAGCGCAATGTCCTTTGGACTTTGGCCTTGCGCGAGGGCCGTCAGGATGGAGCGCTCAGAGGGGGTGAGAAGCATATCGCCTTCCGGTTGCTCGGCGAGGCAACGCGCGACTGCCCCTTGCAAGACTCGGGCTATGCCGCCATAACCGACGCTATGAAGGCTCGCCAGTGCTTCGGTAACCTCATCACCGCCCGGCGCCTTACACGCCCTGATGACGGCGACAACCGCATCACGTACCGCACTTACCGGCGGCCCATCGATAATTGGTCGACGACCCAAGATCCGGGCCGCAAGCGCCACGCGCCCGCACAGCGCCTGGGCTACCGCGCAAAGTAAACGCGCGATTTCAGCCTGACGTTGGCCATAAAGATAGTCGAAGTCTTGTTCGGCTATGTCATCGATGACACGTGCGCTAATCTCGACTGCGCTCTCTCTGGCACCGGCGGCGGCAGCATAAATAGATTGAATTGCACCATTAAACGCGCGGTCAAAGTTATAAAAACTCCGGTCTGCGACCGTCGACATCTGCCGGTGAGCTTCTTCAAAGTTGCCCTGCCATGCGCACATCATGGCGCGCGCCGGAACAATATAGAATAACCGGCTCGTATCGGATGTCGCAACCGAAGCAAACTGCTGTTCTAACGCGGGAAGACGGTCGGCGTTACCTCTGCGCACTTCCGCGTTAATAAGCTGAAGTAAGGATGTCTGCATTGAAAAACGGTCGCCCGCTTTGGACGCCGCGTTTATCGCTTGCTGGGCGTACCAAACATATTTCGTTACGTCATCTTCGTAAAGTGCGAAGGCTGTCGCTAGACCGCCAAGCGCAACAGCCGCGACCAGATATACGCCTTGGTTTGCGGCGAGAGACTGCGCACGAGAGTAATAGGATTCGACTCGTTCGAGCGGCATCTTGAGCGCCATCGAAGCGATGCCGAGTCGATGAAAAAGCCTGGCACGAAGCTCATCGGAATCTACCGTAGACGCGAATAACTCGGTCTCTGCAATCGCCTTTTCCGCTTCTTCGACGCGCCCCGTAACGGCATAAGCCGCGGCCAGCCAACTGATGATACTTGCCTTCGTGGCTTCATGTAATTGCAAACCGGTCAAAGGTTCTAGCAATGCGATGATGTCTTTGCCCTGGTTAAAGAGGATTGCGCTCAATTTGGCGGACAGCTCTGCGGAGAGCGCATTATCTTTTGCGTGACTTATCGCACGTCCGAAAAGCGACTCTGCCCTATCGAAGCGACCCGCGCTGGCCTCTTTCGCTGCGCGAAGAGCTAAAATCGTTGGATGCGATGCGCGTGCCTCGTAAGGTAAGGCGCCGATGGCCACGCTTACGACGTCCTCGTGCGCCTGTTCCACGAGTGCAAATCCACGGCTTTCCAAAAGGCGCAAAATCTCGGAATCCGCACCGGCGTCGGCATAAATTGATAACGCGGCTTCCGGTTTACCGACGTTTTCCAACGCCTCAGCCACGCGCCTGCGCATTGCATCTACCGCGGCATCGCCCTCAAGCTCCAGCTGGTGTTGCAAGAACGCGCGAAAGAGATCGTGGCATCTATAAACGCCGGGCCGATCAGGATAAATGAAGGCGACGCGGTCGCGTAAACTTTCGACGATCGCACGCGCTTTTCTATAGCCCGCAGATCGAAGCACTTCAAGGTCGATCTCCGGCAGGTACCCTATAAAATGTAAAAGGTCCCTTTCATCGTCGCCCAGTGCTTGGTACACTTGCTCGGCTAGATATCGGTAAACCATTTCGCGCGTGTTTGCGGAAATGTTCCTCAAGTCAATCGAGCGAGTCGAAGTACGCAGCGCGAAACTGAGCGCAGTTGGCCATCCTTCCGTCATCGAAAGTATGTCCGTCAATTCTTCGTCGCGAACACCAACTCGCGATGCCCTTGCAGCTTGTCGCGCCTCATCGAGTGTGAACCGCAAGTCCTGTTCGTCAACGTTGAGATCCATTTCGCCGTAAGCAAGCCACGTTCCGACCGGCAAATCCAATGTGGAACGTGAGGCAATAACCCAACGCGTGCGTCCCTGCGTTCTCTGAATCAGGGAAATGACGAACTTCGTGATTTCCGGATCTGACTCGCCGATGTGCAGATCATCGATGGCGACAACGCCCGAGAATGTCTTTATGTGCGCATGCATCCACATCGCGAGATCGGTGCCGGGCGTCCTCGACGAGCAGCTTTTTTCATACGCGATCGAAACCGTCTTCCGGGCATCCGGCGCGACCTCGTGAACGGCATCGGCAAAGCCTCGGATGAAGCCAAGCAGCGTGGAGTGTTCATCACGCACGTCATACCGAACATGAGTCTCACTCACCGTAGAGAGATACTCCCGAAGTGCTACAGACTTTCCGTATCCGGCCGGGGCAATGATTAATACAATCCGCTGTGTAGCAGCAGACTGAATTCGCTCGACGACGCGCGGCCGGTGAATCGGGGTGAATACTCCACCCGTTTCGATTCTGCCATCAGCCGCAACAGGCCGGATCATAGCTCGCTTGCCTTACGCGCCGGCAAAGGTGCATCCTGCTCGGGACGCGAGTCAAGCATCCCCATGCGCCGCGCCATCGCCAACGCCTCCTGTCGTCCACTGCATCCCAATCTCTCCACTGCGCGCTGGATCAAAGTCCGAACCGTGTGGACACTCCGCCCTGTTGAGAATGCGATTTGCTTTGGCGAGCATCCCAAGTCCAGTGCGCGTAAGATTGCGGCTTCCGCCGGCGACAAAGGGACATTTTGCTCGCAAGTGACGAATTTAGGTAATGCTGCATCAAGAACCGCTGCTATACCGCCGCGTCCCGCTTCGCGCATCCCTTCCGCCGCCGCGCGAACGTCGCTTTTATTAAGACGACCGGACGATTGAACCACAGACTGCGCCAAACTTTGCAGAGGCTTCGTATAGGCCGTAACAACGATGGATGGCTGTAGGAGAAGCTCGCGCGCACGGTGCGGTTGCTTTCCATAGGCATAGACAATCACGGCAATAAGACGCGCAACCTCCGCGCACGCCTTTGCGTGAAGGGTCGCGAAGCCGCCACTTCTTAGTTGCAGCGATACGTCATCGCATAATGGGACAGCCAGTTGGGTTCTTCCGGCGCTTAACGCGTATAGCGCACGCATTGAGGTATTCAGGACCTTGTCGAAGCTACAACTGTTTTTCGACGATCCGATGAAATCGTAGGCGTCCTCGAAACGCCCATCAACCGCCGCGAACATTGCCCGGCATGCTGCCGTCCACCCACTCCGCCCGAGCCCGTGAATCTTCCACTGCCCAAGCTGCTCGAAAAAGCGTGCGGCGCGATCAAACTCCCCTAGATCGCAGTACGCGTTTATAACGCGAACTAGTGCGCTTTCCATCGAGAAGGCGTCGCCCGCCTTTTCGGCAGCCGCAAGGGCCTTCTCCCCGATAACAGCCCGGCCCTCATAGTCATCGTGATAGACAACGCGTATTTCAGCGAGCGCGCCTATTGCGGCAGTACTTGTAACGAAATACCCGCCCCTATCTGCTACCGCAATGGCCTGATGAAAAAATGCTTCAACTTCTTCAAGCGGCTTCAGAAGCGCATACGCCGCTATACCGCACCGGTGATATAATCGCGCACGTTCTAAGTCCGATTCTACTTCAACCGCAAGGCGGCAAGCCACAGGGAAAAGGGCCATTGCTTCCGTCTCGCGCCCATTTAAGGCATGCGATGCGAGTAGATACCCGATGGCCGTCGCTTGCATATCAACCGGCAGATCGGCAAGGCTAAGCGTGTTTAAAACAGACGATACATCACGGACCTGCTCGAACCACAAATTTGCCTGGCGCAGTTTTATGTGCGCTGTAGTAAGCGGATCCTGCGCAACATCGGTCGCAGCTGTTAAGAGCTTCTCCGCGCGATCGAAATGACCGCGGTTCTTCTCAATGGACGCGCGGATCAGTAAGATTGCCGGGTCGCCGTTAGCGATGGCTTGCGGGAGAACTTCAATGGCGGCTGACGCGGCATCGGACAATCCCGTATCTAGCAGCTCAAACCCCATCCCCGCAAGGATATCGCGGACTTCATCTATGGCTCTCAACCTCGCGTAAATACGTAATGCGGCTGCTATACATCCGTAATCACGCAAGACTTGGGCAACTTTATATTGTACCGCTGAGCATATCGCACCGCCCATGCGTTCAACCTGGTACTGCAAAAACTCACGGAACAGGTCGTGGCAGCGGTATGTGCGCTCTCCTTCGATACTCAGGAACGCCGTGCGCTTGCGAAGTTGTTCGAGGAGTGCATATGCGTCGGGGAAACCTGCCGCAACCAAAAGCTCAACGTCGATCACCGGCATGTAAGCCGCAAGATGTAGCAGCTGGCGCTCTACGTCGCTGAGCTGTTCGTACACTTGCTCGGCCAGGTAGCGGTACACCATC
>JAICWY010000032.1 GCA_025934645.1 Vulcanimicrobiia bacterium
CGGGCCCCCGTCAATTCCTTTGAGTTTTAACCTTGCGGCCGTACTCCCCAGGCGGGATACTTATTGTGTTAACTACGGCACATATGGAGTCGATACCACATACACCTAGTATCCATCGTTTACGGCTAGGACTACCGGGGTATCTAATCCCGTTTGCTCCCCTAGCTTTCGCTCCTCAGCGTCAGAACAACCCCAGGTGATCGCCTTCGCCACTGGTGTTCCTCCCGATATCTACGCATTTCACCGCTACACCGGGAATTCCATCACCCTCTGATTGCCTCAAGAACTAGAGTATCCGCGCCGGTCCCTCAGTTGAGCCGAGGTCTTTCAACACGGACTTCCAGTCCCGCCTACGAGCGCTTTACGCCCAATAATTCCGAACAACGCTTGCCCCCTACGTCTTACCGCGGCTGCTGGCACGTAGTTAGCCGGGGCTTCCTCCAAGGGTACCGTCAATATCTTCCCCTTCGACAGTGGTTTACGACCCGAAGGCCTTCTTCCCACACGCGGCGTCGCTCCGTCAGGCTTTCGCCCATTGCGGAAAATTCCTCACTGCTGCCTCCCGTAGGAGTCTGGGCCGTTTCTCAGTCCCAGTGTGGCTGGTCGCTCTCTCAAACCAGCTACCCATCGTCGCCATGGTAGGCCATTACCCCACCATCTAGCTAATGGGACGCGGTCCCGTCGTTGAACGGATTGCTCCTTTCATCTTTTAAAGATGCCTTCAAAAGATCGTATGCGGTATTAGCTAACCTTTCGGCTAGTTATCCCCCATTCAACGGAAGGTTGACCACGCGTTACTCACCCGTCTGCCGCTGGGTATTGCTACCCCGCTCGACTTGCATGTGTTAGGCACGCCGCCAGCGTTAGTCCTGAGCCAGGATCAAACTCTCCATAAAAAATTTTATGGAGCCGTCTTTAGTTGGCTCTCAAATATTCGCTGACTATATAAGGATAGATTGCGAATCTATCCACCCTTCGCAGGTCCGCGTGGACCAACGAAGAGCTAATCACAAAGTTTGTACGCTCAGCTTTCTAACGGACCGGTGGAACGGAACCGATAGTCCACTGAGTAAAATTCTCAGAAACCGGCAAACAAAAAACGCCTTTCGGCGCTCTGTCTACAGATTCAGAGACCCACAGACTTATGCGCTACTGCACTGTTCAGTTTTCAAGGAACGAACACCAACGCCGAACCTCTTCAGTTCGGACCTCGCGGCCTCGCTTTTCGCGGTGGGCGTCGGAGTCACGAAGAGCATCTTACAGCGGGCGGGTAGCGGTGTCAAGCACAATTGGGAATTATTTTCCCGGCGCGTTTTTGCGCGACAAACGTCGCTTTTGTGCTTTCATGCGATTTCCGCAAACGGCCATGCTGCACCAAGCGCCCGATCCGTTCTTCGAACGGTCGTAGAATGCCCAGCGGCAGTTTTGCTTGCGGCAGGCTTTCAAACGCTGCCACGTTCCGTCCCGCACCGCATCGTAGGCGATCGCGAAGATCTCCGATATGAGCGCCGCGTACCCCGTGCCTTGCGGGACCAAGGCCGGCGCGCCGTCCGGCGAGATGCGCATCCCATAACCCGCCCGCGCAGCGAACGGTTCCACGGCCTGCCAGGCAGCGGCACGTCCGTCCTCATCCGCAGCTTCCAGCACGGCGCGAAGGCTTTCGCGGAACGCTCGAAGCGTAGAGGCCTCAGCTGCGCTGTCGATGGTGCACGCCTGTTTGCTACACCACGACTCCAGATCGTCGGGTCCGTTCAGCGGGTCCCGGCCTGCCTCAATTTCGGTGGTGTTAATAAACTCGCGGACCTTCTCGAGCCGGCCCGGTGCGGCGGTGCTTGCCATACCAGTAGAATATCACCAGCAAAATCTATTGACAAGTTACCGTACCCGCCGTAGCATCAATACAGGTTACTTCCACATTAAAGGTTAGAATCATGAGTGAACCCAACCGCTGCGTCCCCCTGGCATTCGATTACATCGAACTTCGCCTGCGCATGCCTGTCCGGCGTCCGGACGATCCCTATCTGCGCGAGGCCGGCATCCAACTTCCGATCTCACGCGTGCTGTAACAACGGACTGGAAAGGCAACCCGTAATGCTTCTGGATCATGTCGACTTCCGGGTGAGCGACTTTGCCAAAAGCCGCGCTCTGTACGACGCACTTCTTCCCGCAATGGGCTACACGAAGGTGAATGAGGACGCGGAGTCCGCGGGCTATCATCAGCCCGGCGAAACCGGAGCCGAGCCGTTCTTCTGGCTCGCCGGCGATCCGAAGCACAAGCCGAACGGCACGCGGGTGGCGTTCGGCGCGCGCGACCGCGCGGAGGTTAATCGCCTTGCGGAGGTCGCGCGGAGTGCCGGCGCTACGGCGTTCGAGGCGCCGGCAATCATCAAAGAGTACGGCCCGAGATATTACGCGGCGTTTTTCGAGGACGCGGAAGGCAACAAACTCGAGATCTGCTGCCGCCGTTAGATCAAGCGCGCACGAAGAACGCTTTCAAGTATTCGGTTTCGGGCATCGCGGGATGAATCGGATGATCCGGTGCGTGCGCGTGACGCTCGAGGATCTGCGCGCGCCTGCCGGCATCTTTTGCAGCACCCAGAATCGCGCGTTGCAGCATCGCCGGCTCTAAGTGATGCGAGCACGAACAGGAAATTAAGATACCGTCGCGATCCAAAACGTGCAGCGCCAAACGGTTGAGCCGTTCGTACAGCGCTTGCCCTGCATTCGCATCTTTCCGGCGTTTGATGAGCGCCGGCGGATCGACGATCACCACGCCGAACTTTCTTCCCTCGCGCGCATATTGCCCAAGGATTTCGAGCGCGTCGCCTTCTTCGGTCTCGACGCGCACGCCGTTGCGCGCAGCGTTCTCACGCGCGTATTCCAATGCGAGCGCGGAGCTGTCAGCGCACGTGACGCCGGAAGCGCCGTAAAGCGCCGCGCGCACACCCCACGCGCCGATATACGAGTACATGTCCAAAACGCTTCTACCGCGCGCGTAGCGGGCTAGACGCGAACGGTTGTCGCGTTGATCGAAAAAGTAGCCGGTCTTCTGCCCCTTGCGCAGCGGCGCGGCGAACGATGCGTTCTCTTCTCGCACTTCCGCCACGTCGGGCACATCGCCCACCGGTTCGTCGAATTCATCGATGCCTTCGATTTGCCGGACGGAACCCGCGCTACGAATGAGAATGCCTTTGGCACCGGTTACGCGCTGCAGTGCCTCTATGACCGTCTCGCGCATGCGCACGATTCCCGCAGTATTCATTTGTGCGACCAGCACGTCGCCATAACGATCCACGACGAGCCCCGGACAGCCGTCGGATTCGCCGTACACCGCGCGGTAATGCGGCGTCGCGTAGACGGAATCGCGCAGTGCGACCGCGCGTCTAATGCGCGCCGTCCACCATTCGAGATTGATGTCCGCCTTCGGATCGCTGCTCAAAACGCGCGCGCAGATAAGCGCGCCGGGATTCACGTACGCCGTCCCCACGGGTTTGCCGAACGCGTCTCGAACCAGCGCCAGCTCGCCGGGATCGAACGCAATGAGCGGCGTGCGCGCGACGTCCACCTCATTGCTGAACACCCAAGCATGACCAAGGCGGACACGACGGTCCGCCTTGGGGAGTAATCGTAGTTCGCGCACGCTAGAGCTTCTTCGAGATCGCTTTTGCCTGAAGGAAGAGCAGCAGATAATCAGATCCGCCGGCTTTGCTGTCGGTACCCGACATGTTGAATCCGCCGAACGGATTGCCGCCGACGAGCGCGCCCGTGCACTTACGGTTCAGGTACAGATTTCCGACGAAAAACTCTTCTTTCGCGCGTTCGAGTTTGCGCTCGTCTTTGCTGTAGACCGCGCCGGTCAAGCCGAACTCGGTATTGTTCGCGATCTCGAGCGCATGATCGTAGTCGCGCGCTTTAATCACGGCAAGCACGGGGCCGAAGATCTCTTCTTGCGCGATCGCCGCGTCGGGCGCAACGTCGGCAATGACGGTCGGCTCCAAGAAGTTTCCGGTCTCGCCGATGCGGTTTCCACCACAGATCAGGCGGCCTTCTTTCTTGCCGGTCTCGATGTATTTCGAGATCGACTTTAGGGCGCGTTCGTTGATGACCGGGCCCATCCAATTCGCCTTGTCGCTGGTATCGCCGACGGTGATTTTTGCAACGCGGGCTTTGAGCTTTTCGACGAATTCATCGTAGATGGACGCATCGACGATCGCGCGCGAACACGCCGAGCATTTCTGTCCTTGAAATCCGAACGCGGAGACCGCGACGCCATCGACCGCAGCGTCAATATCCGCATCGCCGGCCACGACTATCGAGTCTTTTCCGCCCATCTCCGCAACGACGCGTTTGATCCACTTCTGGCCCGGCGCGGTTTTGGCCGCGCGTTCATTCACGCGCAAGCCGACTTCCTTACTGCCGGTGAACGACACAAAGCGCGTGAGCGGATGCTCCACGATCGCATCGCCGATCTCGCTGCCGTTGCCCGGAACGAAGTTCACGACGCCGTTCGGCACGCCGATTTCGTGCAGCAAATCAACGAACCACGCGGCAATAACGGCGGAATCGCTCGACGGCTTGAGCACGACGGTGTTACCGGTGACGAGCGCAGCCGACGTCATGCCGGCCATAATTGCAAACGCGAAGTTCCACGGCGGGATCACAACGCCGGCGCCGAGCGGAATATACCGCAGCTCGTTGTCTTCACCCGGAATCGGCGTCACCGCATGCTTGCCGGCGTAGCGCAGCGCTTCGCGTGCGTAGAACTCCATAAAATCGATCGCTTCGGCCGTATCGGCGTCTGCTTCCACCCAGCTCTTGCCGACTTCGTACACCATCAGCGCGTTATAATGAAAACGGCGCTCGCGCGCGAGTTCGGCGGCCTTAAACAGAAAGTTGGCGCGCTCTTCCGCACTCGTGTTCTTCCACGTTTGGAAGCGCTCGTGCGCGATCTCGATCGCGCGGTTAGCCTGCTCGCGCGATGCGGCGGCGACGTGTCCGATCGCTTCAGCCGGATTGGCCGGATTAAGCGACGGAATTTGATGCTTCGTCTCGATGCGCTCGCCGTCGATCAGCAGCGGATACGTTCTGCCGAACCCGGCTTTGACCGATGCGAGCGCCGCCTGCATGGCGGCGACGTCGGCGGGATCGGTGTACGTTTTAATCGGCTCGTTCGAAAACGGCGCCAGGCGTTCGACGGTGGTGCTCAAGTAACTCTCTCCTGTGATGCGGTACGCTTAGTCTTAACCCGCAAACCCCTTCGGACGGTTACGCGCTTCCCCCTACCCTCGCTGCGGGTTAGCGAGCGGCGGGTTCCATAAAGCCGGGCGCGGAGTGGGTACGCTCGTAAATGATACCCTCGCTCAGTTGGCCGGAGGTGATCGGGCATCTCGAAACGATCGAGATCCTGCCGGTGCATCTGTATGCGGAAGGCGCGTTGCGGCCGCTCACGGACCTGCGCCGCCGTGGCACGCGCATTTGCGCGCACGCGGGCATGCACGAACATGCGGCGCTCACGACGGATGCAACGGCGACGCTCTGGCGCGCGACCGAGCAGATGGCGATCGGAAATCGCACGGATGCGGCCTACGCGCTCATCGACGAGCGCCTCGCGCCAATAACGGAGATGTGGGTGCTGCGGCCGCCGGCAACGCCGGCGAGTCCGAAGGTGGTCGCGCTGGTCTGCGCGTTACACCACGGCAGCGCCGGTTAGCGTGCGCAAGTACGCGGCGGCGCGGGACGCGGCTTCTTCACCGCTGTAGCCGGCGTATGCATCGATGATGGCGCTTCCGACGATCACGCCGTCGACGATGCCGCGAACTTCCCGCACGTGAGCGGGCGTGCTGATACCGAATCCCACCGCCAGCGGTTTCTCCGTCACTTCTCGCAACATGGCGATTTGATCGTGCAGCGGACGGAAATCCGGCGCTGCTCCGGCACCCGTGACTCCTAACCGCGAGACGACGTAGACGAAGCCGCCGGATGCGTGCGCTATGCGCGCAGCGCGCTCGCGCGGCGTCGAGGGCGCAACGAGCAGCGGAAGCACTAAGCCCTCGCGTTCCAACGCAACACGCAGTCCCTCAGCCTCTTCCAGCGCAACGTCGGGAACGATCGCGCCATATGCGCCTGCCCGCGCCGCATCGCGCGCGAAGCGCTCGACACCGTACCGGTAGATCGGGTTGAAGTACGTGAACAAGATTACGGGCGGCGCATGCGGCGTCCGCGTCGCACGGACAGCTTCCAGTACGTGCGAGATCGTCGTGCCGTTTGCCAGAGCGCGCACGCCTGCCGCTGCTATCGTCGGCCCATCGGCGAGCGGATCGCCGTACGGAATGCCCAGCTCGATCGCATCGGCGCCGGCCTGCGCCATCGCGTCCAGCAAAAGCGCCGTCGTCTCCATGCCGGGATCGCCCGCCATCAAATACGGAACGAACGCGCACTTTCCGGGTTTGAAGATCATCGGCGCATGTTTCTGACTTGGGCGATGTCCTTATCGCCGCGGCCGCTCAGATTTACCAGGATCAGATCGTCCGGCCCGCGCTCCTGCGCCAGTTTGCGCGCAAAGGCGATGGCGTGCGAACTCTCGAGCGCAGGAATGATCCCTTCGTCGCGCGAGAACTCGAAGAACGCATCGAGCGCCTCACTGTCGGTAACCGGAACGTATTGCGCGCGGCCCGACGCTTTAAGGTGCGCGTGTTCGGGCCCTACGCCCGGATAATCGAGTCCCGCGCTAATCGAATGGGTCTCCATCACTTGACCTTCGCCGGTCTGCAGCACATACGAACGCGATCCGTGAAGCACGCCGATGCTACCGGCCGAGATCGCCGCCGCCGTGCGTCCGCTCTCCAAACCTTCGCCTGCCGCTTCGACGCCCCACAAGCGAACGTTTGTATCGCTGAGAAATCCGGCAAAGATACCCATGGCGTTGCTGCCGCCGCCCACGCACGCGACAACGTCGCTGGGCAGCCGGCCGAATTGCTCCAAACATTGCCGGCGCGCTTCCACGCCGATGACTTTTTGGAATTCGCGAACGATATACGGATACGGATGCGCGCCGACGACGCTGCCGATCACGTAAAACGTATCGTCCACGCGAGCCGCCCATTGCCGGAAAGCTTCATTGGTGGCATCCTTCAGCGTTCGCGTGCCGCCCTCGACCGGATGCACCGTAGCGCCGAGCAGCTTCATGATGTACACGTTCAGCGCTTGGCGTTCCACGTCGAGCGCGCCCATGTACACTTCCACCGGTATGCCGAACTTCGCGCCTACCGTTGCAGTCGCGACCCCGTGCTGGCCGGCGCCCGTCTCCGCGATGATGCGTTTCTTTCCCATACGCCTGGCAAGCAGCGCTTGTCCGACGGTATTGTTGATCTTGTGCGCGCCGGTGTGGTTTAGATCTTCGCGCTTGAACGCTAGCGCCGCGCCGCCGTTGTTTCGGCCGTAGCGCTGCGCGGCGTACACGGGAGAGGGACGTCCGACAAAATCGCGCAGAATCGCGTGGTACTCGTCCCAAAATGCCGGTGAGGCGAACGCCGACTGCACTTCCGCTTCGAGTTCCGCCAATGCGGCGACCAGCACTTCGGGAACGAAGCGTCCACCGAAGTCGCCGAAGTAGCCGCGTGAATCAGGTTGCATCGCTCTCTCTTACCGCCTGTACGAACGCGCGCATCTTCGCCGCGTCTTTCCGAGAATCTGTTTCGATGCCGCTGCGCACGTCGACCCCGAACGGTCGCAGCGTTCGCACGCACTGCGTTACGTTCTGCGGCGTCAGTCCGCCGCCGACGATCACCTGGCGCGCGCGCGCCACCGGAGCGACGGTTTTCCACGGAAAGGTTAGGCCGGTGCCGCCGCGCTGCGCGCCCGCCGAGGTGTCGAAGAGCAGGATCGCGCGCGGATGCTCGTTTGCCGCGCGCTCGATAGCGCCGGGGTCCGCTGCGTCCTGCGCGACGTGAATCGTCTTGAGCACTTTTCCGTCGATGGAAGAGACGAAGCTCGGCGGTTCGTCGCCGTGCAATTGCACCACCAAATCGGGGAAGATGTCGCGCGCGCGAAAGATGTCCTCACGCGTCGGGTTGACGAATACGCCCACGGGCGTAATGAACGGCGGCAAGTGCTCGGCGATATGGCGTGCGGCGCTTTCGGTTATGCGGCGCGTGGACGGCGCGAAGATCATGCCGATCGCGTCCGCGCCGGTTTCGACCGCGAGCATCACGTCCTGCAGCTCCGTGCAGCCGCAGAACTTGATGCGCGTTCTCACCGGATCGCCGGCGCCTCGACGGCGTTCTTGAGCGCGCGGAGCGCCGCGGCAGGATCGTCCGAACGCATCAGCGCTTCGCCGACCAAAAAGCCGCGCGCGCCTGCCTTGTGCAGACGCAGAATATCTTGCGGGCCTTGCATTCCGCTCTCGCTCACCGCTATCGCATCTGCCGCGACGTGCGGAAGCAAATACTCGCTCACTGCCAAATCCGTTTCGAACGTGCGCAGGTTGCGGTTGTTGATGCCGACCAGCTGCGCGCCCAGCGCAGTAGCGCGCGAGAGCTCCGTCGCGTCGTGTACTTCGACCAGCACGTCGAGATCGTAGAGCGCCGCTTCCGCCATGCACGCGCGCAACTCTTCGTCGGTCAAACCGGCGACGATGAGCAGCACTGCGTCGGCGCCGTATGCCGACGACTGCGCGATCTGGTACGGCGTGCTCAAAAAATCTTTGCGCAACAGCGGACGCGCGCTGCTCGCACGCGCGAGATCCAAGTATCGCAGCTCGCCCAGGAAGTGGTCGGCTTCGGTAAGGACGCTAATGCAATCCACGCCGGCGGCGTCGTACGTCCGCGCAATGGCCCCCGGATCGAAGTTTCTGGCAATGAGTCCGGCCGAAGGTGACGCGCGTTTGATCTCGCCGATAATGGCGGGCCCGCTCGACGCGCGCAGCGCGTTCAAAAACGGACGTCGGCCGGTCTTGCGTTCCAGCGCGCGCGCGCGGATCGTTTCGTAAGGCTCGAGCGCTTCTTCACGCGCGAGCGCTGCTGCTTTTGCATCGTAGATGCGGTGCAGAATGTCAACCATGCGAGAACCGCTTTGCGCGCTCGAAGACCGCCGCCGCGCGGCCTTCCTTCAAGAGCGTGCGAGCCAGTTCGAGACCCTCCTTCAGATCGCGTGCGCGCCCGCACACAGTAAAAACCAATCCGGCGTTGAGCGCGACCACGTCGGCTCGCGGCGAACGTTCGCCGGAAAGGATGCGGTCGAACGCGTCTTTGCACGCATCCACCGAGCCGCCGCGGATTGCTTCCAGCGGCGCTGCAATACCATATTCGGCCGGATCGATCGTCCAGCGTTTGCTTCCCGATTCGTCGAAAGCGTACACCGCAGTCGGCCCTTCGCCGCCTACCTCGTCGATACCGCTGGACGCGTGCACGACGGCGCCCGCGCGCACGCCGAGGGCCCGAAGCACGTCGCCGACCAATTCGAGCTGCTCCTCGCGTGCGACGCCCACCACTTGATGCGTGGCGCGGGCCGGATTGGTGAGCGGACCGAGCACGTTGAAAATGGTTCGCACGCCGAGTTCGCGGCGTACCGGCGCGACGTTCTTCATGGCGGGATGGTAGCGGGGTGCGAACATGAACGTGAAGCCGGCGTCGCGCAACATCTGCGCCGCGCGTTCGGGCTCGACGTCGATCGCCATGCCGCCCGCTTCCAAGACGTCGGCGCTGCCGCACGCGCTCGACGCCGCGCGGTTGCCATGTTTGCCGACAGGTACGCCTGCGGCCGCGACCGTGAGCGCGGTGATCGTGGAAATATTGATGGTGTTGGCGCCGTCTCCGCCCGTGCCGACGACGTCGACGACCAGGGGCAGGTCGTGCTCGACGTGGAGACTGCGATCGCGCATGGCCCGCGCCGCGCCCGCGACCGTCGGAAGATGGTCGCCGCGCATTGCGAGCGCCGTAAGCAACCCGGCCGATTGCACGGCCGTAAAAGAACCGTCCATGATTTCGCCCATCATGGACGCGGCGTCGTCTTCGCTAAGGCGCTCGCCGGCGATAAGCCGGCGTAGTAAGGGCGCGTACTGCATCAGCCCGCGCCCTTCCTAGAGTTGCCGTTATCGAACAAGTTCTATGACGGAAAGTTCCGCGGCGTCGCCGGGACGCACGCGCGTCTTGGTGATGCGCGTGTATCCGCCGCTGCGGTCTTTGAGCGCCGGCGCGATCTGCTCGACGAGCTTTTTCACGACGGCAGGTTCGGTGATGTACTCGGCGATCTGCCGGCGTGCGTGCAGGTCGCCACGGCTCGCCGTGGTGATCAGACGCTCGACGACTTTGCTGATCTCCTTGGCCTTGGTGGACGTGGTCTCGATCTTCTCGTGTTTGAAGAACGACGTCGCGAGGTTGCGGAGCAGCGCCTTGCGGTGTCCATCCGTGCGGGAGAGTCGTTTGTATGCGATTTGGTGCGGCATGTCCCTAATCTCGCGCTACGATTGGCGCAGCGAGAGTCCTCTCTCTTCCAGAACTTGTTTGATCTCGTCCAGCGACTTCTTGCCGAAGTTGCGCATCTTGATGATCTCGTCTTCCGTCATGTCGAGCAGTTCTGAGACTTTCGAGATGCCCGCGCGCTTGAGGCAGTTGAATGAACGGACCGACAGGTTGAGCGTTTCAACCGGAATGTCCCATTCGCTCGCCGGCGCCTGCGGCAGCGGTTTTTCCTCGTTCGTGAAGTTGACGAAGAGATCGAGCTGCTCTTGCATGATGATGGCAGCGGTCGAGAGCGCTTCGTCCGGCGTCACGGAACCGTTGGTTTCGATCTCGATCGTCAGACGATCGAAATCGACGTTTTGTCCGACGCGCGTGTCGTCGACGATGAAGTTGACCTTGCGGATCGGCGAGAAGATCGAGTCCAGCGGAATAAGCCCGATCATGTGCTCGACGTTACGCTGACGATCCGAGGTGACGTAGCCGCGGCCCTTCTCGATGCCGATCTCCATCGCGAGCTTCGCCGTTTTCGACGAGAGCGTTGCGATGTGGTAGTTCGGCTCCAGAATCTCGACGTCCGCATCGGGCGCGATGTCGGCGGCGGTCACTTCTTTTTCACCGGAAACGTTGAGCGTGAGCACCTTGGGCTCTTCGCTGTTCAGTTTCACCGGTAAGCCTTTGAGGTTGAGCATCAGCGAGATCGTGTCTTCCACAATCCCCGGGATCGTCGAGAACTCGTGCAGCACGCCGTCGACCTTCATGTAGGTCACGGCGGCGCCCGGAATCGAGCTGAGCAGAATGCGGCGGAGCGCATTGCCCAGCGTGATGCCGAATCCGCGCTCGAGCGGCTCGATCACGAACTTCGCGTAGTTGTCCCGGCGCTCGCGGACTTCGATGCCCGCGCCTTGAGGCGTATCCAAAACGGTCATGGTTGCTTTTCGGTTTCCTTTGTTGCTGCTTACGTTATCCGCAACCGTCCCCGACGGTTACGATCGGACGCCTAGCAGCGTGCTTTTTTAGTGATTATCTCGAGTAGTATTCGACGATCAGCTGTTCGTCGACCGGCGTGTCGATTTGCTCGCGGGAGGGCAGTTGCACGACCTTCGCGGAGTTCTCGGCATCGTTGTACTCGAGCCATTCGGGTGCGCGGCGGTTCTTGGCCACTTCGAAGTTGGCTTCGAACACCGGCGACTTCTTACTGCGCTCGCCGATCGTGATGACGTCGCCCGCCTTCACGATAAACGAGGGAATGTTCACCAGTTTTCCGTTGACGCGGAAATGGCGGTGCGTGACGAGCTGACGGGCCTGCGCGCGGCTGTTCGCCAGATTCAGGCGGTACACGACGTTGTCCAAACGGCGCTCGAGCAGCTGCAGGAACGTCCGTCCGGTCTGGCCCGGAACGCGGGCCGCTTCGCGGAAGTAGTTCTCGAACTGCGTTTCGTGCACGCCGTAATAGCGGCGCATCTTCTGCTTCTCGCGCAGCTGACGGCCGTATTCCGAAACCTTCTGACGCTGTTTCCCTTGCGTCTTCTGTCCCGGTGCGGTGCCGCGGCGCTCGACTGCGCATTTTTTGCTGAGGCAGCGGTCGCCTTTGAGGAAGAGTTTGATCTTTTCGCCGGTCTTGCTCGACGCGGTTTCGCGGCGGCACAGACGGCAGACGGGTCCGATATAACGTGACATGTAGTTTCTCTCTTGAATTACTCGAACTAGACGCGGCGCCGTTTCGGCGGGCGGCATCCGTTGTGCGGAATGGGCGTGACGTCTTTGATCAGCGTGATCTCCAGGCCGGCGGCTTGGAGCGAACGGATCGCGGCTTCGCGGCCTGCGCCCGGTCCTTTAACCAGCACTTCCGTCGACTTCATGCCATGTTCCATCGCTTTGCGCGCGACGGCTTCGGCCGCCATCTGCGCGGCGAACGGCGTGGATTTCTTCGAACCTTTAAAGCCGAGGTTGCCGGCGGACGCCCACGCGATGACGTTGCCGAGATTGTCGGACATCGTCACGATCGTGTTGTTGAACGAGGCGTGGATGTGCGCGACGCCCGATTGAACGTTTTTAAACTCGCGCTTCTTGCGCGACTTCGTCTGTTTCTTGGCTGCCAAAATAGAGCTCCGGGTTTATCCTGTCCGCTCAACGAGAGCGGTGTCGTCGCCTCGACTTCCGCGCTCCGCTGGAGCGCGTCCATCTGCTACTCGAAACCCCCGGCGAGGAGGTCCGGCCCCGGGCCGTGCGGCTAAAGCACCCCGAAGCGCACCGGGAGAGAATGACCGGCGCCAAGGAGTGATTCTACTAGAGTGTGGCCTCGCGCGCAAGGGCGAAGGACGGGACCCGCTCCCGCAGCCGTCATATTAGGAAGGGCATGGCTGTTTTCGATAGACGCGCCTTCCTGACAACGCTCGGCGCAGGTGCGGCTTTGCCCGCGGTCGCGCAAGCGGCGTCTTTCCGCGGTGACCTCGATGCGTATCCGCGGGTCGACTACGGGCTGGTCCTGAGCGGCGGCGGCGCCAAAGGCGCGTACGAAGCCGGGATCGTGGATGCCTTGGCGGCCGGGATCCCCGACGGCAGGCCGCTTCGCCCGTACGGTGGCGTGGCCGGAACCAGCATCGGCGCCTTGAACGGCTGGTTCGTCTCAATCGGCGGCTACTCGGCCATGCGCAATCTCTGGATGAACGTCGCGAACGATCGGGTCTTCCGGTTGAAACCCCAGTACGCGAAGATCGAAGATCCGTCGGCCGGCGTTGCGACGCGGCTGCTGGAGGCGATGCGCTTGGCCTTCGGGATACGCAAGCGCGTCGAAGGCCTATGCGAAACGAAACCCGCGCTGGAGTGGATCGAGAAGTACGTCGACCCGCAAGCGCCCACGCTGCTGCCGTTCGCATGGGCGGTAACGAATCTCACGGCGCAGCGCTCGGAGTATTTCTACCGCCTCCCGGCCGGCATTTCGAAGAGCGAGCGCGACGCGGTGCTGCGGCAATTTCAATACACGCTCGATCCCACCTCGGTCGTGCGGGAGGCGACGGACGACATCTTGCACCGTGCAATCTTCGCATCGGCATGTTTGCCGGTCGTGTTCGATCCAATCGAATTGCCGTCGGCCGACGGATCGCATACGGATCAGTATTGCGACGGCGGCGTTGCGGCGAACACGCCGCTCGGCTTCGCGCGCACCGTAGCGCACAACGTGCATGTGGTGTTGCTTACGCCTCCGGTTACCGAAACGGTGTATCCGAACGCGTTCGAGATCGGATGGTCGGCGTACGACACCATGCAGCGCCACATCTTCTACACCGCGATCCGCTCGACGTACTACGAGACGAACGCGAAGCGCACGATGCTGCAGCTTCCGCACGATGTTCTCCAGCGCTACCCGGACGTGCTCGCTTTCGTGGAATCGATCGCCGACGCGAGCGTTTCGTTCATTCGCCCCGGTAAAGCCCTGCCGGTCGAAACGACCACGTTCGACGACGGTGAACGAATCGCGCAAGCTTACGCCATGGGCATGCGCGACGCCGCCGGCGGCTTCACGCCTTACCACCCCGGAATCGCACTCTAAAAACCGTTATTAAAAAAACAAATCGCTCCGTCGTAACGGAGCGATTTGCTTTCTTTCCCGAAGTTAAGACTAGAAGTGTATTCCTAGTCCGACATACGGGCCGTTGTGGTTGAAGTCCGCGGGCGCGTTCGTCTTGTTGCGTCCGGAATCGCCAAGCCAACCAAAGTCGAGGAAGATCGGGAAGCTCGGGCCGCCCAAGTTGAGCGTTCCGCCGATTTGGTACTTGAGGATGCGGTACGCGAGGTCGAACGGTCCGGTCGGACACACGTCGGTGCCGCACGTGCCTTTGACGCTCGGGTAGTAATACGCGCTTCCGTACACCGAGAACGTTTGGTTCAGGTCAGGCAGTTTTTCCAGACCGAAACCGACGCCGCTCTGACGCGGATAGCCGTAGTTCGTCGTGCGCCACAGATAGCCCACGCCGATGTAGACGTGCGGATCGAGCACTTTGAGCCCGAAGCGCGCGTCAACGTCGGTATCTTTTGCGGTGAACGCCGGAACGAAGACGCTGCCTTGGCCGCCGATCGGCGTTACGCAGCCGGGATCGCCGGCGGGCGCGCCGCCCGGAAGTCCGTTACACGGCAGGTTCGCTCCGCTCACGCCGGGCGCAAGCGCGGGGCCGGGGCCGGTGTTATGCGGATATTGATACTGACGGAAATCGCCCGCGATCATCCACGGCAAGTTGAACAGGTTGAATTCGAGCGCTCCACGCACGGCGTATGAGCCGCTGTGGCCGGTGTTGCCGGGGCTGAATTCGTTGTACACCTTGGGTGAGATGATGTAATCGCCGGCGATGTAATGATCTTGGTACGGCGTTGCGGCCGGTGCCGGGGTCGGAGCAGTCGTCGGCGCAGGCGGTGCCGGGGTGCTCGGCGCCGGCGGCGGCGGCGGCGTCGCGGTTACGTACCGGACGACGACGACGCGGCGATCGGGAACCCATTGCACGTAGGCGCCCATGCCTTCCGAAATGACGCGAACCGGAACGAGAATCTGTCCTTGGTACATCATCGGCGGCACGTCCAGCGGACGCGTTTCGCCGTTGATCGTCACTTCGGGACGTCCGAGCGTGACTTTCACGTCGGATCCCGGTTTCGTTACGTCGACGGTTTTACTCGCGGGATCGTATGCAACCGTCGCGCCCATTTGTTCGAACATCGAACGCAACGGAACCAGGATCGTTCCGCCGCGAACGAGCGCAGCCAAAACGCGTCCTTGTTTGAGGACGTCCGGTTTCGAGTACACGTGATGGTCGTTGAACAGAATGGGGATTTGCCCCGAGGGCGGCGATCCGAATTGCATCGGCGGCATATTTGCGGCCGGTGCGGCGGTGGTTGGTGCTGCGGGAGCCGGAGATGAAGCGGGCGTGGCAGAGGGCGACGCCATGGGCGTCGCCGGCATTGCGGAGGGTGACGCCGCAGGCGATGCACCCGGCGTTGCCTGCGCGATCACGCTGTGTCCGATGTTTCCAGGTGATCCGTGGCCCGACGGAGCGGCAACCGCAGTGAGTCCCAGACTTGCCACGATGAGCGAAGTGAGGACTCCGGTGCTCAGTCGTTTCAATGTATCCTCCTAAAGTTGGGAGTCGATCTCTCGTGCGAGCACTCGCTTGCAGGTAGCTTCACCCGAGAGCTTTAGGTCTATTCCCACTTGTGGCAGGCTCAACCGAACGCTGGGAAGCAGGCAGGCGCCAAATCCAGGCGATTCCTATAGCTACTTCGCATATTGCCGCGAGAAAAGCGGTTCGCGGCGCCGAGGCACTTTGCAGCTGATGCAAGGCGGTAAGTAAAGCCGTCGCAACGACCGGTGCGAGAATTTGCGGCGCGAGCAATGCCAGATTCCACACTGCCATCGCAGTCGCGAGCGCGTGGCGGGGCAGAAACCGGCACCCGAGCGCCCAATCCGCCGTAATGAACACGCCCCACGCGATGCCCGCGAGCAACGCGCTTCCCGCAAGCTCAGGCATTGTATGCGAGCCAAGAAAGGCGATAAGCGCGCAAATGAACGCGCTTCCACCGGCGAACGCGACGGCGCGGCGATCCATGCGCGTCGTTAACCGGGCCGCCGCTATAGCGCCCGCAGCCGCGGAAACGGTCACGACGAGAATGAGCACGCCGGTCGCTTCTTTCGTAGCGCCGGCGATGGCGGCGCGCACGAAGAAGAACAGATAGCCGAGCAGCGTGTAAAACCCCAGAAAGACGAATGCGCGCGATACGAACAGATCGCCGAACGCTCGATCGACGCGAAGCGGGCGGAGATCTATTCTCGGTGCTTCCAACGTCCGGATGTGCGCCGCGGTAAACGCGCACGAAGCTGCCAGCGATGCGGCGATGGCGGATGCCACGATGCGCGTGTCGGCAACCAAACTGGCGAGCAACGCACCGGCCGCGTTGCCGGCGCTCTGCAGAGCCGCCATCCACGACGATGCGGCATCGAGTTCTTCATCCGCAAAGAAATCCGGGATCACCGCTTGGTACGGGCCGATCGCAACGTTCATCCCGAGCTGCAGTACGAGCACGGCGGCGATCAATTGCGCGTACGATGGCGCGGCGTAAAACCATAGCAGGGCGATCGCGCCCAACGCGGCGCCGGTGACGTGAAACTCGACGCGTTTACTTCCCATCGCGCGGCGCCGGTCGGAGACGATGCCCATGACGATCTGCGTGACCGCCGCGATTGCGGCGCCGCCGGCCGCCAAAACGCCATATGCAGCAAGCGCACGCGTCCCACCGAGCTCTATAGCACGCGCCTGAAGCGAGACGCCGAGCAGCGCGCCCCAAACCATTTGAATCCCGAGCCAAAACATGCCCACGGCAAGCGGCTTAGGTTTGCGCGATTGCATACTCGTATTCCGGATAGATGTCGACGTCGTAAGCGAGTTCCGCGGGCGCGCCGCGCACGCCGCGCGCCGGTATGCCCAGCAGCCGCTGTGCTTCACGCTCCAGCTGAGGGATGCTCAAACGTTTCAGCGCGAAGCGCAGCAGCAGCGCGGGTCCGGTCAGCGCGGCCATTCGCAGCGGGCTCTTGCGCGCGGCGAAAAACTTCGCGGCGAACGCCGCGATACGCGGCGCGCTGCCCGGCGGAAGGACGAAGACCCCGCCGTTAACCACGCGTTCGCCCGCCAGCGCGATGCCGAACGGCGGCGCGCCGGGAAAGCGTTCTTGAAAATCCGCCCACTCCGTAAGCGGTAATGCCAGCGTCTCCGGCGCTACGCACTGCAAAAAACGGCGGACCGCCGGCGCATCGATGAACGGCATGTCGCTCGTCGCATAGATCGTGGGCGTCTGCGCGTCCCACGCGCTAAGCGCGCGGCGTAAATTCTCCGCGCCGTCAACGCTTTCCGGAATGATGCGATCGACGTCGGCGTGGCAACATTTGCGCACTTCTTCTCCGCCGACCACGGCGATGCGGTCGATCCCCGCTCCATGCAGCGCCTCGATGCAGCGATGCAGCATGGTGCCGCCGTTTACCGGAGCCAGAGCTTTGACCGTCGTGCCGATCGCGCGCGCGAATTCGCCGTCAACCCGCCCGCCGGCCGTAATAACGGCCGCCCTAATCATGAGGACGGCTGCTTTTCACGGCATCACGCTGAATACCCGCCCTGCGTTCCGGATAAAAGGAGCCGGAGGCGCCGGATGCTGGACCTCATCGAAAAAGAAAAAGCCGTACGGGCCTATCAAGGTGGGACCGCCATGCGTCTTGCGCGGCACGCCGTTTCTTTTTGCGTCCTGCTCTTGCTCGCCGCCCTGGGATATGCGGGATACGCGACCGCCGGTTTCACCGCAGCCGCCAAAACGCAAGGCGTAGTGCAAGCAGACGGCCTGCATGGGATCGCGCAGATCCTTCGCGATGGACGCGACATACCACACATTCGCGCGCACGATGCGCACGATGCGTTCTTCGCGGAGGGTTATGCCGCGGGATCGGATCGTTTGTTTCAGATGGATCTCCTGCGCCGCTATGCCTACGGACAGCTTGCCGAAATCCTCGGCCCCATCCAACTGCGGGACGACGTTTCGATGCGCGCCTTCGGGATCCGCGATATCGCCCTCCGTCAATGGCGCGCGCTTACCCCGCAAGATCGCAGCATCGTGCAGGCCTACGCGTCGGGAGTGAACGCCGCGATACGCTCGCAACCATTGCCTGTCGAGTTCCGCTTGTTGCTCTACCGCCCGAAGCGCTGGGCGCCCAGCGATTCGCTTGCAGTAGCGCTCGTCATGACGCTGGCGGTCGGCGACACCGTGTCGAACGTGCTGGCGCGCGACGAAACGTGGCGCGCGCTGGGACCGCAAGGGTATGCGCGCGCGCTGCCGTTATCCGACGCGCATTTCGACGTCGCGCCGCCCCGCGCGCTCGCGCGCGTTACGCTTCCTGCGAGCGGGAGCAATGCGTGGGCACTTGGCGGCGCGCGTACCGCGGGCGGCCATGCCCTGCTCGCGAACGATCCGCATCTCGGCGTTTCAATTCCGAATCTGTGGTATGCGGTGGAGATGCGTGCGAACGACCTGCACGTTGCCGGGGTGACAATCCCGGGTATTCCCGGCATCGTTCTCGGACACAACGAGCGCATCGCGTGGGCCTCGACGAACGCGATGGCATCGACGCTCTCGTTGTTCCACGGCGCCGCTCCGCCGCAAACTTTGCGCGAGGAGCGCTTTTACGTCCGGTTTGCACGCGATCGCGTATTCTCTTACGCGCGCACGAAGCGCGAGTTCTCGGTGCCGGATGCGCCGGGCATTCTGGTCCGATGGCCGCCGTACGAGCATGGCACATCGCCGGTTGCAACCGTGCTCGCGCTCGACCGGTCGCAAACGCTCGGCGACGCACTGCGCGCACTGGCTCGCTACGACGGCCCGCCGCAGAATTTCGCGCTTATCTCCACCGGCGGAAGCGCCGCATATCATCTTGCGGGGGCGATTCCCGACGATCCGGCATGGGGGCGGTACGTGCATCCGCAAGCCGATCTGCGCAAAAGCTATGCGTTGATTCCATTCCGTGCGCTCCCGGCCGCAGGGCCCTCGCGAAAGCTCGTTACAATCAGCGCGAACAATAAGCCGTACGGTCACGGATACCCGTACCGCTTGAGCGCGATGTTCGCGCCGCCCTACCGCGCGTACCGCATCGCGCAATTGCTCGCAAATGCTACGCGTTTTGACACCGTTACGTTCGCGCGCATGCAGCTCGACGATATCTCAAACGCCGATGCAGCGTTCGCGCATAGCATCGCGCGCTATGCGCGCATGCATGCCGGGTTCATCCCGGCGAGGACCGAGCGCGAACTGGCAACGTGGGACGGCGCGTTTTCACCCTCCTCGCGCGCCGCGACACTGGAACACGCTGCACGCGAAGCAGTCGAGAAGCAAAACGCATCGCCCTATGCCCCGTTCGCGAGCCGCGGCGCGCTGCCGGGGGAATACGCGCAAGCTATCGGTGACACGCTGCGTTCGACGCCGGCGGTACCATGGGCGCAGGCAGGGCGCGTGCGCGTGTTCCATCCGTTCGGCCCCATCGGTTTTCCGTTCTTGAACGGCGCCGGACTGCCCGGCGACGGCGATGCGTACACGATTCGCATGCAAACGTCGTGGCTTGCGCAGAGTTTTCGCGCGGTATGGGATGCCGGCAATTGGGATTCGGGCGGCATTTCGCTGCCGGACGGAGAATCGGGCGAACCCGGTTCGGGACATTACGACGATCTGCGCGCGTCCTGGCTTTCCGGTGCGCTCGAGCCGCTGCCGTTTTCGGATCCGGCCGTTCTGCGTGCCGCGCGCGCGACGCTCACGCTAAAACAATGAGTCTTGTGAGGGCGGTTTACGCAAACGCGGAACGATGGCGCCGGCATCGTCGCCGTACCGGTCGCGCAGCAAGTCCGCAAATGCTTCCGCGTTGCGCGCCGCGTTGCCGCGCGCATGATTGTTGAAGAACGCATACGTCGCCTCAACGCGCTCCTCGATCTCGGCGACGCGGTTAGCCCAAGGTTCGAGTTCCCCGGCCGTATAGTCGTAATCGTACCGCGTAACGTTGGTTCCGTTCCACCACTGAGCGGCGTTACGGCCGTGAAAGCGCACGTATCCCGTCGCGCACGTCACGTCGGCGCTCGGCGTAAGCAGCGATTCGTGCTGCGGCATGTCAACGTTGCACCAACCGACACCAAGATCGCAAAGGAGGGCTTGCGTCCGCCCGTTCTGCCAATCGCGATGCCGGAATTCCGCGACCAGGCGGAGCGGACGCAGTGCGCCGGCCACACGCTCCAGATAGGCTTCGCCGCCGTCCGCGGGCTTGAATGAATTCGGAAACTGCAGGAGCGCCGCTCCAAACTTCCCCGCTTCGACGATCGGCATGACGCGCTCGACAAAGGCGGCGGCATCGGGATGGATCCGCGCCGGTTTATCCGGCGCATGCGATACCGTTTGCGGCACTTTGAAGCAGAACCGGAACGCCGGCGGCGTGTTCGCGTTCATGCGGGCGATTGTGGCCTGCGCCGGCACGCCGTAAAATGACGAGTCGATCTCGACAGCCGGAAAGCAGCGCGCGTAATACGCCAGCATCTCGCTTTGGCGCGCCGTAGCGGGATAGAATGCGCCGAGCCAATCCTTGTACGAAAAGCCGCACGTTCCGACGTAGATCATGCGCACATCAAGAAACGAAAGACCCGGCAGTGGTTGCCGGGTCGGGAGGCCGTTACTTCTTCGCGGCGGCTTTCTTCTTGCTGCCGACGGTCTTTTTCGGACCCTTTCGCGTACGCGCGTTCGTCTTCGTGCGCTGACCGCGTGCGGGCAGGCCGCGACGGTGGCGCAGGCCGCGATAACAGCCGATGTCCATCAGACGCTTGATGTGCGAGCTCACCTCACGGCGCAGGTCGCCTTCGACCTTGATGCCGGCAGCGTCGATCGCATCGCGCAGCTTCTTCTCGTGATCTTCCGTCAGCTCTTTGACCCGGATGTCGGGGCTGATACCGGCGTGCGCCAGAAGATTCTGCGAAGTCTTCAGGCCAATGCCGTAGATGTACGTGAGCGCGATTTCAATGCGCTTCTCACGCGGGAGATCGATACCAGCAATACGTGCCATAATTTCTTTCTCGTTCCTTTATCCCGGCTAGCCTTGCACTTGTTTATGCTTCGGATTGACGTCGCAGATCACGCGCACTTTGCCTTCGCGACGGATGATCTTGCATTTTTCACAGATACGCTTTACGGACGGTCTAACTTTCACAGTACTTTCCTTTTTATTTATACCGGTAAGTTATTCTGCCGTGCGTGAGATCGTACGGAGAAAGCTCTACCAGGACTCGGTCGCCGGGAAGGATGCGGATGAAATGCATCCGGATCTTGCCCGACACGTGGGCTAACACTCTATGGCTATTCGTAAGTTCCACCCGGAACATTACGCCGCCATTTCTTCCTTAGGACGGTATTTCGCAACGTCGGGGTGTTCGCCGATGTCGCGCAAAGTCAAAATCTTCGGCCCCTCGTCGGTAACGGCGATGGTGTGCTCGAAGTGCGCTGCGAGTTTACCATCTGCCGTGACGACTGTCCAGCCATCTTTGAGGGTCTCGACCGCATAGTGACCCTCGGTAATCATCGGTTCGACGGCTAGGACGAGCCCTGCGCGCAGTTCCAAGCCGGCGCCTGCCCGGCCGTAGTTGGGCACTTGCGGCTCCTCGTGCATCTTCGTACCGACCCCGTGACCGACGAGTTCCCGCACGACGCCGTAGCCGCAGGCCTCTGCGTGCTTCTGCACGGCGCTGCCGATGTCGCCGAGGCGGTTGCCCTTGCGCATCTGCTCGATGCCGGCCATCAAGCACTCTTGCGTCACGCGCATGAGCCGCTTGGCGTTCTCACCGGCCTCGCCGATCGCAATCGTCACAGCCGAGTCGCTGACATAGCCCTCGAACGTCGTGCCGATATCGATCGAGAGCAAATCGCCGTCTTGCAGCGTGTAGTCGCCCGGAATGCCGTGGACGACCTCGTCGTTCACCGAAGCGCAGATCGAACACGGATACCCGTGGTAGCCTTTGAACGTCGGCTCCCCGCCCATCGCGCGGATGCCGGATTCCGCCAGGCGGTCCAGATCGCGCGTCGTCATGCCGGGTTTGGCCGCGCGCATGAGATCGCCGAGCACCTTGGCGGTAATCTTTCCGCTGCGGCGCATAATCTCGATCTCGCGAGCCGACTTGATGCTGATCATCGCGCGGCGCGGGCTCCGACCTTGGTTTCAAGCTGTGCTGTGACGTCGGCGACCGGCGCGAGCGCGTCGATCTCCACGAGCTTGCCGCCCCGGCGGTAATAGTCGACGAGCGGCGCCGTTTGCGTGTCGTACACGTCGAGGCGCTTTGCGACCGTCTCGGGCTTGTCGTCGTCACGCTGCACGAGCGGTCCGCCGTCTTCGTCGTCCATACCGGCGGTGCGCGGCGGATTCGTAACGGAGTTGTACGTGCGGCCCGTGCGCGGATTCGTCCAGCGCGCGGTCAGACGCGTCACCAGCGTTTCGCGATCCGCGTTGAACAGCACGACCGCGTCGAGCGCGATACCGTGCTCGTCGAGCAGCGCGTCAAACGCCTCGGCTTGCGCGACCGTGCGCGGAAAGCCGTCCATGATGAAGCCGCTGCTCAGCTTTGCGAGTTCCGCTTCGATCATCTTGATGATGACCTCGTCGGGAACCAGCGCGCCGCTGTTCATGTACGACTCGGCGAGTTGACCCAGTTCCGTGCCTTGCTTGCGGTTCTCGCGCAGGATGTCGCCTGTGGAGACTTGCTTGGCTCCGAAGCGCTGCTCGAGAATCTGCGCCTGAGTGCCTTTTCCGGCTCCCGGCGGTCCAAGAAAGATCAACCGCATCTTAGCGCTTCATGAACCCGCGGTAGTCGCGCATTGCCAGGCGCGCTTCGATCTGCGTGATTGTGTCGAGCGCAACGCCGACGACGATCAGCAGCGAAGTCGAACCTAGGTAAAAGGTCGTGACCGAAAGTCCGCGCTGCAGCGCGCCCGGTATGACGGCGAGCAGGCCTAGATAGAGCGCGGCGGCCGTCGTGATGCGCAGCAGAATGCGGTTGATGTAGTCCACGGTCGGCTGCCCCGGACGAATGCCCGGAATGAACGAACCGCTCTTTTTCAGGTTGTCGGCGATGTCTTTGGTGTTGATGACGATCGCGCTATAGAAGAACGTGAACACCACGACGAGCACGAAATACACCAGGTTGTACAGCCACGAGTTCGGGCTGAAGTACACTTGAACCCAACTCGAGACGGCGCCCCAGAAGCCCACCGAGCCGCCCTTTTGGTTGAACCACGAGAGCGCTTGCTGGGGCAGCAGCAGCAGCGAGATCGCGAAGATGATCGAGATCACGCCGGCGTTGTTGAGCCGCAGCGGAATGTATGTCGAGCGTCCCGCAAACATCTTGCGTCCGACGACTCGGCGCGCTTGCTGCACCGGAACGCGGCGCTGTCCCTGGTACAGGAAGACAATCGAGATGATGACCAGGATCGCGATGATGATGTAGATGACGATGTTCGCGATCGACTCGCCGCCTTTTGCGGTCGAGGCGTACGTCTGCGAAACGTACTGCGGATAGCGCAGCACGATGCCGATGAAGATGATCAGCGAGACGCCGTTGCCGATGCCCTTGTCGGTGATCTGCTCGCCCAGCCACATCAGGAAGAGCGTGCCGCCCACCATGGCGATGACGGCAAAGAGCAAAAACCACACGCTGTTGTCATAAAACACGTGCGCTTGGCGCATCAGGTTCGCCATGAAAAACGCCTGCAGGGTTCCAAGCACGATCGTCAGCCAGCGCGTGTACTGGCCGATCTTCTTGCGGCCTTCCTCGCCGCCTTTCTTCGCGAGCTCTTCGAGCTGCGGAAGCACGACGGTCATGAGCTGCATGATGATCGACGCGTTGATGTAGGGCGTGATGCCCATCGCGATGATCGA
>JAICWY010000043.1 GCA_025934645.1 Vulcanimicrobiia bacterium
AATGATCATGCCCGCCTGCGAGGCAGTACGTTCGTTGTACTGCTTGCAGAAGTCCATGATGTTCAAGCTGTAGGGACCGAGAGCCGGACCGATCGGCGGCGCGGGCGTCGCCTTTCCGGCCGGAATCTGCAGGCCGATTTTGCCTACGACCTTCTTAGCCATTTGTTACCTTTCGTTCTTACGAACTGCCCCTCGAAAACTCGCGCGCCCGGGGTCGCTGCGCGCGAGAAAGTTCTTAAACTTTTTCGATCTGGTAGAACTCGAGTTCGACCGGCGTTTCGCGGCCGAAGATCGAGATGAGCGCGCGTACTTTTTCTTTTTCCGGTTGAATCTCGTCGACGATACCGGTGAAGTCGAAGAACGGGCCCGATGTGACCTTGACGCGATCGCCCTTCTTGAAGTCGATCTTGAGCTTGGGCGTTTCGATGCCCATCTGCTTGAGGATCGTCTTGACTTCTTTGTCTTGCAGCGGAACCGGTTTCTCACCGGCGCCGGGGCTGCCGACGAATCCCGTCACGCCCGAGGTGTTGCGCACGACGTACCACGACTGGTCGTCCATGTCCATCTCAACGAGCACATAGCCGGGAAACACTTTTTTCGGCGTGATCTTACGCTTGCCGTCTTTGAACTCAACTTCGTCTTCCATCGGGACGAGCACGCGGAAGATCTTGTCCTGCATGTTCATCGAGTGGATGCGGCGTTCGAGATTCGCTTTAACTTTATTCTCGTAGCCCGAGTACGTGTGGATCACATACCAGTGCTTGCGATCGTTCTTCGCATTGCGCGTGCGCGGCGCTCCGCTCTCGGGTTCGCCCTCGCGTTCGCCCTCGAGATCTTCGCTCTCGGCGATTGCGTCTGCGGCAGCGAGATTCTCGCCCGACGCTTCCGAGAGCGCTTCCGCTTCGGATTCGTGCGCTTCGTGCGTGATTGCGAGTTCTTCGCGTTCTTGTTCCAACGAAAAATCGGTCATGGTTGAACCGGAGGATGCACCAAACTGAAGATCCAGCCGAAGAGCTGGTCGGCCCCGAACGTAAAGAGGCCGATGGCCACGACGAGCACGACGGTCAGAACGGTCGCGGAGATCCATTCTTCACGCGTCGGCCACGTTACGCGGCGCAATTCCAGCCAAACGCCGCGCACGAAATCCTGCGCATTCATCTGGCTCATGGCTCTCTTTTTGGCGTCCGGTGTACCACCGGGGGCCTTATTCATCAAAAGGTTTCTCCTGGGAGATTGGCAGGGCGGACAGGACTCGAACCTGCAACCGGCGATTTTGGAGACCGCTACTCTACCAATTGAGCTACCGCCCTATGTAGCGCCCGCCCCCGGCGGGCAAGCGACCTACTTGGTCTCGCGGTGAGAGCGATGGCAGCGGCAGAAGCGGCAATACTTGCTCAGCTCCAGGCGCTCGGTGGTTTTCTGCTTGTTTTTTTGCGTGTTGTAATTGCGGCGCTTACACTCGGTACACGCCATAACGACCATCACGCGATTCTCTTTTTTAGCCACGGTCCTCTACCACACAACGTAAAGAAAACGGACCCGGGGTCCGTTCGACGCCACAGTATAGCACAGGGACTCCGGGGGTCGCAAGGAGGCCGGTAATAACGCGCCCGGGCGGAATCGAACCGCCAACCTCGGCCTTAGGAGTGCCTTGCTCTATCCAATTGAGCTACGGGCGCGCGCAGGGGGAAGCTTTAGGCGGAGCCGGGTAAATGACCCTCCGCCAATGCCTTCGTTTGAGTTTGAACGGGAGCATGCCGATTACGACATGCTCGAGCGCCAGGTCGCCTCGCTTCTGGAAGACGAGCGCGACTTTATCGCCAACGCCGCCAACTTCTCCGCCCTTGTGTACACCATGCTGCCGCTGGTGAATTGGGCCGGGTTCTATTTCCCTGATGAGGACGGGCTGGTGCTCGGACCCTTCGGCGGAAAGCCTGCCTGCACGCGCCTGCCCAAAGGGAAAGGCGTTTGCAACCGCTCTTTCGAGCACGCCGAATCCGTTATCGTCGAGGACGTCAACGCGTTCCCCGGGCACATCGCCTGCGACTCCGCATCACGATCGGAACTGGTCGTGCCGCTTCTCTCGGGCGGTTTGGTGTACGGCGTCTTCGATATCGATAGTCCCGTGCCCGGACGTTTTACGGAAGCCGATAGACGCGGCGTAGAACGGCTCGTTGCGCAGTTCATGAAAGCAACGCCCGTCCCCGAGCGCTACGGGAGTGTTCGCAAAAGCGGCTCGCGCATCAACGAGCGCATCGACGTGCAAACGTGCCGCGATCACCATGTCGTGCTGCGGTATTTGGCCGAAGACCTCGGCAATGCGGCACCGCGTCCGAAAGTCGCGCAAGCGCTGCTCGCCCGGGTTCGCACTGTGCTCGTCAGGCACCTCAAACTGGAAGACGATTGTCTCTATCCGCGGTTGCAGAACAGCAGCAACGAGATCTTGCGCGGAAAGGCCGAGCGGTACCGAACCGAAATGGGCGGTTTGCGGCGCCAATTCTCCGAGTTGTGGAACCGCTGGTCGGCGGACGGCGCAATCGCGGCCGATGTCGCCGGCTTTCACCAAGAATGGCTGTCGTTCCAGACCGCGCTTTTGGCGCGAATTGACAGCGAAGACTCCGATCTGTACGTTGCGGTAGACGCCGAACTCGCTTAGAGCGAGTAGGGGAATGTCGTGCCGGCGCACGACGCACAGCTGAACGAGACGTCATTCGGACCGCTTTGCAAATTGAAGACGAGCACCGCTCCGGCGCGGCCTGCGCGCACCACGCCCGGACCGCTAAAGCCAAGCGCCGACGGGTCGCTCCAAATTGCAACGCCGTAATGCAGCGCAGCGGGCGCGTCGAAATGGAATACGATCTTTCCGCTTTCCACGGCGACGTTCGTAAGCGACGGTAATTGCGCGGCGGGGACTTGCGGCAGCGGCAACGCGTCGAGCGACGCACTATAATCCGCATACCGGAACACGCGCGTGGGCAGCGTCTGCCCCGCCGCAAATGTCATGCCGGATATATTGTCGTGATAGTCGATGGTTGCGGGATAAACGGTCGTTCCGCCGAGCAACGCGGATGACGCGTTCTTACCGCCGGTGATGAACGGAAACGCAATCGCGCGGGGATTCGCTGAGAACGCACGCGCGTCGTTTGAAGCTTGTGAGAGCGTCTCGAGCTTCATGCCATCCGCGACGGCGCGCGCGTAAAGCGCGTCCATAATAGGTCCGGTGCCGGCATCAAGCGCTTCCGCCGATTCTTGCTGCGAGACCATGACCAGCGGCTGGGTTTCACCGGCGGCCGCGTACGCATCGGCGATCTGCGCGATGTACGTCTGCGCGCTTTGCGTGTCGAAGCCGCCGCGCTGCAACAGATCGTCCGGGTCGGTGCTGAACGCGGCTTCCTGGCCGGAAAAATACGCACGCGTAAGATCGCGAGCGGTCCATTCGAACGCGAGAAGCGTGCAGGAGCCATCCGGCGACGGCCGTTTATACGACGACGGATCCGCGCAATACGTGCCCCACGGCGCGCCATAATCTTGAATGCCGTCGGTGCCCAGGCTGTTCCAGGTGATGCCCCAAAACGCGTGCTCGGGGATTGTCAGCGCAGCAGCCGGATTGCGATCCGAATGCCCGCGTCCGCCGACTTCCGCGTCGACGGAAGGCACATACCATGGGAACGCCGCCTGCAATGCGGCGACTTGTCCGATCTCGCCTTCGACGTCGTCGCCGTTGGCGGCATGGTACGCATCGTACAAGGATGCTTGCGTTCCGGCCAGGTATTGCGCGCTGTTCGCCATCATCCACGATACCGGAACGTGATGCGGCGCGGCGGCATTTTCCAATGCCTGCATGCCGCCCGCGGTGTAATTTTCTTGAAGCGACGTCGCGACGAAGATGGTCTGCGTCGGTCCCGACGGCTTCGCCCACGAGGGGATCGGCGGCGTAGCGCTCAGCGTAAGCGTCGATCGGGCGCAGGTACTGTGCTGCTCTTGAATCGGCGGTAGAGAGCCGCCGGGAATCGAGTACCACATCAATCCATCGTACGAAATAGTGCACGGCTGCGTTGAGGCGTCGATCAGGGTCGCGGACGAAAGATTCTGCCGGTCACCGAGCGGCGGGATTCCGCCCTTGCCGCTGCAAGCGGCAAAGGAAACGCAAAATACCGCGAGCCACAAAGCGGGCCAGAATCGCATGCGCGTCGTTACCGTGCGAAAAGAAGAAAAGCCTCCGGCGTACACGGAAGCCCTTCTTCAAACTGGAGCCGTTGACGGGGATTGAACCCGTGGCCTCGTCCTTACCAAGGACGTGCTCTACCACTGAGCTACAACGGCGGAGCGCTTTTGGAGCGGGCGGCGGGAATCGAACCCGCGCTGTCTGCTTGGAAGGCAGAAGCACTACCACTATGCAACGCCCGCGCGCCGCGAAAGAAAACTGGTGGGCAGGGCTGGATTCGAACCAGCGTACAGCGTTAGCTGGACAGATTTACAGTCTGTTGCCTTTAACCACTCGGCCACCTACCCATGTCGTTGGCGTCCCGCTCGGTACAACGGCTACGCCTTGCGCGCATGCCGCCTTCCCTTTTGAGTTCCAACGAGGCACGGCTGACCAGGGTACGATACGTCCCGTTCCGAGTCCTGTGCTCGTTTGTAAAAAGGCTCTAATCCAATTCTGGGGGTTCTCTCAGAAAGCGCTCATGTGGCGCCCCCTTGCCTGCCGCTATAACAGTGAAAGCAGCGCGCCGCGCTCTTCACCGTCACTCAAGGATTGGAGCTATCATGAACGCACGCAAGTCTTTCCCCGCATTGCTTTTTGTTACGGCCGTGGCACTCACGGCTTGCGGCGGAGGGGGCGCCTCCGGCGCGCTGACGCCGCCTGCCGCAACGGGCGGCGGGAGCACCTCGCAGTCCACGCAGACGCAAACCGAGGATTCGATAGACACCGCCAACGATGTCGGCGCGCCGGTCAAGGACTTTTCCTCGTACGATGAATCGACCGGATCGCCGCTGCAGTCCACCGCAGCACGCACAGCGCAGTCGGTTTCGCTCCAAAGCACGGGCAGCGGCACGTGCAACAACGGCGTCGAGTTCTTCGCGCCGGATAAAAAAGGCGATACGAACTCGACGGAACGCATCGACTTTTACGATAACGGCTGCACGGCTATCGCTCGCGATGCCGTCCGCATCTTCACGTCTACCGGCGCGAGCTCGGAGACCGTGCAGCGCACCGTTTCGCTCTACGCGCTGAACGGCACGACGCCGGCCGCGGTTCGCAGCGAAACGGTGAACTACGTGAACGCGACGTTCGACCAATACGGATATCCCGTCGTGAAGAACGGTTTTGCGCGCACCCACACCGGTGAGCTGGACATCAACGGTTCGAAGACGATTGCAGGCGATGGAGAGCTGATCGTTGCGGCGTCTTCGGGCAGCAGCACGACGTTCTGTTCGGATTCTGCCGGATACAACGCGACCGGAAATCAATCGCTGAATGAAACGTTCGGCTGGGCCGGCGTGATGCCGGCCGGAACGCGCACGGTGAACGCCGACGGCAGCGTAACGTGGAACACGACGCATCAAGGCAACACGTACACCGGGCCGATCGGCGGCCTCTCGATTCAAGCCGGCGCGCAAAACACATCTTGTCCCATCAGCACGCCCATGTTCACGCTGGCCGGCGGCACGGTGAAAGGCACGTATACGCTGCCCGTTAGCGCGACGTACCTGCACGGCATCCTGACCAATCTGACGATCAGCAACGCGACGCTCGCGAACGGCGACACGTTGAACGTGCAAACGAACACCGGCGTCTCTCCCGCCGACGCGCACTTCATCTCCGGCACGCTCGCGAAGAGCGGCGCGCAGATCGCCTCCTTCAACGTGGACGCGTTCGGCGACGGCGTGCTGGTTGTCGCAGCCACCGGAACGCAATACCAAATCGAAGACTGGCACGTCGTCAAATAACGCGCGCCAGGTTCCTCCGGCAAAGCCCGCGGCTCCCTCCGCGGGTCTTTGCATTTAGGTCGCCGTGGAACTCTCTTTTTTCAGCCGGCCTTCTTCCAAATCGATGAGCTCCGTCCACGTTTTCACGCTGTCGTTCCCCGGGTCGATGCGCTCCAGCTCCGAGCAAAACTCTTCGCGTTCTTTGTCGGCGGGTTCATTGTTTAGCACCCACTGGTTGAGCTTCTCGACTTTATCCCGCTCAGGCCGCACGTATTCGCGTATCCATTCCATGACGGCGTTATCGTCGGGCGAGCGGCGAACGGCATCGAGGAACTCGTCGTCCGTCACGCCGAGCGTGTTAAAGAGGCGCGTGTTCAGGCGGCAGCCGTAGTACTTGTATTCACCGAGCTTGCCCTCGAGCTGCGCGCGAGCTTTGTCGATCGCGCGCGGCAAGAGCATGATACCGTCGAGTTCATCGCGCGGACTGCGCGGAAAGCCGGTCGTGAGGTCCATGTCGCGCATTTTCCCACTCCGCGCAAAGAGCGCACGCTCAAGCGAGCGGCGCGTTGTATTTGAGGAAGCGGCCTTCGCGCGTCCAGCCTGCGCGCTCGTAGACGCGCTGCGCCGTCTCGTTGTCGTTCGCGGTCTCCAGGAACATGCCGCAGGCGCCGGACTCTTTCGCATGTTCGAGCGCGCGCTGCAACAGCGCCAAGGCGATGCCGGCTTTGCGATGCTCCGGCTCGACGAACAAATCTTCGAGAATCCACGACGGCGCGAGCTGCACGGTGGAATGCGTCGGAAAGAGCTGCATGAATCCGACGGCTTCGCCGGCCACTTCGGCGATGTAAATCTGCGAGCTTCCGCTGCGCAGGTGTGATTCGATGAACGCGCGTTCCCGCCGCGCGTCGGCCTCACGCCGGTAGAACACGCGGTACGCCTGCACGAGCGGCAACAGTGCCTCGAGATCATCGAGTGTTGCTATCCGGATTATCGCTTCAGACACGTGCGCTCCTAAAATGCTGCATCATTTCAAAACGAAAAGCCATACGTATGGCACACAATGCATATAATATTGGCGCATGAGAAAGAAACCTTTTCGAGGCTACTGTCAAAGCGGGTGCGGCAACGCCGTTTTTTCTCGAAGTTCAACTTGGAAATATTGCAGCATCGCTTGTAGGAACACCGATCACAAAAAGCCGCGCGGAACTTGCGTGGGATGCCATGCGCCCCTGCCCCGCCCGAACCAACACTACTGCTCCATCCCTTGCCAGCACGAATTTCAATACCGCAAAAAAGTGCAGCTACTTGAAGCCGGCAACTACCGCACGACCAACTTCCGCAGTTTTGTTCGAACGTATTTGGTAGAGAGGCTAGGTGAACAATGCACGAGATGTGGCTGGCAAGAGCGCAATCCCAAGACTGGACGCGTCCCTATTGAAGTAGAACACATCGATGGCAACTTTGAGAACAATCTGCCTGAAAACCTCACGCTGTTATGTCCGAATTGCCACTCTTTAACGGAGACGTTCCGAGGTCTTAATCGCGGCCGCGGAAGGCCTTACCGGCTCGGCGGCAGAGCGAACCCTCTGAGAAACCATTCGCCGCTCAAGGACTCCAACCGGATTCGGGGCAATTAGTTCGGGTCAGCCGGCGTGGCTCAGCGGCGACAGCACCACTTTTGTAAAGTGGCACCACCGTGGGTTCGAGTCCCACCGCCGGCTCCAGTTCGTACGGAGGCTCGCATCGGGCCTCCGTCAATTTTTGAGAAGTGATCATGCAGCCCATCAAACCCAAGTGGATGAATTCCGGCCTCGTGCTTGTGTGCGAGCGCTGTTATAAAGAACGCATTCCGGACGAAGACCCCGACAAAGCCGCGGAGATCGGCGATTTCAATCTGCGTGATTGGCTGAAGAAACGCTTAAAAGCGGAGGGCCACTGGGGCAAGATTCGCGCGATTAGCACGAGCTGCATGGACGTGTGCGCGAGACAACGGGTTACGGTTGTAATCAACCCGCAAATCGACGGCGAACCGGCCGAAGCATTCGTTCTGGACCCCATCGTCGACCGCGAAGCGTTCTACGCGAAAATCGTGCAGCGCTTAGGCGGCGGCCACGACGGCGCGACGACCATGGACGCGCCCAAAGCCGGCTTCGAACGGTACGAGGACGAGCGTTCCCCCTAGCCACGCACAGGGCAAGCAGGCAGGCCTTTCGAATGCGTTTCCATGGCGATCTTAGGCAGTTTGGTCCTGGCTGCATTGGCCGCGTCATGCGATCCGAACACTGCAGCCCTCGCTAGCGCCGAAGCGCAATTTAAGGCGTCCGACACGGCGTTCGTCCAAAAAGATACCGCCGCCGCGCAGACCGCATACGAAAGCGGTATGCAGCAGCTTATGCAAACGCCGTGGTTCATCGACGACAAAGCGTGCGATCCGCCGGGATACACATTCCAAAAATACGTCGTGTCTCTTCACTCACTGGTAGCCGGCGAGAACATTGGTAAAGCCGAACCCGTCGGGGCCTTTCAAAACGAAATGGAAATGTGGCACGGCATTACGCAGCCCGACGGCGCACCGCCGGGAAGCGCGCCGCAAGCCATAACGTTTTTTATGTCGCATAGCACCGATCTGTTCACGCTGATGAACCACTACGATAAGACCTTGCGGGATCGCTTCAATGACGCCGAACGCGCGCGTCATTCACCCGCTGCGGGAAAATGCTCGAACCCCGACCTGCCGGTCGAGCATCTTGCCGATTCTCCGATATATTACTCCGGACTCATCGATCATATGCGGCTTGTTGCAGCAGTTCCGAAGGGACACTATGAGGCGTCGGTTTACGTCAAGGTCGCTGACGACGGCGCTGTGCAGGACGCCTATATCGCGCAATCGTCGGGTCAACGGACTTTGGACGATCGTGCTCTCGCAGAAGCAAAAGGGCTTCATTACCTGCCGGAGATCAAGGACTGCCGCCCCGTGGCCTCGGGATACATATACGTGTTTAAGGCCGATACGACGAAAGATATTCCCTTGCACCCGTAGAGGCTTGAGAACCTGACAACCCGCTGTCAACTTTGGAGTGCTACAATGCACCCATGGCAGAACAAGCGGCAGAATTGCGTGGCCTTGACGTCGTCTTCTACACCGTGAAAGACATGACGCGTGCGCGCGCCTTCTACGAATCGCTCTTCGGCGTGAAGCCGAGCGTCGATTCCGGATATTGGGTGGAGTACGAGCTTCCCGACGGTACTACGTTCGCGCTTGCGAACGACCCGCAAGGCGGCTGGAATGAGGGCCACGGTTTGATGCTCGGCGTAGTCGATCGCGAACAGGCAGCCAAGAAAGCGCGCGAACTCGGCGGAACGATTACGGACCGAAAATTCGAAGGGGCATCGTGCGGCGCATACGAGTGCATCGACACGGAAGGGAACTTTCTCTACCTGCACCAGCGCAAATAAACGCGAAGGGCGCCGGTTGCGGCGCCCTTCTTCTTTATCACGGTAACTCGATCTCCGAGAGGTTCTTCTCGATCTTTCGTTTGACGCGTTGCAGCGCGTTGTCGATCGATTTTACGTGGCGGCCCAGGTCGCGCGCCATCTCTTGGTAGCTCTTGCCTTCGAGGTACGAGAGCAGCACTTGCGACTCGAGTTCAGAGAGATTCTCTTGGATGCGCTCTTTGATATCCTGAGAAACCTCTTGGTTGATGACCAGCTCTTCCGGATCCGACGTCTTCTGCGAAGCCATTACGTCGAGCAGCGTGCGTTCACTGTCCTCGTCGTAAATCGGCTTGTTCAGCGAGATGTACTGATTCAGCGGAATGTGCTTCTGGCGCGTCGCGGTTTTAATGGCGGTGATAATTTGACGCGTAATACAAAGCTCGGCGAACGCGCGGAAGCTGGAAAGCTTATCCGCTTTAAAGTCGCGGACGGCCTTATACAGGCCGATCATGCCTTCTTGAATGATATCTTCCCGGTCGGCGCCGATCAGGAAGTAGCTCTTTGCTTTGATGCGAACGAAGTTCTTGTACTTGTTGAGCAGAAACTCCATTGCGAGGTTGTCGCCTGACTTTGCAGTCGCGACAAGATCCTCGTCGGGTCGCTCGTGATAGTCGAGACCATCCGACACGGGATGGGTCATTGCCATAGCTGCCTTGCCCTCTGGGACCAAAATGTGCGCATATCGCGGGCCGGAGACCGTCGAGCGCGACACATCCCGACCAGTATAGGAGGGTCCTCCTGGCGCGTCAAGGACAAGAGCGGTAGATTTCTACAGCGGTTTTTGGGCTACGGAGAGGCTAGCGCTTGGCTGCGACGCTGCCGTACGGCCTCATACAAAAGCACGCCGGAAGCCACTGAGGCATTGAGCGAGCCGACCTCGCCGAGCATGGGAATTCGTACGAGATAATCGCACTCGCGCTTGACCAGCTGCGAGAGCCCTTCGCCTTCGGCGCCAATGACTATAGCTATGTCTCGCGCAAAATCAGCCTGCGTATATTCGACGCTGTCCGCTTCCAGCGCCGCGCCGGCTACCCACACGTTCGCCTTCTTCAATTTGCGGACCGCATCGGCGACGTTCGAGACGCGTGCGATGGGCAGGTGCGCGGCGGCACCGGCGGCGGCTTTGCGCACGGTCGCATTCACGCCCGCTGCCCGGCGCTCGGGCATGATGACGCCGTCTGCGCCCGCACACTCGGCGGATCGAATAATCGCGCCGGCGTTGTGCGGATCAGTAATGTGATCCAGCACGACGATAAGAAGCGGATCCTCGCCGCGCCCCGCCAGGATATCGTCCAAACCGACGTACGGAAACGGTGCGCCGAACGCGATGATGCCCTGATGCGCTTTGTACGGAAATTGCGCGAAGTAGCCGCGGTTCTCGAACCGCACGTGAATCTGCCGCTCTTGCGCGTCGCTAAGAATCTTGCGAAGAACGGGATCGCGCTTGCGTTCGTCGGAGACGTGAATGCGGCGCAAGGCCTCGCCTGCGGCGAGTGCTTCTTCAACGGCATGCACGCCGTAAATGACGTCGTCCAGATCGACGGGCGGTTTTACTCGGCGACGCTCCACGTCGTTCCATCCTTCGAATCTTTGAGCGCCACGCCGCAAGAAAGCAGCGCGTCGCGGAGACGATCCGATTCACTCCAGTTTTTTTCTTTGCGCGCTTGCGTACGCGCCGCGATGATGTGCTCGATAGCGGTTTCGGCCCCGGCGCCGTTCGTTGCCAAACCCGCGCTCTGCAATCGATCCAGAATATCGGCCGGCAGCGCGCGCTTCGGCTCTTCCAACCACGCATCCGACGGCGTCAATCCCAAAATATCGAGCGCATAAGCGAACTCTTCGCGCGAATCGCCGCGATAGGAGAGCAGCTCGGCCAGCGCGACCGATGTGTTCATATCGTCGTCGAGCGCTGCCTCGATGCGCTGCATCACGCCGTCGCCTTTGCCGCTTCCGAGCGCGCGGTACGTCTTCTTCAAACGATCGAGCGCGACGCCCGCCGCCGTGATCGACTCCTCGGTGAAGTTCATGACCTTGCGATATCCGGTCTGCAAAAATAACAGCCGGATCGCTTGCGCGTCGTGCCGGTCGAGCAATTCGTAAAGCGGCTCGAAATTGCCGAGCGATTTGCTCATCTTCTGGTTGTCGAACAACAGCAGGCCGCCGTGCATCCAGAGATTCGCCATCGGAGGATGGCCCATCAGCGGTTCGCTCTGCGCGACTTCATTCTCGTGGTGGGGGAAGATCAGGTCGGCGCCGCCGCCGTGGATATCGAAGCCGCGGCCTTGCGGGTCGAGCAATTCATGCGACATGGCCGAGCACTCGATGTGCCAGCCCGGACGTCCGTCGCCCCACGGTGACGGCCACTTCGGCTCGCCCGGCTTGGCGAATTTCCAGAGCGCGAAATCGAGCGGATCTTCTTTGAACTCGTCGACCTCGATGCGCGCGCCCGACTCGAGATCTTCGATGTTGCGATTCGACAGCGCGCCGTAACGAGGAAATTTGGAGACGCGATAGTACACGCCGTCTTTCGCCGCGTATGCATAACCGCCGGCTACCAGCTGTTCGATCATGCCGATGATCTGTGGAATGTACTTCGTAGCATACGGCTCGGCATCGGGGTCGCGCACGCCCAAACGCGCCATCGACCTTTTAAACGAAGCGTAATAGCCGCTGACGATCTGGTACCAATCCTCGCCGGTCTCGCGCGCGCGGTTGATACTGCGGTCGTCGATGTCGGTCACGTTCTGCACGTAGAACAGATCGAAGCCTTTGTGCTTCAAATACCGCCGGAGCACGTCGAAGAACAGAAACGAGCGCGCGTGTCCCAGATGCGCTTCGGCCGACGGCGTAAGTCCGCAGACGTAGATGCGGACCCGGTTCCCGTCGAGCGGCGTAAACGGCTCGACGCTGCGCGTGCGCGTGTTGTATAGTTTCAAAGCCACGAAATTAGATCACCCAAGACCACGCGGTGTCGCCGGTTTCTTCTTGCTCCACCTCTTGCAGCCGCTCTTCCAACAATGTGATGCGTTTTTGCAGGCGCGCGATGGCGTCGGCATTCGGATCCGGCATCTCGACCTGCGGTTTCTCGGGAACGCCGCGCACCGGAACGCCGTTCTGCATCACCAGCCGCGCCGGTACGCCGACGACCGTCGAATTCGCCGGAACGTCTTTCACGACGACGGATCCGCCGCCGATTTTGCAATTCTCGCCGATGGTAATCGCACCGAGCACGGCAGCGTTCACGCCGACAGTGACATTGCGCAACAGCGTCGGATGCCGCTTCCCGTGCGAGAGACTCGTTCCGCCCAGCGTCACGCCCTGATAGATCGTGCAGCCGTCGCCGACTTCGGCGGTCTCGCCGATAACGACGCCCATGCCGTGATCGATGAAGACGCCTTGGCCGAGTTTCGCGCCTGGGTGGATCTCAATGCCGGTCCAAAAGCGGCTGACTTGCGAGAGCCAGCGCGGCAGCAGCGGAATACCGGCGCGATAGAGCGGATGAATGAACCGGTGTGCCGTCACGGCATGGAAACCCGGATACGACAAAACCACGTCGAGCCAGCCGCGGGCGGCCGGGTCGCGATCGAGCGGCGCCCGCAGGTCGGCGAGAATCGTCGCAATTAAGTTGGCCATCGTCGGTTCAATACGCGCATGCGGTGGGCAAGGGTTGCACGCGCGCTACGGCTTGTCATCCTCGGGCTTTGTTCCCCGGATCGGTTCGAACGGCTTTCCGCCCGGTCCGAACCGGATCGGTTCCAGGCCGCGGCCATGCAGCAGCATCGAGTTCACCGCGCCGATGCGAATCAGAATCCGGTCGTGGCCCAGCAGCGGAAAGAGCAATTCCAGAGGCGGGCCGTCCTTCTGTCCCGTCAGCGCCATGCGCAGGGCATGCCGCGCGTCGTCGGGCGCAATGCCGAACTCGCGTGCCATCTCGGGAATGTCGTGCTCGAGCGGCAGTCCGCGCAATTCTGCTTGGTTGTCGACGTATTGTCCGATCGTATCCAAGAAGAACAATACCTCGCGCGTGCGCAGCCGTTCCAACTCCAGCGCGGGAATAAGACATGCCTCGGCGCGCAATTCCGCCACGAACGGCCGCGCATCGTCCACGGATGAAAGATGCTCGCCGTAGGCTTCCAAAAACGTATCGATCCAGCGCAGCGCCGCTTCCGGCGCCGGCATCTCGAGCAAACCCCAGCGCTGCATTGTAGCGGCTAATTCGTCTCGCGTCATATCGCTTCGAGCAGCGCGACCGCGTAGGCCGCGATTCCGCTGCCGTCTCCGGTGTACCCCATTCCCTCGCTCGTCTTGGCTTTCACGCTGACCTGCGGAACCGAGAGGCCCAAGCGTGAGGCGACGTTTGCGCGCATGCGTTCGATGAACGGCGCCAGCTTCGGCAATTGCACGACGATCGTGGCGTCGACGTTCTCGATGCGGTAGCCGGCGCGGTGCACTTCCGCGCGGCAATGCCCTAGGAGCTCCATCGAATCCGCGTTCTTCCACTGCGGATCCGTGTCGGGGAAATGCGTGCCCAAATCGCCCAAGGCTGCGCCGCCGAGCAGCGCGTCGCTGATTGCGTGCGCCAGTACGTCGGCGTCCGAATGACCGAGCGCGCCCGTCGTGTGCGGAACGTCTACGCCGCCGAGAATGAGTTTACGCCCTTCCACCAAGCGGTGCGCGTCGAAGCCGTGACCGACCCGCATCAGCGCGGCTCCGTCATGCGCGCGAGCAACGCGTGTTCGGCGCGGTCGCGATCGTGCGGCAGGGTAACCTTAAAGTTCTCCGGCGAGGCTTGCACCACGTGCATTGCGACGCCTATGCGTTCGAGCAGCATCGCATCGTCTGTTGCGTCCACGGCATCGCTCGCGCCTGCTTCGTGCGCGCGCAGCATGTCGCCGCGCGTGGCGAACTGCGGCGTCTGAGCCGCCCAGAGCAGGCTGCGCTCAAGGGTGCGCTCCACGACGTTCGTTTTCGTCCCGACGATCTTGATCGTGTCTACGACCGGCGCCGCAAGCAGCGAACCGTGTCCGGCGCGCACCACCGCCATTGCGCTGCGCACGTCGTCTTCCCGCACGAGCGGGCGCGCGCCGTCGTGCACGAAAACCGCGTCGCACGACTCCGGCATAGCTCGCAAGCCGTTGAAGGTGCTGACCTGGCGCGTGGCGCCACCGGGAACCGTCGCAGCGCATTTTGCGCCGCCCGCATGTAGCGCGATCTCCGAGACCTCGCGCAGCCACTCGGCTTCGGTGACGACCACGATAGCCTGCACTTCCGGCATCGCGGCGAACGTGCGGATCGACCATGCGAGCATCGGTGCGCCGGCAATCTCGATCAATTGTTTGGGACGGCCGAAGCGCGTGCCGCGCCCCGCGGCAACGATCACGGCACCCCAGCTGAAGGTGCTCACTGCGCGTCGCCCTGGACTTGCCGCATCGTTTTCGGCCTGGCGAAGATCATGCGGCCCGCAACCGTTTGCAGTACGCTCGTCACGACAACGTCGGCGCTCCCGCCGATCAGGCGCCGTCCATGTTCCACGACGATCATCGTGCCGTCGTCCAGATACCCCACGCCTTGATGTGGTTCTTTGCCTTCGCGCGTGATCTGCACGTGCATCTCCTCGCCCGGAAGCACGACCGGTTTGACCGCATTGGCAAGCTCGTTCACGTTGAGCACGCTCACGCCCTCGACGTGGGCGACACGGTTGAGATTGTAATCGTTGGTCAGCAGTTTTCCGCCCAAATCCTGCGCGACGCGGACGAGCTTGGCATCGGCGCCGCGCACGTCGGCGTAGTCGCGTTCGCTTACTTCAAGCACGCCCAATTCTTGCAGGCGGCTGAGCACTTCCAATCCGCGGCGGCCGCGCATGCGCCGCTGCGAATCGGTGGAATCCGCGATCATCTGCAACTCGCGCAGAATGAAGCGCGGCAGAATGAACGGGCCTTCCAAAAATCCGCTTTCCAGAATCTCGACGATGCGGCCGTCGACGATGACCGACGTGTCGATGATCTTCGGCGCCCCGGCCCCCCCGCCGGCGGAAACAGGCGTGAGCGAGAGCAGATGCAAGCGCGAACCCACGCGCGCGCCGAGATAGGCAACGAAGATGCTGATGATGATGTAGAGCAGGATCGCAATGTAGCTGCCGGCGCGTCCGCTCGAGGAGATGAATTCGAAGAGAATGCTGCGGATCAAGAACGCGATGATCAGGCCGAGAATCAGTCCGATCGCGCCGCCGGCAAGTTCGGTCGGCGCTAGGCGTTCGATGTTGCGCTCGACGGCGTTGAGCTCGTCTTCGAAGAACGTTTGCGCGAGCGGCGCGAGGAGGACGCCGATCAGCGCGCCGGCGATAGGCGTAACGATCGTAAAGACACGCTGCAGCGTCTCGCTTGCGAGGTGAAGGGAGACCACGTGTACGTAGGCTTCGCGGCCGAGCAAAAAACCCGTAACGCCGAACACGATCGCGAAAAGCAGGCGCAGCAGCGCCGCCGCGACGTTCGGGCCTACGCGAAAGTCACGAAAGCCGCGCATACGTCATTGGCCACGAACCGCCCCCGGCGCGTGAGGCGCGCGTGCGAGGCGTCGACTTCGAGCAGTCCGTCGTCCCGGTAAAGCTGCACGATAGGGGCGTAAAAATCCAAAAAGTCCAAGCCATACCGCTCTTTGAATGCTTGCAGCGAGACACCTTGCGCGGTACGCAAGGCCAGCATCACGGCTTCGCCTGCGCGCTGCGCGCCTTCCAGTTCTTCCGACTCGGCCGGAACCGGCGCGCCCTCGAGCGCGGCGTGCACGTATGTTTCCAGATCCTTGGTATGCACCGAGCGAACGCCGTTTACATAGGATGCCGCGCCGACGCCTAGGCCCAAATACTCGCCGTTGGCCCAATAATTCGCATTGTGAAGGCTGCGATGTCCCGGCTTTGCGAAGTTGCTGATCTCGTACTGCTCGTACCCGGCCGCCTCCAGCATATCGATGGCGATCTCGTACAAATCGGCTTCGCGTGAATCGTCTAAGAACGCGCCGGGTTCGCGTTCGCGCCATGTTTGATACGGCGTGCCTTCTTCAACGGTCAAACCGTACGTCGAAATGTGATCGACGCCGAGCGTGATCGCGGTTTCCAACGATCGCCGCCACGTCTGCGGCGTCTGACCCGGAACGGCGAAGATCAGATCCAAACTCACACTGCTCAGTGCGGCTTCACGACAATCGCGCACGACGCGTTCGACGTCCTGCGCGGTGTGCCGCCGCCCGAGCGTGCGGATCTCTTCGGGCACGAACGACTGCACGCCGATGGAGATCCGGTTGATGCCGGAATCGCGATACACCGGAAGATCGTCAGCGCTCACGAGCTCCGGATTTACTTCGATCGTGGTTTCCCGCTGCTCCGGTCCCGGCAGACGCCGCGAGATGTGCGCGACGAGGCGCGCGATATCGTCTGCGGCATACGTGTTCGGCGTGCCGCCCCCTAGAAACAGCGTCTCATAGAAGACGCCGGACGGCCGCGTTTCACCCGCGCGATCGATCTCCGCGTACAAGGCCTGCAAATACCGCTGAGCGGCACTGCGGCGGTGCGGCCATTTTGCGAAATCGCAATAGGGACAGATATACGGGCAAAACGGGAGATGAACGTAGATTCCTCGGTGCATGGCCTAGTCTTGCGCGGCGAAGATCCCCACCGCGCCTGGGCCGCCGTGCGTCGCGATGACGGGGCCGGCCTCGAGAATATCGAGCAATTTGGGTTTGCCGCCGTTCAAACGCGCGGCCAGGCGTTCCAAGATGTTCGCGGCCAATTCGGGCGCGTTCGTATGCATCACCAAAAACCGCGCATCTTGCACGTCGTCCACTTCTTTTAGCGAGAGATCGATCATCGTTTCTTGGGCGCGCGAAAGCGTGCGCACTTGCGCCTCTGCCACCACTTC
>JAICWY010000105.1 GCA_025934645.1 Vulcanimicrobiia bacterium
GGATTGCGGAAGCACGAGCCCGCGTTGGGCAGCGCGATGGGTTGGGTGTTCTTGCGGCGCACCAGGCGCTGCTGCATCTCCTCACGCACCGTTTTCGGGTCGCCGAGCTCGAATTTGAGCGTCACGCGCGAGACAATTGCATCGCGCGAGAGCGAGGTGTGCCGGTAGTAGTATTGCACGGTAACGGGATGCGGATCGGGCTTGTGCGGCGCTTGCACCCAGACCTCGCGTACGAAATCGCCCATCTCGCGGTCGGTGCCGGCATTCATGCGCAGCGAACCGCCGACGCTTCCCGGAATTCCCGCAAGCGAACCGATGCCGGTCGCGCCGGCGGATGCCGCTTTAGCGGTAAGGAGCGCCATACTCGCCGATGCGCCTGCGTGCACGACGACCGTCGCGTCGTCGTGCGTTACGACGATATTCGCGAACTCGCCGGCGAGGCGCAGCACGAGGCCGCGAATTCCACCGTCGCCGACGAGCAGATTGCTGCCGCTGCCGAGCACGAACCACGGCACCTTGCGGCGCGCGCAGAAGCGCATGACTTCCGCTAGCTGCATCTCGCTTTCAACGGTAATCCACGCGTCGGCCGGGCCGCCGATTTTCCAGGAGGTATACGGCGCGAGCGGTTCGTCGAAGAGCGCGCGCTCGCCGCAGATGTCGCGAAGCGTGTCGCGATCTTCACCGGTGAGAATGCTCTCCAGCGCGTCGTCCGCTACCGTCATGCGTTTGCAGGTTGTGTGAGATCGCGCGCGAGATCGCTCGCGGCCTTCGTAATGTTTCCCGCGCCGAGCATCAACACGAGCGCGCCTTGCGGCACGTCGCGCGCAAGCACCTGGCGCAGATCGTGCACGTATTTCACATAATGCACGTCGTTGCCGCGCGCAGCCAGCGGAGCGCCGATGCTCCGTTCGCTCACGCCCTCGATGGGCGCCTCGCTCGCGGCGTAGACGGGAGCCAAATACACGCTGTCGGCGCCGGAAAGCGCATCGGCAAAATCGGCCGCGAGATACGCTGTGCGCGTATAGCGGTGAGGCTGAAATGCGACGATCACCGGGCCGCGGTGATAGGCGCGCGCCGCAGCGATCGTTGCACGCACGGCCGTGGGGTGATGCGCGTAATCGTCGACCACAATCATGCGCGGCGTGTTCGCAACGATCTCGAAACGGCGCCGTACGCCGCGGAACGTCGCGAGCGTGGCTTTAATCTGCGCGAACGGCATTTGGAGCGCGCGCGCGACGCACACGGCCGCAAGCGCATTGGCAATGTTGATCTCGCCGGGAACCTGCAGTTCGATCGTCCCCAGGCATACGCCGCCCGCGATTACGTCGAATTGCGATCCGAGGCCGGTGTAGCGGATGCCGCTCGCGCGCACGTCCGCGGGCTGCGCGATGCCGAACGTAACCGTTTGCGCACGGCGCGCCGAAGCCGCGATCGAACGGCTGTGCCCGTTGTCGACACCGACGATAGCGGTGCCGTCTTCCGGCAACTTCGCAAGAAATGCTTCGAATTGCGCGACGAGCGCCGGCAGCTCCGCATCGGAGGAGAGATGATCGTTCTCGATGTTGTTGACCACGGCGATCGAGGGATCGAGCAATGCGAACGAGCCGTCGGATTCGTCCGCTTCGGTCAAAAACCACGCCGCGCTGCCGTCGTGGCTATTGGTGCCGGTATTCACGTCGATGCCGCCGAGCACCAGGCTTGCGTCGATGCCGCCGCCATGCAAAACCGTAGCGGTCATGGCGGTCGTCGTCGTCTTTCCGTGCGTGCCGCAGATCGCGATGCCGCGCCGGCCTTCCATGATGCGGCGCAGCATTTCGCCGCGGCGCACGACCGGAATGCCGCGCTCTTTGGCGCAGGCGTATTCCGGGTTCGATGGATCGATGGCCGAACTGACGACGATTTCCCGCGCGCCGTTCACATTGCGCGCATCGTGACCAACGGTAACCGTCGCGCCGAGATTGCGAAGTTCTTCGATGAGCGGCGACTCCGAAACGTCGGAACCGGTGACGCGTTCGCCGCGGGATAGCGCGATGCGCGCGATCGCGCTCATGCCGATGCCGCCGATGCCGACGAAGTGGAGACTGCCGTTTTGGGTCACGCCGCGCTCTTTCGCGATACGAGCGCGTCAATCCGCGTCAAGATTGCGGTTACCGGATCGCTTGCACCAAGCGAGCGCGCTGCGTCGCGCATCGCGGCAAGACGATCGGGCTCCAGCACTTCGCGCAGCGTCCACCACAAAGCATCGGCGTTCAGATCGGCATCCGCGATGATGCGAGACGCACCGGCTGCTTCGAACGCGCGCGCGTTGGCCATTTGATGATCGTCGGCGGCGAACGGATACGGAATCAGCACTGAAGGGATGCCCAGCGCCGCCAGCTCACCGAGCGTCGAAGCGCCCGCGCGCCCCACGATTACGTCGCTCAGCGCATACGCGTCCGCCATTTCGTTCAAATACGGGACGAGCACCACAGCGTTACCGGCATAGGGTTCGCGCTCTTCGGCTTTTATGTACTCGTAGTCGCGCTCGCCGCAGACGTGCAGGACCTGCCAGCGTTCCGGCAGCGCGCGCCGCGTGATCAGCGCCGCAACCGCTTCATTGATCGAACGCGCGCCCTGGCTGCCGCCGATCGCAAGAATGGTCCGGCGATCGGGATCGAGTCGCAGGCGCCGCGCCGCTTCGATGCGGTTGTTCGGACGAAACAGCGAGGCGCGGACCGGAATGCCCGTGTGCGAGTATTTGCGGGAGAAAACCGCCGGCGCTTGCGCAAACGCGCCCCACACTTCATCGACCAGCGGCGCCAGCAGCCGGTTCGTCAACCCGGGTTGCGCGTTCGGCTCCAGCAACGCGAGTCGCGCCGGCACGATCCCCGCCGCACGCAGCAGCCTCGCAGCGGCCATCACGGGAAAGCAGACGTAACCTCCGGTCGCGACGACAATGTCCGGACGGAACGCGGCCACCTCGCGAAGTGCTTGCGCGATGCCGACTGCGTTCACGACTGCGGTTTGCGCCGTTTTCAGCGACGGTTTCCGCGTCAGCGGTTTTGCCGCTATCGTGCGCAACTCGTACCCCGCTTGCGGGACGATGCGCGACTCCAGGCGGTCCGCTGTGCCGATAAAGCGGATCTCCGCGCGTCCGCGAAGCGCATCGGCGAGCGCGATCGCGGGATACAGGTGGCCGCCGGTGCCGCCGCCCGTGAAAAGCACCCTCACGAAACGCGCACGCTCCACTCGATCTGCTGCGCGTGTCCGTCGGAGCGGGCCAGAAAGATCTCCTCACGCGCCGGCCAAATGGTGACGGACGTTTCGTAGCTGCCTTCGCCGGCTTCCATGCGCGCCCACGCGAATGGCGCTTCCACGCTCGCGCGTTCGGCGGTTGCCTCAATGCTTGCGCGCAACGCGTCGCGGTGCGCCGGCGTCAAGTGTTCGGTCATCACCGTGTGCAGCACGACGGTGACGGCGCCCGCAACGGGCTGCGCGGTGCGCGCGATCCATTCGAGCGCGTCGGCCCGCTCGATTCGCGGCGGGTGTTCGCGCGCGATCTCGAGCGCGGCGCGCAAGCGATCGAAGCGCGCTTGCTGATCGGGCCACACGAAACCGAGGAGCGTGTTCGCATCGAACGGATCCGCAGCGTTGAGCGGGTGCAGGTCGCATCCACGGCGTTCGGCGATCTCTACGTCGGCATCCAGATGCTGCGGCGCACCCTCCAGCGTCGCGTTCTCAATCTTCAGTTTCGCATCAGGATCGCCCCACGACCACGTCGCGCCGGTATAGCGGTAGCGGTCGAAGTTGAGCAGCAGACCTGCGCTCGAGCCGATCTCGAAGATGCGCAGCGGCATGCGCGTCGCATGCGAGGTCGTCAGCATGGCCGCGAGCACGGGCAGCGCGCGCGCCACCTCGTTCGTCTGCACCGGCCGCTGCAGAAGTCCATCGTATATAGCGCCGTTTTCCGCAACGTCCGCCGCAATTGCGCGCCACGCCGCGTTCGCGTCACCATCGCCGCCGGTCGAGGGGAAACGGGCCGCGATCGACGGCGCGTCACAGCACAACGCGCGATAGTGCGCGGCTCCGGCAAGGCGAAGGCCCAGGCGCGAGCGCGCTTCGTGGCGGTCAAGCAGCGCTCGCAGCGCCGCGTCCTCGCGGTACGCGCGCGCCATCTCGCTCAAAAGCGTTCCGTAGAACGGGGAGCCCATCGACGTACACACGCCGGCTTGACGTTCGATGCGCTCGGGAATGGCGTGCCGTTCGCGCACTATTGCAGATTGACGCGCCTGTAGCGCCCGACGTTGAGGATGAGCGCGACGGCGACCAGCGAGACGATGAGCGAACTGCCGCCGAACGAAATGAACGGCAGCGGCACGCCCGTGACCGGCCACGACGACGTGACGACGCCGATGTTTACGAATGCTTGAATAACGATGAGCGCGGTGCAGCCGGACGCGAGAAAGAAGCCGAAGCGATCCGGCGCGGCAACCGCGATGCGGATGGCGCGGTACGCGAACGTGATGAAGAGCACGATGACCGTGATGGTGCCTGCAAGGCCCAGTTCTTCGCCGAGGATCGAAAAGATGAAGTCGGTGTATTGTTCCGGCAAATAAAAGAATTTCGCGCGCGATTCGCCTAGGCCGACTCCCATCAGGCCGCCGCTTCCCAGCGCGAGCAGCGATTGCACGATGTGGAAACCCGTGTTCTGCGCGTCGCGCCACGGATTCAGAAACGCAAAAATGCGCGCGCGCTTGTACGGGCTCGTAAGGATCGTCAGCACGACCGGCGGCACCGTCACCAGCACGATGAGCAGCAAATGCTCCACGCGTGCGCCGGCGGCGAAGAACATCGCGAATGCCGTAAACACGATCAGACTTGCCGTGCCCATATCCGGTTCGACCAAAATGAGCATCGCGCAAACCAAGACCGGAACGCACATGGGGAAGAGTCCCTTCACCAACGAGGTGATGCGTTCGCCGCGCTGCGAGAGCGCCGCGGCCAAATAGAGGACGATGCCGAGTTTTGCAAACTCGGACGGCTGCAGCGAAAACGCGCCTGCCCCGATCCAGCGGCGCGCGCCGTTCACGACGACGCCGACGTGCGGCACCAGCACGGCGGCCAAGCCGGCCAAGCAGAGCAGCAAGATGTACGGCGCAGCGCCGCGGAGTTTGCGGTAATCGATGCGGTAGGCGAGGTACGCGACGCCTGCGCCCGCGACCAAGTACAGCAGTTGATGCTTTAAATAGAACGCGGTGTCGTGCGCGTCGGCGTACGCCTGCGCGCTCGACGCGCTAAAGATCATCACCAGACCGATCGCGACCAAGATCGCGACCGCTGCGAAGAGCACCGTATCCGGCGGCGCGGAGACGAACGAACGCGGTACCTCACGTTTGGCGGTGTCGCGGGAACGCAGCGGTCGTACGGCGGCGGCTTTCATCGTCCGGCGGTCTCCTTCAGCGATTCGACCGCGGCAATAAAGCGGCGGCCGCGGTCCTCCGCGGATTGGAACATGTCGAACGATGCGCAGGCCGGCGAGAGCAGCACCACGTCGCCGCCGGAAGCGAGTGCTTGCGCGCGGTGTACCGCGTCGGGCATCGAACCGGGACGCTCGATAGGCGCGCGGCGCACGTGCGCGGCGATTTCGTCGGCAGCCTCGCCGATAAGCAGCAGCGCCTTCACACGCTCGTCGATCACACGGCCCAGTTCGGTGAAGTCGGTGTTCTTCGATTTCCCGCCCGCGATCAGCACGATCGGACGATCGTACGCTTCGATCGCCGCAATCACAGAGCCCGGATTCGTCGCTTTTGAATCGTCGACGTACAGCACGCCGGCCAGTTCCGCGACGGGCTGCAGGCGGTGCGCCATGCCGGTGAACGATGCGACCGCCGCGCGCAAGCCTTGGAGATTCGCCCCTGTCGCGATCGCCGCCAAGCACGCCGCCATCACGTTTTGCACGTTGTGGCGCCCCGCCAGCGGAATGTCGCTCGTGCGCAAAATCTCGACCGGACGCGGGTCGCCGGCGATCGGCGCGTACACGATCGAATCGCCGCGCAGGTACATCGTCGCGTGTTCGTGCCGCTCGCCGAGCGTGAACCACAGCTGCTTGGCGCGCACGCGGCCTTCGCCGGTGTGCCAGTGCAGCGCGGCAAGACGTTCGTCGTCCAAATTGCCGACGAAGTAATCGATCTCGCTTTGATTCGCGAAGACGCGGTACTTGGCTTCCGCATATTCATCCATCGAATGATAGCGGTCCAAATGGTCGGCGGAGATGTTCAAGATCACCGAAACGCGCGGATGGAACGAACGGATCGATTCCAGCTGGAACGAAGAGACTTCCGCGACGACCCAATCTTCGGGAAGGGCCTCGAGCACTTCCCGGATGAGCGGATCGCCGATGTTGCCGCCGACGCGCACGCC
>JAICWY010000010.1 GCA_025934645.1 Vulcanimicrobiia bacterium
AATCGCGTGATTCGAGATTCCGAAGAAGCCCGAACCACTGATGCCGGCCTGCGGGTTGGATCCGCTCGTGCCCGAGCCTTGGAAGTTGATGTTGTTCACCAAGCCAAGATTCGATCCGGCGACGTTGCAGTTGACCTGCGGCGTTCCGTTGACGACTTGCACGATGCCATAGAAGCACGGGCCAAGACCGTACGGGTACGCGCGCAACAGCGACCCCTGCAGCTTGTAACCGAAGCCCGCCGGGACGATGCGGCGAAGCGCGAGCTCGACGCCCTCGTACCGCGCGGTGCCGATGTTCTGCGGTTGCGTAAAGAAGATCGGAACGTTCTTGTTCGTCGAAGCCGGCGCGACGGTCGTACAACCCTTAGCAGCCGGATCGTAGAACGGGCAATTCGGCGTGGAGACCGTTCCGTTCAGGAACTGATTGCGCAGATTGGTCATGTACGTGTCGACCGTCAGGAACGTCGACTGATCCGCACCCAGACGGAAATCGGCGCCTAGGTCGTATGCCGTGGCGGTCTCCGGCTGCAGGTTCGGATTGTTGAGCGTACCGGTCGCGAACGGCGAACCGCTGCGATAGTTGTTGAACGCGGTTGCGGTGTTGAGCAACGCCGCGTACGGAGGGGCAATTGCGGTGCCCGCCGACAGGCGGTAAGCGACGCGCGAGGTCGGACGCCACTCGAGTGCGATGCGCGGGTCGTAGCGCGAGATGTTCGTATCCTTGAACGTCTTGCCTTGATCCGGGCTGTAGTGCTGCAGGTACGACTCGAAGTAGTTGCCGAGGAGCATCTGCAATTTGGGCGTCAGGAAGATGCTGCCTTTAAGCAGCAGCGTGTTGTAGCGCTGATGCGCGCCGTCCGGAACGCTGAAGCTCTCGTTGGGTCCGCTCCAACCGAACGCCTTCGTGGCCGAGTACACCGTATCGAAGCTCGCCGTCAGCAGATTGTTTCCGCCGAACGGGTGGTTGTACTCGAGCGTGTAGCCGTTGAGCTTATCTTCTTCCGAATCGCGGAAGTACGCGTTCGGAACCGTAATGGTCACCGGCTGTCCGGTGTAAACGGTCGCGCCGGCCTTGCTGCAGCTTCCCGCGCAGCCGTATGCATTGAACGTTCCGGTATACGTGCCGTTCGGATCGTCGATCGCGTTGTATTGCAAACGGTTGATCGACGCGGAATAGGCGCGCGCCAGAACAGTGTCTTGGCCGATGACGCTGCGAAGATCGCCTTCGAAGATCGGCTCGTTGTTGACTTCCCACTCACCGGGCGGCGTGAAGATGTTCTGCCACGTGAAGACTTGTTGTCCGGCAGCAATCTGCGAGTTCGGATATTGGGGACACGCGGCGGCCGAGGCGCCGTTAGGGCTCGTCGAGCTCAAACCGCAAGGCGCGAAGAGTTGGTTGATGCCCATGACGTGGTTACCGTTTTGGTCGGTCCACGTTTGGCTGCCCAGATAACTTCCCGTGAATGACGTCACCGGCGAGAAGTTGTACCGCATCTTCACCAGCTCGGTCTTGTTCACGTAAACGTTGCTGACGGGAAAGCAGCATGCTTCCATGGTCGAGCTGTACGCGAACGGGTTGTTCGCAACGCCGGCATTCACCGGGTTGTTCGTGGTGAAGCCGACGGGCTTACCGTTGATCGTCGCGGAGCTCGGAAGATTCCAGTATTGCGAATCGGAGTTCAACGGACCGTAGAAGCTGTTCACGCCGTAGTCGAGCACCCAGCCGAACTTTCCGTTCGAGGTCGTTCCCGAGTAGCCGGCGTTCATGAAAGAGCCCTGCGTCGTGCTGTAGCCCAGAACCAAGTTTCCTGCCGGCACGCGCGTCGGATCTTTAGTGCGGAAGTTCACCGTACCGCCGATGGCGTACGCGAGTTCCGGCGGCATCGCGCCGGGCCCCTTGATGATTTCCGACGATTGCAGCACGTACGGGTTCAAGAACGTCGTGACGTAGTCGCCGAACTTGCCGACCGAGAGCGGATGGCCGTCGATGAACGACGCGGTTTCGAAACCGAGACCGCCGCGGATCGACGGGAACGTGATCGCGCCCGGCGAGGCGTTGTTCGCGCTCGTGCCGGGGTGGTCGATGACGATACCCGGCGTTTGATCGAGAACGCGCTGCACTTGCGTGGCGCCTTGGTTCGCATAATCTGCCGAGGTGACGATCTGCGTCGAAGCGGTCGTCGTGTTGAACGTGCCGCGGCCGACCGCACGCACCGATGCAATGGTGCGCAGGGACGAGAACGTGATGGCGTTCATGACGACGTCGAGCTTGTCGACTTCGCCCGCGAGCACGGCAAACGACGGATCCGTCGCGGTGTCGTACCCGGCCTTGGCCGCGGTAACGCTGAATATGCCCGGCGTCACGTTGGAAAACGCAAACGCGCCTTTGGCGTCGCTGCGCGTCGTCAGCGTTGCAGCGCCGTGCATGGTGATGGTGACGTCGGCGATCGGGTTTCCGCTGCTGTCATGCACGGTTCCCTGAACTGCACCGGCCGTCGATGCAGCCTGACTACCCGCCGTGGTTTGCGCAAACGTCGTCACCGTACTCAAAGGTCCGACGAGTCCAAGCACCATCGCAGCGGCGATCAGGATACGTAAAAATCGATTCACGCGTCCTCCGGTTAATAGCAAGCATCGCCGCCGCATAAAATTGCGGGGGCCTTTGCGTCCAGATTTATTCTCTCCGGCCGGGGCCGGACCCTAGAGCGCCTGCGAGGCCGTCAAGAAGATGCGCTGGGCGTTGACGGCCGCGCGATCGGCGGCTTGGACGCGGATGTAACTGCCGTCCGGGCGCAGCTCGCGGGCTTTTACATTGTCCGCAAAGAGCACAGCCAGGATACGGGTGCGGATAACTTCGGCGAGCGCCGGCTCGAGCACCGGAACGAGCGTCTCGACGCGCCGATCCAAATTGCGGCCCATCAAATCCGCTGACCCGATGAACGTTTCGCGATCGCCGCCGTTCTCGAATTCGTAAATGCGCGAATGTTCCAAGAACCGGCCGACGACGCTGCGCACGCGGATATTCTCGCTCACGCCCGGGATGCCGGGGCGAACGATGCACATGCCGCGCACCTGAAGGTCGATCGGCACGCCGGCTTGGGAGGCCCGGTAGAGCGCCCGGACCATCGGCGTGTCGGTGATCGCGTTCAGTTTTGCGCGGATGCCCGCGGACCGCCCGGCGCGGGCGTGCTCCGCCTCGCGGTCGATGAGCGCCGTTAATTCGCGGCGCATATTCACCGGCGCGACGAGCAGATCTTCATAATCCGTGATCTTCGCAAACCCCGTCAGCGCGTTGAACAGCTGGGTCACGTCGGCCCCAAGTTCCGCCCGGGCGGTAAAGAGGCTGAGATCCGTATATAGGCGCGCGCTTTTTTCGTTGTAGTTACCTGTGCCGAAATGCATGTAGCGGCGGATGCCGTCATCTTCCTGGCGCACTACGAGCATCGTCTTCGCGTGCGTCTTCATGCCGGCAAAGCCGTAAACGACGTGCACGCCGGCACGCTCCAAGCGCTTCGCCCATTCGATGTTGTTCTCTTCATCGAACCGCGCTTTGAGCTCGATCAGCACTGCGACTTGTTTTTCGTTCTCTGCCGCGTCGAGCAGCGCGCGAACGATGGGCGAATTTTTTCCCGACGTGCGATAGAGTGTCGCTTTAATCGCCAGCACGCGTTCGTCGTCGGCGGCCTGACGCAAAAATTGAAGCACCGGATCGAACGATTCGTACGGATGGTGCAGCAGAATATCGCCTTCGCGTATGGCGGAGAACATGTCGGTGACGCCGATCAAGCGCTTTGGAATCGCGGGCGTGAACTGCGGATCGTGCAGTTGCGGATGATCGGGCAGATTCGCGATGGTCCAAAGATCGGACAGGCCCATCAGACCTTGGATCTCGTAGCAGTCCACGCCGGAGAGATCCAGCGCGTCGAGCAGCAGTTCGCGCATATACTCCGGCATGCCGCGTTCGATCTCCAGACGCACCGGCTCGCCGAAGCGCCGGCGTTGCAGTTCTGATTCGATCGCGGCAAGCAGATCGTCGGCCTCGTCTTCTTGCAGATCCAGATCCGCATCCCGCGTCACGCGGAAGAGATACGAATCGCGCACTTCCATGCCGGGGAAAAGCGAGCTGAGATGGTGCGCGATCAAGTCCTCGAGCAGCACGTACCAGCGCTGCCCTTCCGGCGCGTCGACGGGCACGTATCGCGGCAGCGTCTGCGGAATTTTCACCCGCGCGAAATGCAGCTCGACGCCGTCCGCCGTTACTTCTTCCAGTTCGACTGCGAGCGAGAGCGACAAGTTCGAAATATAGGGAAACGGATGTCCCGAATCGACGGCAAGCGGGGTAAGCACCGGGAAAACCCGCTCGTCGAACGTCCGCTCGAGTGCCGATCTGCGATCTTCGTCCAGATCCGCCACGCGCCAGATGCGGATGCCGTTGGCTTCGAGCGCGGGCAGCAGCGTATCGGAAAGCAAGTGCATTTGGCGCGCGAGTGAAACGCGCAACCGCTCGGAGATCGCGAGCAGATGCTCCGAGGGCATGCGGCCATCTTCGGAACGGCGGTGAATCTGCGCGTCGATCTGCTGTTTGAGCGCGGCCACCCGGATCATGAAATACTCGTCCAGGTTCGTCCCGAAGATCGCGATGAATTTGAAACGCTCCAACAATGGATTGGACTCGTCCAGCGCCTCTTCCAGTACGCGGTCGTTGAACTCCAGCCACGAGAGCTCGCGGCTGAAATAGAGCGCCGGATCGTCCAGGCTGCGCGGCGCCGTTTCAGCGGGCGCGGCCCGCACCTCGGAGCGTGAAAGCATAGGCGTGTGGGATTCGCCGCTCCGGTGGAAAACTCTAGCGCCGTGACGTGGGACGACTTGCTCTTGCACGCGCGCGCATACGTCGCGCTTGCTTCCGCGGCGCTCGCGCTCGGTATGCTCGCAGGCATCCCGCTCGGCGCGGCCAGCTCCCACGTTCGCGCGCTGCGAACACCGGTTTTAACGTTGGTAAACATCGGACGAGTCGTTCCGAGCCTCGCGATGCTCACGTTCATGGTGCCGCTTTTCGGTCTGGGCTTTCGCCCCGCACTCGCAGCGCTTGCGCTTCTGGCGATACCGCCCATCGCGATTAACGCGGACCTCGCATTCCGCGGCGTACCCGCCGCCGCCCTCGACGCCGCCGCGGGCATGGGTATGACGCGGACCCAGCGGTTCGCGCGCGTCGAATGGCCGCTCGCATTTCCGCTGCTTTTCACCGGCGTGCGAACTGCGGCGACCGAAGTGATTGCGAGCGCCGTGCTCGCAGCGTTTATCGGCGCGGGCGGGCTCGGTGAATACGTCACGACCGGACTTCAAGCCGATCAGCCGAAGTGGCTGTGGACCGGCGTTGCCGCGATTGCCGTTATCGCGCTGGCCGTGGAGTTCGCGCTCGCATTCACGCAACGGCGCTTGGAGAAGGGACGCTAATGCCTACTCGAAAGGAATCGCTCGCGCTCATCGCCGCCGCGCTCGCGCTGCCGAAGTGCTCGAGCGGCAGCAGCACCGGGAACGCGGTGCGCGTCGGATCGAAAAATTTCACCGAAGACATCACGATCGCGGAGATCTACGCAGCCGCGCTGGAGAACGCGAAGATTCCCGTCGAGCGCCACATGAATCTGGGCAGCACGCAGATTGCCATGGCCGCGCTGCAGCGCGGCGACATCGACCTCTATCCGGAATACACGGGGACTGCGCTCATCGACGTGCTGCACCTGCCGCCGATGCGCACGCGCCCTCAAATCTACGGAACGGTCAAACAGGCATTCGAGAAGCGCTACGGCCTCACGTGGCTCATGCCCTCACCGATGAACGACTCACAGGGTCTGTGCGTCACGCAGGCGGTCGCGCAGAAGCATAACGTGCGCACGCTCTCGCAATGCGCGAAGATTGCGCCGCAGCTGCGGCTGGCGACGATTGCCGAGTTTCTCACGCGCGCGGACGCGCTGCCGGGACTGCAAAAGTTCTACGGCGGTTTCCATTTTTCGTCGGCGCGCACATATGAAATCGGCTTGCAGTACGAGGCGCTGGTACGCGGCGATGCGGATGTGGCGACGGCGTTCACCACCGATTCGCAGATCGGCACGGACAATCTGCTGGTGTTGCAAGACGACCGGCACTTCTGGCCCGAGTACAACGTCGCGCCCGTCGCGCGCATCTCCGCTTTGAAAGTGCATCCGCAGATCGCTGCGGTGCTCAACCGCATCTCGCCGCTGCTCACCGATGCGGTCGTGCGGCAGTTGAATTACCAAGTCAACGTGCAGCATGCGGATCCGGCGGACGCGGCACAGCAGTTTCTGAAGGAGCACGCAGTCTGACCGGCGCGCGCGGCGCCATCGCCTTCGATTCGGTCGCGGTCCGGTATCCCGGCAGCGATCGCAATGCGGTCGACGGCGTGACGCTGGACGTGCAAGGCGGCAGTTTCACCGTTCTGCTCGGCCCATCGGGCTGCGGAAAAAGCACGCTGCTGCGCACGGTAAACGCGCTCGTCAAACCGCAGAGCGGCCGCGTCACGATCGACGGCAACGATGTCGCCGAAGCCGACGGCACGCAGCTGCGGCGCGGCATCGGCTACGTTATTCAAGCCGTCGGGCTCTTCTCGCACATGACCGTCGGGGAGAACATCGCCGTCGTTCCATCGCTGCTGCACTGGGATCGCGCGCGCACGGCCGAACGCGTCGACGAGTTGCTGGAACTCACCGGTCTTCCGCCGGATCGTTACCGCGATCGCTATCCGCGCGAGCTGTCCGGCGGCGAACAACAACGCGTCGGCGTCGCACGCGCTATTGCGGCCGAGCCGCGCGTGCTGCTGATGGACGAGCCGTTCGGCGCCGTGGATGCGATTTTGCGTGCCGGCCTGCAAGACGAGATGCTGCGGATCGTCCGTTCGCTGAAAACGACGGTGCTGTTCGTAACGCACGACGTCGATGAAGCGCTGCGTCTGGCCGACCGCATCGTGGTGATGCGCCAAGGCCGCGTCGAGCAGTACGATACGCCGCTCCAGATACTCACGAAGCCGGCGACGCCGTTCGTCGCGCAGTTGCTGGGCGCGGACGACGCGCTGCGGCGCCTCTCGCTCATGTGCGCAGGCGATGCAGCCGCTGCGGGCCAGAGCACCGCACCCGAAACCATTGCCGCGGACGCATCGCTGCGCGACGCGCTGAATCGCCTGCTCGGCGGCGTAACGCGGCTCAGCGTCGTGCGCGACGGGGCACCCATCGGAACGCTCGGCCTGGAAGAGATCCGCAAGGCGCTGCAATGAGTTACCTCATGAAGCATTTGCCGCACATTGGCGGACTGACGCTTCAGCATCTTGCGCTCGTCGGAACAGGCCTTGCGATCGCCCTCCTTATAGCGGTACCGCTGGGCGTCTTCACCGCTCGAACGCCGCGCTACGGGCCGCCGGTTTTCGGCCTCGCAGGCGTCGTGTACACGATTCCCTCACTTGCGCTGCTCGCGGTGGCCGTGAAATATCTCGGCCTCGGCTTTTGGCCCGTCGTGCTCGTGCTGGCGGCGTACGCGCAGTTCATCCTTATCCGCAATATCGCCGCCGCAATCGCGGGGGTTCCCGCCGCGCAGATCGACGCGGCAAAAGGCCTGGGCTTATCCGGGTGGCAACGCTTCACGCGGGTCGAAATTCCGCTCGCCGCGCCCGCGCTGCTCGGCGCGCTGCGCCTTACCACAATCGCGCTCATTGCGATCGCAACGCTCGGCGGTTACGTCGGCGCAGGCGGCTTGGGCAGCGAAATTTTCTTCGGCCTGCAACGCCAATACATCGAAGAAACGCTCGCCGGAAGCATTCCCGCGGCGGTTCTTGCGATACTTGCCGACGCTTTTTTCAGAACGCTGGAACGCGCCGCGCTGCGCAAAAGCGGCTAATGGGCAGCAGCACCTACGGGTGTAGGTGCTGCTGCAGCCATTGCATTTCGATACGGAGGCGCTCGACGCGGTGAATCGGAGAGCCGTCGCGTGAGAGATCGTGGTTTTCGCCCGGGAAAACGACGTATTCGACCGGGCGGCCAAGAATCTTCAGCGACGTAAACTCCTGAAGCGTTTGGTCGACCGGCGTCCGCGTGTCTTCCTCACCGTGCAGAATCAACAGCGGCGTGTGCACGTTTTCGACATACGTGAGCGGCGATTCGGTGTAGTTCAGGCTCTTCGGATTCCACGGCAGACCGAAACCGTATGTCTTGAACTGACCGAAGCCGTTGTCCGATGCGAAGTCCGCGACGAGCTGCTCGCTTGTGAGATTGCTGACGACGCGCTCCGCGATCGCAACCTTGTAACGGTTCGTGTGCGAGACGACCCAGAGCGTCGCGTAACCGCCGTAGCTGCCGCCGCTTACGGCCAGCCGCGACCTATCGACGCTCGCGCGCGCCGATGCCGCGTCCATGACGCGCTGCACGTCGTCGAACATTGCATTGCCCCAATTGGAGTTCAGCGCGGCTTCAAACGCGTAGCCGTGTCCCACGCTGCCGCGCGGATCCGAAAAGACGACGTTGTAGCCGAGTCCCGCGAGATACTGGAATTCGTGGAAGAACGTCTCGCCGAACTGCGTTTGCGGTCCGCCGTGGATATCCAGGATCGTCGGCCGCGGTCCGCTCGCCTTCGGTCCGACCGCCGGCATGAACCACGCCTGCACCGCGTAGCCGGCATCGTCTTTCACGGTGAATTCCTGCGGCGTCGAGAGTTGCACGCCCGCGAGATACGCGTCGTTCATTCCGGTCAGGCGTTTTTTCTGCCCGGTTTGCAGATCCAGCACGTACACTTCACGCGGATGCGTGAAATCCGAGTACGTGTACGCAGCATAGCGGCCATGCTCGTCCATCGTGCACTCCGCCGATTCGCCGCCGCTCGTAAGCGCGGTGACCGCGCCGGTTTTCGGATCGATCTTCACCAGAACGCCGGTGCCCGGGCGGTTCTCGTTCGCGAGCATAAAGGCATCGCCGGGCGCAAAGAACGGCCCGCACAGGCCGCCCGGCTCGCCCATGTCGGCAAGGACCGTATCGCCGTAATCGAACGTGTTCTTCGCGATGACCGTGCGCGCGTTCGCGCCGTTTGCCGCCGACTGTACGAGATTCGGCGTCGACGCCGGATCCGCAACGCCGCCGCGCAGCGTCCAGATATTGCCGCCGCGATCGTAACCCGCCAAATAGGTTGCAACGGTTGCCGCCGGCAGTTTGCGCATCGCTCCGCCGCCTGAGGGCATCGTGTACACGTCGTTCGGGCCGCCGCTGGGCGTGTGATAGCGCAGCGAATCGAACGCGATCGTCCTATCGTCCGGCGACCACAGCGGATTGCCTTCCGACCATTGCGTGCCGGACGTCAACGCATGTGCGCCGCTGCCGTCGGCGTTCATCACCCAAATGTGAGGATGGCGGTCGTAGACGTAGCCGGCGCCGTTCTCCCGGAAGTGCAGGTCGTGAATGATCCGCACGTCGGTTTTCTTCTGATCTTTTTTGGGCTTGAATCCAGCGGCGCTAAAATCGATATACGCGTCGTGCACCGGATCGGTCATTACGCTCGAGAACGCGATGTGTTTTCCATCGTGCGAATACACCGGATGTGACGCGCCGGCTTTGACGTTGGAGAGCCGGCGCACGCGCCCGCTCGCAACATCGTACGCGAAGATCTGCGAATGCTCGCCCTTCTTCCCAGGCTCGGGCGCGCGATCGAACGCGATCGTGCGGCTGTCGGGCGCCCAGACCGGATCCGAGTCGCGGCGTGTCGTGGTGATACGCTGCACCGCGCCGCCGGCCACCGGAACCAAATACAGATCGCTATCGTAGGTGTCTTTCGGACCGTTCATCCGCGCGACGACGAACGCGACGCGCGTTCCGTCGGGCGAGATTTGCGGGTCCGAGACGTACGCGATTTTGAAGAGATCTTCCGCGGCCACAGGCCGCGGCGCGGCAGGGGCCGCGAGTGGGGCGGCGCTGCATGCCAAAACGGCAGCCGCGCAAACGCCGGAAACGATGCGAGCGTTCATCTACGCTGCATTAGATTTACGCTGAACTGCCCCTGCGCGTCGTTCCACGACCGGATGAACTCGTAGCCTGTCTCGCCGGCGAGCCGGGCGATATCTTCTTCGGAATATTTGTACGAGGACTCGGTATGCACGCGTTCGCCGGATGCAAAACGCACGACCGTGTCGAGCGCGTCGATCGGCACGCTGACGGCGCGTTTGGCTTCGAGGTACGAACGCACGCAGCCCGCGTTTTCGTCATACTCGGCGATATGCGCGAAGCCGCTGAGGTCGAAATGGCCGCCCAGCTCGCGGTTGATGCGGGCCAACACGTTCAAATTGAACGCCGCCGTGACGCCCGTCGGGTCGCTATAAGCCGCGTGCAGCACCGCCGGATCTTTCTTCAAATCCGCGCCCAGCAACAATCCGTCGCCGGGCTTGAGCGCGGCCGCGACGCGCATCAGCAATTCTTTTCCGTCGCGCGGCTCGTAGTTGCCGATATTCGAGCCCATGAACATCGCCAGCACGCGCCCGGGACGCGCAATGGCGTTCGTCTGCAAAATGCTGAAATAATCGCCCGCATATGCGACGACCTCGAGCGGCGGATACGATTCCACCAAACCGACCGCGGATGCGCGAAGCGCTTCTTCCGAAATGTCGATAGGCGAATAGCGCAGCCGCCTCTGCGCGCGCAGCGCCTCTTCGATGAGAATGCGCGTCTTAACCGCGCTGCCGCTGCCGAGTTCCACGAAATCGACCGGGTTGCCGATGGAGCGCACCATCTCCCAGCCCCATTCGCGCAAGATCTCCGTCTCGGCGCGCGTCAAGTAGTATTCCGGCAGGAGCGTGATGGCATCGAACAGCGCCGAACCCAGCGCATCGTAAAAATACTTCGAGGGCAAGCGCTTGCGGGACGCGCACAGACCGGCGCGCACATCCTCCGCGAAGGAGGCGGCGTGAACCGGCGCCAGTCCCGAGACGATGCGCAGGCGGTCCGGCGTTTTAGCGATAGGCGTGTTCATGTGCTCCCTCCTTTTCCCCGCAAACGCCCGCGGGTTGCAAATGGATGCATGCTACAGAGCCTGCCGGGCGGGGAATACTGCCTACCGGAGGACGAGAAACGCATGATCAGCCAAGACGTCACCATTTCCGTTGATGGCTCGCAAATGCCCGCATATCTGGCGCGTCCCGAAGAGAATTCCGGGGCCCATCCGGCGGTCATCGTGCTGCAAGAAGTCTTCGGCTTCACGCCGGAAGTCAAGCGGGTGACCGACCTGCTCGCCAGCACCGGGTACGTCGGTTTGGCGATCGATTATTACCACCGGGACCACGCGCGCTTCAGTGCTCCGTACACCGAACAAGGAATCAAGAACGCGTTCGAGGCGGCAGCCGGCGTGACGGCTCAATCGGCGATTGCCGACGTCTCCGCCGCGATCTCGTGGCTGAACGAACAGAGCTTCGTTCGCTTCGGCAACATCGCGACGTGGGGCTTCGGTTTCGGCGCAACGCTTGCATTCGCAAGCGCGTCGCTGCGCGAACTGAGCGGCGCTATTTGTTTCTATCCCGGCAACGTCGCGGCCCCGATGCCGGCGGGCGGCGACCCGCCGATCGAACGCGCGGAAGATGTTGCGGTGCCGCTGCTGCTCGCGTTCGGCGAAAAAGATTACTACGTCTCGCGCTTCGATATGGATCGCATCTACACGTCGCTCAAACAAGCGAACAGCGATTTCCGGATGCAGATCTATCCGAACGTCGGCCACTCGTTCTTCCGCCACGGCAGCCCCGCGGCAATCGCGGAGCAGCAGCGCTACTCCGATGAGTCGGTCGCGCAGGCCGTCGCGGATTCGTGGGACCTCGTTCGGAAGTTTCTAAAAGATTGCTTCGCTACGTCGGCACGGCGCGCAGCCGAGACCGGTGAAATCCATACAGCGCGTACACAACCACTCCAACCACAAACCAAACGATAAAGCGGATCCACGTCGCAAGGCCCAACCCGTACGCCATGAAATAAAAGCAGCCGCCCGCGCCCAGTGTAGTGATCAAGGGCATGAGCGGCACGTGGAATCCCCGGCGCGCGTGCGGGTTCACGATGCGCAGTACGAAGACGCCCACACACACGATTCCGAACGCGGAAAACGTGCCGATGTTTACCAGATTCAGCAGATCGGCCAGTGGAAACGTCGCAGCCAGCACGGCGACGATGAGCCCGGTGATCGCCGTCATGCGGGCGGGCGTGCGGAAACGCGGGTGCACGCGCGCCACGCCGGGCGGCAGCATGCGGTCGCGCGCCATCACGTAAAAAATTCGAATTTGTCCGAGCAGCGAGGTGAGCATCACGGTCGTGTTGCCTGCCAGTCCGCCGACGGCGACGATCCAATACACGACACGCGAGCCGTGCGCGGCGCTGACCGCGTCCAGCATTGCGGCGCCGTCGCTGAGTTTGACGTACTGCAGCGCGCCCACGGTGACGAACGACAAGGCCATGTAGAGCAGCGCGCCCAGCACGAGCGAGAGCATGATGCCGATCGGCACGTCGCGCGTCGGATTGCGCGCTTCCTCCGAAGCGACGGTGACGGTGTCGAAACCGATGTAGGCGTAAAAGACGAGCGCGGCGCCGCTCACGATCCCGTGCCAGCCCATCGGCGCGAAGGGATGAAAATTGGCCATGTGCACGCTGCCCGCAACGGCGCTCACGAACACGACCATCGTTGCGATCTGCAACACGACGAGCGCAGCGTTTACGCCGGCAGATTCGCGGATGCCAATCGCCACCAGCACCGTCACCGCAATGGTGACCAGCGCCGCGATCGCGTCGTATTGCGGATGTGCGCCGAACGGCGCGGCGGTTTGCAGCGCTTGCGGTAAACGCAAGCCGAAATCGCCGATGAGATGCTGCGCGAAATCCGACCAGGACGATGCCGTCGGCGCAAGTGACAAGCCGTATTCGAGGATGAGGTCCCAGCCGATCACCCACGCAACGAGCTCGCCGAGCGTGGCGTAGGCGTACGTGTACGCGCTGCCTGCGACCGGGACCATCGAGGCGAACTCCGCGTAGCACAGCGCCGCGCACAGACAGATCAGTCCGGAGAGCGCGTACGCAAGCACGACGCCCGGGCCCGCGACGTGCGCGCCCGCACCAATCGTGGGAAAGATGCCGCCGAGCATCGTGCCAAGGCCGATCGCAGTGAGCGCCGGCCAACCCAACGCGCGCCGCAGCACGGGTCCTTCGGCTTCAGGCAATGTCCACCCGAGCGGCTGGCGCGCGAAGAGACGGCGGATTAGGCTTTGGGACAAATCGAGCGCAGGGCGTTCTCGGCTTGCGCGTCGGGTTTAACCGCAATGGGTCGGATGTACAGCACGAGATATTTCGAATCGGCGATCGTCGTCGTAACGCCTTCGATCGCTTCGACGACGTGCGCGTTTCCGTTGGTCGTGCTCTGACCTTTGCCGGTGAAATGGTCGGCGGGCTGCGTTCCGCAGATCGTGATCGTGTCTCGTTTTACGTCGGAGACGTTCTTATTGCCGCCGACAGGCGAGGATGCGCTGAGATCGGCCGTGCTCATGTTTTTGTCGCCGCGGATCAGCATGAGGATTTGGCGGCTTTGCGTATCGCTGCCGGTCATCCACATCTGCAGGCGTCCGAACATGCCCGGCGTGGCTTTCCACGTAGAGGGCGGCTGGAACGCCGTGTTTTGAGCGGGGCTGCTGCACCCGGCGAGCGCTGCGCCAACGCAAAGCGCCGCGAGCGTCGAGAAAACTCGCTTCATCATCGTGCGGATATTGGCCGCTCGTAGGAGACAATCTTTGCCCAGCGGTCTACGATGTCGGCGACATACTCGCGCGTCTCCGGATACGGCGGCACGCCATGGTATTGCGTTACGGCGCCGGGGCCGGCATTGTATGCCGCAAGCGCGGCTGCATACGGATCGGCGTATGCGCCGCGGTATGCCCGCACGTAGCCGGAGAGCAGCGCCGCGGCGCCGCGAATCGCGTCGTACGGATCGAATGGATCGACGCCGGCTTCTTGCGCGGTGGAGAGCATGAACTGCGCGATGCCCACGGCGCCCGCAGCGGAGATCGCGCGAGGATCGAACGCGGATTCCTGGAGCAGCGTGGCGGCGAGGAATTCCGGCGGGAGCGCATTCGCGCTAGCGGCACGCGCCGTCTCGCCGGCTAAATGCAGCGCGTCAGCCGGCGCGATCTGCGGATTGGTGCGCAGCACCGCGCGCGCGATCGCGAGGACCGGATCGACGCCCGGCGGACCGTCGCGCAACAGGCGCATTCCGAAGAGCGTGTCCGCATACGCGGGCGCATGCCAGCTTAAGGCGCTGTTCCGCACCATGGGTATGTACACCGTCGTATTCGGCTCACGGACCGCCGTTTGGTCCGCGCACGCGCAGAGCGCAAGAAAGATCGCAAGAAAGCATGGCGGTAGTCGCAGCGCTCGTCGTCCTCATCGTCGGCGATTTCGGGTCAACGTTCTTCTATCACGTACCGCAGCACCTATGGTTCACGCTGCATCTGCGCACGCACCACGACCGCCGCCGCCCGTACTTCGACCATGCCGTGCTCTCGACGGACCCGTGGGTGCTGCTCGACGGCTTTCTGGGCGCCCTGCCGTACATTCTGGCGGCCGCGCTGCTCTGGCACGTGTCGTGGCCCGGCGCGATCGCCGGCCTGCTGCTGGGGCAGTTGCACGTTTGGTGGCGTCATACGACCGAAATCGGCTGGCGCACGCCGCCTCGCCTAGCCGCCGTGCTGCGGGCCGCCCAAATCGTCTTGCCCGAGGACCATGACGGCCATCACCGAAACCCCCACACCGAGTTCGGCGACATCTTCCGCTTTTACGATGCCCCTGCGCGGGCGCTTCTTGCCTTACTCGCTCCGACTCGGCGGAGGCAGCGGAAGACCGTGAAGAGGTTACAAAGCATTTGACCAAACGGGCGCTTTTTCTGATCTCCGATACCGGGGGCGGTCATCGCAGTGCTTCCAACGCGATCACCGCGGCCCTGGATGAAATTCGGGAACCCAGCGCCTTCGAGCACCGCATCGACGACGTCGCCGCCCACTGCTCGTTCCCGCTCACGCAGCTGGGGTGGGGCTACTCCGCGGCTCTGCGCTACGCGCCCCCCGTCTACGGGGCGCTCTATTATGCGACCAACGGCCGGCGCCGGTATAAGGCGCTGGTTCGTTTTTGCGAGCCGCTGTACCGCGAGCGCCTGCGCGATCTGTTTACGAGCTATAAACCCGACATCATCGTCTCCGTGCACCCGCTTTTGAATCATGCCGCGCTGCGCGCTCGCGCCGATGCAAAGATGCAGCACATTCCAATCATCACGGTGATCACCGATCTCGGAAAAGTGCACGAGTCGTGGCTGACGCCGGAAGCCGACGCAGTCGTCGTGCCGGCGCGCGAAGTCTACGAACGCGCGATCTCGCGCGGCGTGCAGCCGTCGCGTCTGCGCATGCTCGGTCAGCCGATTCATCCCAAGTTCGACGACGTCGTCGGCAGCAAAGTCGAATTGCGCGAGCAGCTCGGGTTGCCCAGAGAAGGCTTTATCACGCTGCTCATGGCCGGCGGTGAAGGCGGCGGAAAACTCATGCCTACGACGATGGCGCTCGCGAAAGCGAAGCTGCCCATGCATTTAGTCGTCGTGTGCGGGCGCAATGAAACGCTGCGCACGAAGCTCGACGATCTCGCGACGTCGCTGCCCACGCCGATGACGGTCATGGGCTTCACCGACAAAGTTCCCGAACTGATGCGCGCGGCCGATTTACTGGTCACCAAAGCCGGACCGGGAACCCTTGCGGAGGCGAATGCCGCGCAATTACCGGTGGTCGTGTACGACTACGTGCCGGGGCAAGAGCGCGGGAACGTCGAGTTCGTGCGCCAGAACGGCATCGGCGAAGTCGCTATCAACAGTACGGCCGAGGTCGTGCGCTCGGTGGAGCGTCTGGTCAAGAATGAATCGCGTCTGGCTGCTATGCGCCGGAATCAAGAGCTCGTCGCACCCAAACGCAGCTCGCGCCGCATCGCCGCGCTGATCGCGCAAATGGCGAACGCCGGCACGATGCCGGCCGACGACGAGTACGTGCCTTTACAACACGCCGTCGCGCTGTAATCTACTTCCCGTGTTGCTCCGTTAGCCCGCCCGCGAATGCGACGCTGGCGGCGCCGACTTGGCCGGCATCGTTGCCCAGTTTTGCGATGACGAGTTTCGTCGTGCCCTTCGGCACCATGGTCGTGAGCGCTTCGACGCGATCGCGTACGGCATCGAGCATGAAATCGCCCGCGGAGCTCACGCCGCCGCCGAGTGCGACGATCTCGGGATTCACGAACGCGATGACGTTCGCAAGGCCGATGGCCAGATCGGCTGTGAAGTTCTTCCACGCCGCAAGCGCGTGACCGTCGCCGGCCTGTGCGGCACGGCGAATCGCTTTGGAGCCGAGCTTATCGGGACTTTTCTCGAGCAGCATGCTGCGGGGAAACGACGGCGCCACCGCGACGGCGTGACGAAGCAATCCGGTGCCCGATGCTTGCGCTTCGAAGCAGCCGACCTTGCCGCATCCGCAGATGAATCCATCCGTCGGACGGATTTGATGGTGGCCGATCTCGCCGGCGCCCGCGCGGTTGCCGACGAGCAGCACGCCGCCCGAGACGATGCCGCCGCCGATTCCGGTTCCCAGCGTGAGGAGCACGAAATTCCGCGTGCCGCGCCCCATGCCGAAACGGTATTCGCCCAGCGTCGCACAGCGCGCATCGTTCGCTACGAACACGGGCAGCGAGAACGAACTGCGTAACCGCTCGCCCAGCGGCGCGTTCTCCCACATGAAGTTCGGCGAGTACAGCACGGCGCCGCTGCGTAGATCGATGTTGCCCGGCGATCCGATGCCGATTCCGACGAGATCTTTTTCCTTGCCGTCCTTGACGGCAGGCCGGATCACATTCTCGACCGCGGCGATCACCGCCTCGAACGAGCGATCCGTGATGTCCTGCTCGTGTTGGCTCAAAATCGTGCCGTCTTCTTGCACGACGGCAGCGGTGACGTGCGAACCGCCCAAATCGACGCCGATAGCCTTACGCATTCTTGCTCCTGTACGCGTGTTTCCGGGGGCTGTTTCTGCCCGCTTGTCGAAGCCCCTATGCGCCATGGAAACCATCGACCTCATCGCTCTGCGCAATTTCACGCGCGAGACCGGCCAGCCCACGCATCCCGAACTGCTCGACGCGCGCCCGATCGAACGCGTCAAAAAGATCGAGATAGACGAAGAACACATAACGGTCACGTACAACCAGGACATCACCCGCTATTACAACGCGAACGAAATCGTGCAACGGGAGTGGGAGTACAAATACAACGACGATCCGGAGATGGTAGCGGCAATCGCGCGCGTCATCGAACTCTCGCGCCGGCATCACAAAGACATGCCGGAGAACGTCGCGTGTCCGCCCGGATGCGCGGAGTGCTGTAGCGGCTACGAGCCGTTCGTGAGCCGCGACGACGTGCGCCGCATCGCCGCGCATTTGAAGATGACGCCGCGCGAAGTGATGGACGAGTACATCGTCAAGCGCAAATCCGCCGACGGTTATCACGTAGGCTGGGTTCGCAAAGTCACCGACGACGTCACCGACCAATGCGTCTTTTTGCAGGAAGCGCGCCCGGGCCGCTATTACTGCGGCATTTACGAAGCGCGCCCCGGAGACTGCCGCGAATTTACGCCAATCGGCTGCGCCGACGTGAACGAGTCGATCCGCCACGACCGTCCGATCAAGATCGGCGCGCCGTTCCAGCCCAAACACAGGAAGCAACGCAAGCGATAAGAACGGTGCGGGCATGCTCGCACTAACGCTCTCTGCCGCGCTCGCGGCACACTCGAATCCGCTCACGTGGCGTCTTATCGGACCCTTCCGCGGCGGCCGCACTGTTGCGGTCAGCGGCGTTCGCAAAGAGCCCGGTACGTACTACATTGCCGCGACGGACGGCGGCGTGTGGAAGAGCACCGATTTCGGACGTACCTGGTCGCCGATCTTCGACGGCCAGGACACCGGTTCGGTCGGCGCGATAGCTGTCGCGCAAAGCGATCCGAACGTCATCTACGCCGGTTCGGGCGAAGGTTTGCGCCGTCCCGATCTTTCCGTCGGCGACGGGGTTTACAAATCAACGGACGCCGGCAAAACGTGGAAGCATTTGGGGTTGCGCGACGGACAGCAGATAAACGGCATGGCCGTCGATCCGCAGAATCCGGATCGCGTCTTTGCAGCGGTGATGGGACATCCGTACGGCGCGAACGCCGAGCGCGGACTCTACCGCAGCACCGACGGCGGCGCGACGTGGACGAAAGTTCTCGGGAAGAACAGCGACACGGGTGCTGCCACCGTCGTCATCGATCCGGACAATCCGCAGATCGTGTACGCGGCGCTTTGGGCCTCGCGCAATCCGCCGTGGCGTTTGAGCGACGAGCTGCAAATTTTTCAAGACGGCGGTCTGTACAAGTCCACCGACGGCGGCACGACTTGGAGTCAATTGCACGGCGGACTGCCGGCCGCCGTCGGGCGCATCGGCCTGGACGTCTCGCGCAGCAACTCGAACCGCTTGTTTGCGTGGGTAAACACGGAAGACAAGTGCGGCATCTACCGTTCGGACGATGCGGGCGCAACGTGGACGAAAACCGACAGTGAAGAGCGGATCTGCGGACGCGGCGACGACTTCTCCGGCATCGGGATCGACCCGTCCGACGAGAACGTGGTGTACGTCACGAACACGACGACGTACCGTTCGGTGGACGGCGGTAAAACGTGGAAGGGCATCAAAGGCGCTCCCGGCGGCGACGATTACCACAGCGTTTGGATCGATCCGGACAACCGCAACATCATTTTGCTCGGCGCGGATCAAGGCGCCACGCTTTCGGTTAATTACGGCGCTACCTGGAGCTCGTGGTACAACCAGCCGACGGCGCAGCTCTATCACGTCATAACCGACGACCGTTTTCCGTACCGCGTGTTCGGCGGACAACAAGAGAGCGGCAGCGTCGAAACGCTGAGCCGCAGCGACGACGGGGAAATCTGGTCGCGCTATTGGCATCCGGTCGGCGCCCAAGAGTACGCATACGTCGCGCCCGACCCGCTGCACCCGAACATCATTTACGGCGCGGGAGCCGGCACGGTTTCGCGCTACGACGAGACGACGCATCAAACGCAGACCGTCTCGCCGGTTTACGGCGGCCGCTTCTTCGTAAAAGGCTACCGCTACAACCGCACAAATCCGCTCGTCTTCAACCGCGTCGACAAACGCACGTTGTATCTGGGATCGAACGTTATTTTCGCGACGCGCGACGGCGGAAAACACTGGAACGTCATCAGCCCGGATCTCACTCGCGAGCATCCCGGCGTCCCGGCGAATCTCGGCGCGTTCGCGAAGTCGCCGCTTGCAAAAGAGCAGCGCGGCGTCGTGTACAGCATCGCGCCGTCGTACGTGAACGCGAACGTCATCTGGGCCGGAACCGACGATGGTCTGGTGTGGATGACGCGCGACGCCGGCAAGCATTGGAGCAACGTCACTCCTCCGGCGATGGGCGCCTGGAACAAAGTCACGCAGATCGATGCGTCGCATTTCGATCCGCAAACCGCGTACGTATCGGTGAGCCGCCTGCGCCTGGACGATCTGCGCCCGTACATCTACCGTACGCACGACGGCGGAAAGCACTGGACGCTCGTCACGAGCGGGTTGCCGGCGGATGCGCCGGTGAACGCGGTGCGTGAAGACACGGTGCGGCGGGGCCTATTGTTTTGCGGAACCGAACGCACGGTGTACGTCTCACGCGATGACGGCGCGCACTGGGAATCGCTGCAAAACAATCTGCCGTCGACGTCGATCCGCGATCTCGTCGTGCACGGCAACGACATCGTCGTGGGTACGCACGGCCGCTCGTTCTGGATTCTGGACGACATCGCGCCGCTGCGCACCGCGCCTTCGGGCAATCTCGCCGCAAACGGCGCGTATCTCTTCAAGCCCGCGAATGCTTACCGCGTGCGCCGCGACACGTGGAGCGACACGCCGCTGCCGCCGGAAGAACCGGCGGGACAGAATCCGCCCGACGGCGCGATTATCGACTACGCGCTTGCAAGCGATGCGCGAGGACCGGTGACGATCGCGATTTACGACGCGGCCGGCCGCCTTGCGCGCGAATACAAGAGCATCGATAAGCCGGCGCCGATCGATCCGGAGATCACGGTTCCCACGTACTGGGTGAGGACGCCGCGCGTGCCCGCAGCAACGGCAGGGCTGCACCGTTTCGTTTGGGACTACCGGTACGCGACGCCGCGCTCCGTGTCGTACGATTACCCGATCTCGGCTATCGAGCACGACACGCCGCTCGTTCCCCAGGGCGTGCTCGCAATGCCCGGGCGCTACACCGTAAAACTCACGGCGGACGGACACACCAGTACTCAATCGTTCGTTCTGAAAATGGATCCCCGCGTGAACATCGGCACCGCCGCGCTGCGCGAGCAGTACGATCTCGCGACGCGCATCGTCTCGTTGATGAACCGCACGTACGCCGCAGCCAAGTCCGACAAACGCATGGCGCGCTTGAACGCTCAGCTCGGCAATCTGCTCGACGTCGTCGAGAGCGCCGATGCGGCGCCCGGTGCGCCGGTCATCGCCGCCGTCGATGACATCGAGCGTCAACTCAACGCACATCGCTAGACTAAGGAGGCACCATGCGCGTCAAAATCGCCCTCGGAACCGTTCTCTCGCTCTGCTTGTGCGCGGGCGCGGCGAGCGCCGCAGCGCCCACGGCAATAACCCTCCCGATGGCCGCGGAGAACGGCAGCAATGAATCGGGTACCGCCACACTCACGCAAACCGCGAAAGGCGTGCACATCGCCGTCGATCTCAAAAATGCGCCGGCCGCGGCTCAGCCGACGCACATCCATCCCGGAACGTGCACGAAACTCAACCCCGCGCCGGAATATCCGCTGACGAGCCTGACGAACGGCAAATCGGTGACCGATCTTCCCGGCAAGAAACTCTCGGATTTGACCGGCGGCAAGTTTTCGATCAACGTGCACAAGAGCTCGGACGATCTGAAAACCTACGTTTCCTGCGGCCTGATCAAGTAACGACATGCGGCAACACATGGAAACGCGCTCGTCAATCTCGCGCTTCGGGGAGCCGCCGGAAAGCGATCTTCCGGACGACATTCGCGAAATCTACGACAAGAACCGTGAGAAGATCGGGTTCGTTCCCAACGTGTTCCGCGCTTACGCCAAACGCCCGGATCACTTCCGGGCGTTCATGGCGTATCACGACGTGCTGATGAAGGGCCCGGGAAACCTCACGCGCGCAGAACGCGAAGCGATCGTCGTAGCCGTCTCTTCCGAAAATCGCTGCCAATACTGCATGGTTGCGCATGGCGCGGCGCTTCGAATTCTCGGCAAAGATCCGATCGTCGCAGAACAGATCGCCAACAATTGGCGCACCGCGAGCATATCGCCGCGCCTACGCGCGATGCTCGCGTTTGCTTCCCATGTGAACGAGCCGGGTTTCGCCGCCAGGGAGCGAGAGATCGACGAACTTCACCTGGCAGGCTTTAGCGACGAGGATATTTGGGACATCGCCGCCATCGCCGCATTCTTCGGCTTTTCCAACCGCATGGCCGGCGTCATGGACATGCGTCCGAACGTTGAATTCTATTCGATGGGCCGCGGAGAGCAAGGCTAACGAACCCCTTCGAAGAGATTTCGCTTGCGGAACTGCGCAAGCGCAGAAGCGAAAAGTGGGCAGCCTATCCCGCGGACGTGCTGCCGGCGTTCGTTGCGGAAACCGACTTCCCGGTTCCGCCGGCGATCCGATCGGCGATCGACGCCGCATTGGACTGCGGCGATACGGGCTATGCGTGGCCCGGTAGCGTTGCGCCGGCCTTCGCCGGATTCACGCGCCGCCGCTTCGGCTGGGAACCCGATCCGCAAACGATCTTCGAAGTTCCGGACGTTATGGCTGGCGTCGCGCAAGCGCTGCAGGTTCTAACGGAGCCCGGTGCCGGAGTCGTCGTCAATCCACCGGTGTACGCGCCGTTTTTCGAAACGATCCGCACCTCGCATCGCCGGTGCGTAGAGGCGCCGTTGCTGCGCGACGCCGCCGGCCGTTGGGATCTGGATTTCGAAAAGTTAGAGGAAGCATTCACAGCAGGCGCACGAGCGTATCTGCTTTGCAGCCCGCACAATCCGGTTGGACGTGTATGGACGGGCGAACAGATCGAACGTATAGCACAGCTTGCGACGCGATACAACGTAGCGGTCATCGCCGACGAAATTCACGCGCCGCTCACGATGCCGGGCATTGCGTTTACGCCGTTTCTTCAAGGCGGCGGCCGGGCGCGCGCTGTCTCGCTGATATCCGCGTCCAAAGCGTGGAACATCGCGGGCCTAAAATGCGGCGTGCTAGCAGCATCGCCCGACATAGCGGCGGCGGTAAAGGCGCGCCTGCGCAGCATCCCCACCGAGATTGAGGCGCGCGTCGGCCATTTTGGTTCGCTCGCCACGGCTGCCGCGTTCGAGCACGGCGATGCGTGGCTCGACGAAGAATGCGCGCATCTACGCAAAAACGCGCTGTTGCTCGAATCGCTGCTGCGCGAGCATATTCCGGCGGCCCGTTTCGTTTCGCCGCAAGCGACGTACCTGGCGTGGATCGACTGCAGCGCACTGGGAATGGACGAACCCGCAAAGCATTTTTTAACGCGCGGCCGGGTAGCGCTCGAGCGCGGAAACAAGTTCGGTACCGGAGGCGCGCAGCACGTGCGGCTTAATTTCGGAACGTCGAGCACCATTCTGCGCGAGATCGTCGCGCGAATGGCTAGAGCCGGATAATCGTCGGGGGTTTGTAGGCTTTGGCGCGGGCGCGCGCGGCGAGGACATTGGCGGCCATCGCGATCCAGCCCGTCAGCCCGAAGATTGCGCCGCGCGCCGCAAGCGCATTATCGCTGCGTAGCAGCGCAATCAAAATGGCCGCGATTGCGAGTTGAAACGCAAGGAACGAATACCACGTCAGCCGGTTCTCCAGCAGCTCTTGCGGTGGCGTCTCGTCGTCTTCACCGCGGTAGATCGTCGAGAGCAGGCGGATACCGATGTGATACAGATGCGCGTTCACCATCTGGCCTGCCCAGCCGATGAGCAACACGAAGAAGTACGCGTCGCCCCACGGTTTTCCGGCGAGCACGTAGCCGCCGAGCACCATCGCGCACAAGAACCACAGCACGCTCACCGCGACGAACGCCTGGGGCGGACGGTGCGGATTCGTCGCGCGCCGCAAGATGTCGAACGTATCGAAAGCATAACCGAGCGCGCCCAACGCGAACAACGCCCCGCCGATCCACCACAGAGTAGCATTGCCGGTAGAGAGCCCGGCCGCAAGAAGCGGAACGCCGAATAACGCGCACGATCCGACGACGATGTGCATCCAACGGAACCGGGTGGCGCCGCCGGTTATCGGACGCAGCGTTCGCATCGAGACGCCGAAGATCAGCAGCGAAAGCCACCCCAAAACGCCCAAATTGCCGTGCGCGGGCGGCAGCGTAGCAACCCACGCCGGTGCTGCGCGTCCGCTCAGCATCCACGCGAGACCGAAGCCGATGATCGCCGTCGCAAGCAAGAACACGAACGTGCCCGAAAATGCCCGCGCAACGGCGCGTTGCACAGCCTGTCCTGAGCCTGCCGAAGGGCGCTTGCGGCGCATCGCCTGCGCGAGCGTAATGAACGCGCAGGCTACGTACACGATCAACGCCGCTAAAATCAGCGCGCCTGCGCCGGCAAGCGCACGCGGCTGCCCGAGGAACCCGTAGAGCAGCGCCGCCACGCCGATGCCGTAGAAAACGATGGACCAGCGCGCCGGGGTTTGTGCGCGCGGCTCCACGTCGACGAACGCAGGCAACGCGTGCTGCAGAACGCCGAGCGCGGCCATTGTCACCCAGCCGAGCGCGATCGTATGAATCCACGCGAAGCCGTACAAGCCGCCGGTAAGGTTTCCGGTCCACGCAGCCCACAAGATCAGCAGCCAGGAAAACCCGTGGCCGAGCTGCGCGTACATCAACGCAGCGGGCGGGATCCAATGACGGCGTGCGAAGACCGCGCTCACGACGCTAACAGCGAGGTAAAGCGTTCCAAGTCGACGTTGCCGCCGCTGATAACGATGCCGGTGCGTTTGCCGGAAACCGGAATCTTGCCGCTCAGTACCGCGGCCAACGACGCCGCGCCGCTCGGTTCCATAACCAGCTTCATCCGCTCGAATGCAAAGCGCATTGCGTCTTTGAGTTCATCGTCGCGTACCGTAACGATCTCGCGCACGTGCTCGCGCATGATGGGAAACGTGAGCGAACCGGGCGCCTGCGTTTGCAAGCCGTCGGCGATCGTGCGCGGGACGCCGATGTGCACGATCTCGCCCTTCTGCAACGATTGCTGCGCGTCGTTTCCGGCTTCCGGTTCGACACCGTACATCGCAATCGCGGGATTCGTGCCGTGCGCTGCCAGACACGAGCCGGAGAGCAATCCGCCGCCGCCGACCGGCGTGAGAACGTTGTCGAGATCGGGAACTTCTTCGAGCAATTCCAGTGCCGCAGTGCCCGCGCCGGCGATGATCTCCCGGTCGTTAAAGGGCGGGACCATGATCGCGCCGCGTTCGTCGCAGAGGCCCTGCGCGATCTCTTCGCGGTGCGAGCGGTACCGATCGTAGAGGATGACTTCCGCGCCATACCCTTCCGTCGCCGCAATCTTCGACTTGGGCGCATCTTCCGGCATGATGATGGCCGCGGGAATTCCGAGCAGCTTCGCGGCGAGCGCTACGCCTTGCGCGTGATTTCCGCTCGAAAACGCCACCACGCCGCCGCGCCGCTGCGCCTCATTCAATTGCACCAAACGGTTGTAGGCGCCGCGGAACTTGAACGCGCCCATGCGCTGGAAGTTCTCGCATTTCAAAAAAATACGCCCGCCGGCGCGAGCGTCGAGCGTGGCCGAGGTCAGCACCGGCGTGCGATGCGCAATGCCGTTCAACCGCCGCGCAGCCGCGCGAACGTCGTCTATGCTTAAGTCTGCGGCGCTGCGTGTATCCACCAGTATTGAACCTTTCCGTCCGAGCCGACTTGCATGATCTCGTGGTACGGACGCTTCGCGAACTTCACGTCAAAGCAAAGGTATCCGGTGCGGCACCACGTTGTCGTCTGCTTTAGTCCCTCGTAGCTGCCTTGATCCGCAAGCTCGTCCGACAATTCAGCCACGCGCACGCGCGTGATTTGGCCTTTGATGGACGGCGCGAAATCGCCCATCACCGGCGCGACGTTATTGTTCATGACGGCGCGCGTAATCTTGTCCGCTTCGCGCTCGTTCTTATTCTGGAACGAACAAGCCGTCAAACTAAGCGCTGCGAGCGCCAGCGCCAGAAACCGTTTCATCTTCACTCCCCCGATCGATAGCGGTGAAATCGATAAAGCGCAGTTTCGGATTCCATTCCTCGGCAAGCCGCAGACTCCACTCCGATTCGAAGAGCGCGACCGGGTTGCCGTCCCAATCCTCGACGAGTCTGGCATTCGACGGCAGCTGCGCGCGCGCGGCAGCGTCCGCATCCCCGGCGATGCGGCGCGCCACCGAGTACGGCAGCGGTCCCATCACCGTTTTCACGTTGTACTCGGATTCCAGCCGGTACTTCGCGACCTCGAATTGCAGCGCACCGACCGCGGCGAGAACCGGTTCCGTCCGCGTCGATCCATACGGATACATGACCTGGATGGCGCCCTCTTCCCGCAGCTGTGCGATGCCCTTGCCGAACGATTTGTAACTGCCCGTGTCGATACTCCGGACGCTGGCAAAATGTTCCGGAGCGAACGAGGGTACGCGTTCGAACTGCACGTCGCGGCCTTCGCAGAGTGTGTCGCCGATCGCGAATACACCCGGATTGGCCAGGCCGACCACGTCGCCCGCGTACGCCGCTTCCAGCGACTCGCGCTCGCTTGCGAACAAACGCATCGCGCGCGAAAGACGCACTTCTTTTCCGGTGCGCGTGTTCCGCACCGTCATGTCACGCTCGAATTTGCCGGAGCAAACGCGCACGAAAGCGACGCGATCGCGGTGACGCGGATCCATGTTCGCTTGAATCTTGAAGACGAAACCGGAAAACTGCTCGCGCGTGGGCTCGACGGGTTCACCTTCGGAAAGGCGCGGCACCGGCGGCGGGCTCATCTTCACGAACTCGTCCAAGAAGAGTTGCACGCCGAAGTTCGTGACGGCGCTGCCGAAGAAGACCGGCGTCACGTCGCCGCTCAGCATCGCTTCACGTTCGAAACCGGCGCCGGCGCCCTCGAGCAGTTCCAGTCCGTCGCGGAATTCGCCGTACGATTGCTCGTCCATCAGTTCGCGGATCTGCGGATCGTCCACACTGGCGACTTGCACGTTCGCGCGCTTGGCGCCGTGGGCGCTGCGCTCGAAAAGATGCACTTGGTGCGAATGGCGGTCGTACACGCCTTTGAATGACGGCCCGCTGCCGAGCGGCCAATTCATCGGGAAAGCGCCGATCCCCAGCACGCTCTCCAATTCGTCGAGCAACTCCAACGGGTCGCGGCTCGGACGGTCCATTTTGTTCACGAACGTGAAGAGCGGAATGCGCCGCGCGCGGCAGATCGCAAAGAGCTTTTTCGTTTGCGGCTCGACGCCCTTAGCGGCGTCGATCAACATGACTGCGCTGTCCGCAGCAAGCAGCGTGCGGTACGTGTCCTCGCCGAAATCTTGGTGGCCCGGCGTGTCGAGCAGATTTACGGTGAAGCCGTTGTACGGGAACTGCAGCACGGTAGACGTGATCGAAATCCCGCGCTGCTTCTCGAGCTCCATCCAGTCGCTGGTCGCAGCGCGCTGCGCGCGGCGCGCGGAAACTTGCCCCGCAGTCTGAATCGCTCCGCCGTACAGCAGCAGTTTTTCGGTCAGCGTCGTCTTGCCGGCATCCGGATGCGAAATGATCGCAAACGTGCGCCGCTTTTCTACTTCTTCTTGAATAGACATTTTAAAAGGCGCTGCGGCCTAGCCTCCGCGCCCCCCATCGCGATGGGGCCCCCATGGTCACCATGGCGCCTACATATTTTCTCAACTTATAGTCTCCCCGTGGGCGCCCCGATGATGCGATAAACCCGTAATTCGTAGCCGCCGTCGCTGCCGCGCAGCAGTGCGACCTTGCCCGGCGCGGTGTAGAGCCGGGCCTGCGGCGGGATACGCATGTGGTCCGTGCCGCGGTCGACGAACACCTGCGCGCCCTGCACGTGCAGCGTGCAATCATCGTAGCGGAGCGTCGCAGGCGGACGCACCATCTGCGAACCTGCCGGCAAGTGCGCGAGCATGTAGGAAAGCTCCGGTCCGGTGGATTTGCTCTGCTGATCGAAACATTCCGGAAGTGCGGAAAGCGCCCACGGCGCGTCTCCGGTGACGCCGGCAGCCTTTCGCGTGCCGGCCGGCGCAGGCTGTGCCGCTTTGGGCGGCACTTTCACGTACACCGATTTAATTTTGAGCGCGATTTTGCCGGGGTTCACATACCCCGACACGACCGCGAATGCCAGCACGACGACGACCGTCGCGATGACGTAGTATCTAAGCAGCGCTTTCGGCGGGTTCGCGCGCGCCTTTGGGTTCGCCCAGCGTCATGCGCGCGGCGCCGATAGACCAATCCGCCATGCCGTAATAGAAATCGAAAACGCGCTCGCCCAGATCCGGACGCGGATCGATCGCCGTCGGGAAGACGACGTTGTCCACGATGCCGCGCAGTTCGCTCTCCGACTCCGGCGCGAGGACCGGACGCGGCGAGCGGTACACAATCTTGTGCGGGTGCTCGAGATCGTGAATCATGATGCCGGCGCTGTAGCGCAGCTTCGGTTTGGTTTGCGTGTGATCGATCACGTCCACCGCATGGTAGAGCGACATCCAGCCTTCCGCAATGCGCACGGGCGGCGTGCCCGCGCCGAGCTTGAGCGAACCCCATTGCGCGTCGGGCGACATCACGAGCACGCTCTCGTGCACGTCCAAGATGGCGTTCAGGTCGTCGAGCACGGGCTCCAGCGGAATGTACGCCATCCGGATCGATTCGCGGTCCTTGAACGGCATGCGTTCGATCATCGGAATCGCCGCGCGACCGTCGACCGCGGAAAGATGCAACATCGGACGATGGTAGAGCGCCAACGAGAGCACGCCTCGCGGCGAGAGTACCGGCTCCGGGAAGAACGCGGCATCTTTATCATCGCCGATGTGCATGCCCGGTTTGTCGAAATGCAGTAGGCCGATGCGCGTCCACTGCACCGCGTCTGTGGAAACGGCCACCGCGATGCGCGGACCTTGCGGACCGAAGGCGGTGTACGCCATCACGTATTTGTCGAGCGCTTCGATGAACGTGACGCGCGGATCTTCGCAGCCGTATCCCGGATGCGGACGTAACTCGTACGGCGCTTCGGGATCCAGCGCGAAGCCGTCCCGCTGAAACGCGAAACGGTCGCCGTGCGCACGGGCCTTCACCAGGCCGACGCGCGAAATATTGCCGCGCGCTACGTCGCGCGGATACATGATCAACTGTCCGTCGCGCGTGCGCGCGGACGCGGGGTTTAGCGTACCTTCGGCTTCCGCGGGATCGCCGGACGGTTCGAGAACCAGTCCCAGACGCTCCACGTGTACGTCGAATGCAATCGCTTCGTGTGCCAGCATCAAACCTCTATAGAAACGCCGTTGGCGCGTGCGCAGTTACCGAAAGCCGTTACGATTTCGTGAGGCAGACGGCCGCACTGTGCGGCAAACGCGTCTAAGCTTCGCGAACGATCCAAAAGCGTAACGGAATCGCCGGCGTCATTCAAACGCGTGACTTGCACGGTGACGTACTGCATGCCAACCGATAGAATATCGTCCGCTCCGGCCAGACTCTTAGGCACACCGTCGGCATAGCCGCAACGCGCGGTCGCAATGCTCTGAGCCATTGGGAGCATGGTACCCCCATATCCCACGCGCGTCCCGGCGGCATGGCGCTCCACGCGCACTACGGGAGCTACGACTCTTATCGCACATTGCACGCCCGGTACGGAGGCGCCGCCCGTCGCTCCGAAGAGCCCCACGCCCACCCGCACGCTCGTTCCGGGGGCGCCCGAGGCCAGTGGAATCGTGCTCGCCGCGTCCGTTCCGGCCACGCGCACGCCGGCCGCTTCGAATGCGCGCAGCGCCTCGTGGAAGATCTGCATTTGTTCTTCGCGCGCGTCAATATCCGTAATGTGCGTCCAGGCTTGAACCTCAACTCCGGCGGCCGCGAGCGCGGGCGCGAACGACTTCAGCTCTTCGAGCGAAAGGCCGCTCCAGCCGGCAGCGGGACGGATACCTACGCGCAGCCGCAGCGGCGCACCCATCCCTTCCAGAACCGCCACGGCAACTTCCAGCTCGGTAACGGTGGTGATCGTCGGGATGCCGCCCGAGCGCAGTACCTCGGCGAGCCGGTCCGGGGCGACCGCGCCGAGGATGACGACCGGCAGATTGGTGAGCGCCCGAACCTCGCGCAGTTCATCGGCATCGGCCACGCAGAAGGCCTCCGCGACGCCCTCGCAGGCGCGCACCATCGGCGCGTAACCCCAGCCATACCCATCGCCCTTCACGACCGCCCACAGAGGCACGCCGGCGAAGGCACGCCAGGCCTGAGCGTTCGCGCGCACCTGCGCTTCGTCGAGCGAGATTGCGGGACGCATTACGGCAGCGTGGTCACGGCGACGGGCTCGTCGCCGGGCGTCACGACCTCGACCCTTGCGCCGCGCCGGTACGCCGAGTTCGGCACGATCCACAAGGTGTACGTCCGGTACCGGTCCGATGGCTCGCCGCCGCTCGCCGGCGCCTGCTCGAACGCGACGACGCGCACGCCGCCGGGATTGGCGCGAATCGATTCGATGATCTGTCTGTAGCCGCTGCGATCGTGCGGCCCCATGAGCAACACTACGGCGAATTCGTTCCGGTAACGCACCGGCGCATGAATCCCGAGCCGTTCGAGCGAGGGCGTATCGCGCACGATTGCGATCTCGTTGCCCCCCAAGACAGGCGTAGTGCCGGTTCTGAGCGTTTGCACGCGCACGTCGCGGCATGCCGTGAGCAACAGCAGAGCAAGCAGAGGCCAAAGACGTCTTACGGGGGACACGCGCAGGGCGTTCGCGCTGTTGTCACGGGGCGCCCTGCGGGTGCATTCTATAAGGAGCAGCGGAGGTGACCATGCTCGACCGGATGGTCCTAGTCGCCGCGTTGACGGCGAGCGCGCTCCCGAGCCCCGCGCCCTCACCGCAAGCGCCGGCCTTAAAAACGATTGCCAGCGTGCGGGCATCGATGCGCTGTGCTGACATTATCACGCACGCGAATAGCGCGATAGACAAAACGCTCAATAACGACGCGGTTATCAGCCAGACGATCACGACGCTGCGCCTCACGAATCTTGACGACAGCAACGACATCCGCCGGCGCAACAACCTCAATGCACTCGGCGATCTGGCTAAAACGCTGATGCAGCAGGCGCGCTCGGGCGACGACGAAGTGAAACGCTTGCGCGCGATGGCGAAGCAAACGAAAGATTCGGATGCCGCGAAGGCCCTGGCGGATTTCGCAAACGAACTCGGCGGGGCGCTTTGGAGTCAGCAAAAGATCGCGCGCGACATGAACGGCTTTTTGGCGTACGTCGATTTTCACGACATGTCCCAGTTTAGCGAAGCCGATCAGAATATGAACAGCGCCGTGTTCGGCGTGAAAGATCCGCTCGTTCAGAACCCGCCGGAATTCAACCCGGCGCGCGACGGACAGCCCGGATGGCGGCCTGCGGCCCTCGGACACGACGCAACCGACCCGACGCCCGGTCAGCAAGCGAAATGGGCCGCCGACGACTTTCAGAAGCGCATCCCGGATATCGTCATTGACGAAAATCATGCTGCCGCGCACGTAGAGCCCGCGCTGTCCGGCTGTTAAAGCGCGGTTCAGCGACAAAGTCATTGTCCGGAGGGATAGCCTTCCGATAGACTTTGAGTCTAGTGAAGATTCTTGGGCGTCTCAGTCTGGCGGCGGTCATCGTCGCATACGGCGAGGTGATGCTGGGCAGCTGGACCCGCATCAACGGCGCGGGGATGACCTGCCCCGATTATCCGCTGTGCCACGGGGAGTTCATCCCCTCCATGGGCGGAGGCACCGTTTGGGAATGGACTCACCGCCTGACGGCCGCGCTCTTATCGCTGCTGGTCCTTGGCGTGCTGTTCCTGGCCTGGCGACTGCGCAAAAGTGCAGCATTCGTCGCCCCTGCAGGCATCGTGATCGCCGCGCTCTTTGCGTTTCAAGTATTCCTGGGCGCAGCCACTGTCCACTTATCAAATAGTCCGATGTCGGTCGTTTGGCATTGGGGCACGGCAATGGCGTTCGTCGCCTCACTGAGCGCGATGGCGATCTTTGCGTTCGCCGCGTCGCGGGGCCCGGCGGCGGCCCGAAACGACGTGCGTCACCGCGGCATCATCCTGGGCGCGCTCGTCGGCACGGCGCTCGTCGCGTTCGCCACGATGTGCATCGGCGCGTACGTGAGCTCCAGCGGCGCAGGCCTCGCGTGCGTCGACATTCCGGGTTGCGCGGGAAATGCCGTGGTATATACGCCGGGACAGAACGTGCAAATGCTTCACCGCTTCGTAGCCGCCGCGTGCTTGCTGTGCGCTGTTGCGGCATTCGGCTTATCGTGGACGCTGGGCGCGGCCGCACGCGTGCGCGCCGCGGTTTCCGTCGCGCTCGGTCTCGTCTTCGTGCAGATTCTTCTGGGCCTTCTGAACGTAGCGTTCCGTTTGCCGCTCGATCTGCGTGAAGCACACGCGGCGAATGCGGCGCTGGTTTTCCTCTCATTCGTCTGCGCGGCGGTCTTCGCATCGCTCGAAGGCGCTCGCGTGCACGCGAACGTGCGCGTTTCATGAGTACGGCGCTGACCCGCGTTGAAGGGGTCGCGCCTGCGCGCGCTGCGGGTTGGCTCGGTCTGTTCGGCGATTATTACGAGCTAGGCAAACCGCGCATCATGTATCTGCTGCTGATCACCACGGCGGCAGCGATGGTCATGGCCGCGCGCGGCATCCCGAATCTTCCGCTGTTCGGCTGGACGATGATCGCGGGCGCGCTCGCCGCAATGTCCGCAGGCACGCTGAACTGCGTGTACGACGTCGACATCGACCGGCTGATGCGCCGCACGAGCTCCCGGCCGCTGCCGGCCGGACGCATCTCGGTCCTCGCCGCGACCACGCACGCATGTGTGATGGGCGTGCTCTCGTTCTCGATCTTTTACTTCCGCGTGAATCACTTGGCGGCGTGGCTTTCGCTTGCGGGCAATGTGTATTACGTGGTTCTCTACACGATGCTGCTCAAGCGCCGCACGCCGCAGAACATCGTGATCGGAGGCGCCGCCGGATCGATTCCGCCGCTCGTCGGATGGGCCGCGGTCACCGGCTCGATCGGATGGCCGGCGATCGCGCTGTTCGCAATCATTTTCTTCTGGACGCCGCCGCATTTTTGGGCGCTCGCGCTGATGACCGAAACCGACTACGGGAAAGCCGGCATTCCGATGCTGCCCAATGTGTACGGCGACAAGCGCACGAAGCGCGAGATCTTCGCGTACACCGCGATCCTTGCAATCGGATCGGTCGCGCTTTTCTTCCCGCTGCACGTCATGGGCTGGATTTACGGCGTTGCGGCGGCCGCGCTCGGCGGCTCATTTTTGTGGCACGCCTGGCGCGTGCTGCATGATGATTCGCGAGTCGCGGCGCGCAAAATGTTCTTGTTCTCGCTGCTGTATCTTGCGCTGATCTGCGCGTTCATGGTGATAGACCGGATCGTCTTGTAACCGATGGCCGGTGCAACCACTACGCTGGCGGGTCACAAACTCGACCGCCCGGTAATTCCTCTGCTGCTCACGCTCGGTCTGGGCGTGTTTTTGGGAGCGCTCGATCTGAGCGTGCTCTCACCCGCGCTGCCGGCACTCGGCACGCAATTCGGCGTCGCGATCGATGGTCTCTCGTGGGTGTTCACGCTCTACTTGCTGGTGAACATCACCGGCATCGCTGTGATGAGCACGCTTGCGGATCGCTACGGAAGGCGCCCGGTCTACATCGCATGTGTCGTGATTTTCGTCGCCGGCAGCGCGCTGGCCGTGATCGCGCAAGACTACGGCGTCTTTCTCGTCGCGCGCGCGATTCAAGCGTTCGGAGCCGGTGGCATCTTCCCGGTCGCTACCGCGGCGATCGGCGATCGCGTTTCACCGGAACGGCGCGGCGCAGCGCTCGGATTAGTTGCCGCGACGTGGGGGCTCGCAGCGGTCCTGGGACCGACGTACGGCGGCCTCATCACGCATTTCGTTTCGTGGCGCTGGATCTTCGCGCCGAATTTCCCGATCGCGGCTATTGTACTGGTGCTGGCGCTCAAGCATGTGCCGATGAACGCGCCTCGCACGCGCGGTCCGCTCGACGTGCTCGGATTGTTTCTGCTTTCCATCGGTCTGCTGTTCTTGATGTACGGCATCAGCGGCATGCATGCGGTTCCGGCGATTTTTGGCGCGTTGATTCTCGCCGGGTTCTGGCTGTGGGAGCGCGCGTGTTTGTTTCCGATCGTTCCGCCGGCGATCTTCAGCAGCCCGCAACTTCGCAAAACGTTTTTTCTTGAGATTTTGATCGGCGTGCTGGAAGGGTCGCTGTTCTTCATTCCGGCGGTGCTCGTCGGCGCGCAGCATCTCTCGTATGCGGCAGCAGGCGCCGTCGCGGCGGTCGGCGCGTTCATGTTCGTGGCGGTGATTCCCGCTGCGGGACGCGCGCTCGATCGCATCGGCAGCCGCGACGTGCTCATCGCCGGAACGCTCTTTACCGAAATCGGTCTGGTGATCTTCGCGCTCGGGTTCGGTTCGCTCGCGCTCTCGGTCGTCGCGATGATCGTCGCCGGCATAGGCTTCGGCGCGTTGCTCGGCGCGCCGACCCGGTACATCATCACGAATGAAACGACGGAGCGCACACGCGCGACGTCGATCGGCCTGCTCAGCCAGTTCCTCATCATCGGACAGATTCTGGGCGGCTCGGCGGCCGGCGGCGTGATGGGCAACGCGGTCTCGGATGCCTCGGCCTACCGGACGACTTATCTGGTTTTTGCGGGCATCGCGCTGGTCGCGCTCGCAGTCGCGGCCATGCTGAGTCCCCGCCGACAGGAGATCCCCTCGGGCGCAACCGAGTGAGCCCCGTATGGGCGCCACGCATGAGGTCTTCAATCAGCCGCCGCCGCTGATCGACTACGACGTCTTCCAAACAGATCGCGCGTTGCGCGGCGCGCTCGCGCGCGAAGCCGCCGCGCCTTCACCCGAGCTTTTAGAACTGGGTTTGCTCGCAGGCAGCGCGCAAGCGCTGGAGTGGGGACGGCTCGCGAACGAGCATCCACCGGTATTGCGCACGCACGATCGGTACGGCGCGCGCCTCGATGAGGTCGAATTCCATCCTGCGTATCACGAGTTGATGCGCGTCGCCACACGGTACGGCTTACATGCCACGCCTTGGTCCGGCGCAAAGGACGCTTCGCATTTGCAGCGTGCGGCGAAGTTTTATATCTGGGGGCAAGTCGATGCGGGCCACGGATGCCCTATCTCGATGACCTACGCCGCTGTGCCCGCGCTGCGCGCGAACGCATCGATAGCGGCGCTTTGGGAGCCGGCGCTCGAAGCGGCTGCGTACGATCCGGAGTTGCGGCCTATCGCGGATAAGCAAAGCGCGACTTGTGGGATGGCGATGACGGAGAAGCAAGGCGGATCCGACGTGCGCGCGAACCGCACGCGCGCGGTCTTCTCGCATCGCGACGACCTCGGCGATGCGTATGTGTTGACCGGTCACAAATGGTTTTGCTCCGCGCCCATGAGCGATGCGTTTCTGGTGCTAGCGCAAACCGATGCCGGGCTGACGTGCTTTCTCATGCCGCGCATTCTGGACGACGGAACGCGCAACGCGATCCGCATTCAGCGTTTGAAAGACAAGCTCGGCAACCGTTCCAACGCATCGAGCGAGATCGAACTCGAAGACGCGTACGCGCTTCTGCTCGGCGAGCCGGGCCGCGGCGTGCAAACGATCGTCGAGATGGTCAACTACACGCGGTTGGACTGCATAAACGGCTCCGCGTCAATTATTCGTAAAGCCGCCGCGGAGGCGATCCATCACGCGTCGCACCGCAGCGCGTTCGGAAAAGCGCTCGTCGATCAGCCGCTCATGCAGAACGTGCTCGCAGACATCGCGATTGAGTCCGAAGCCGCTGTGGCGCTCCTGCTGCGTCTTGCGCGAGCGGTGGACAACGCACTCGATCCCGCGGAAGCGGCGCTCAAGCGGCTCGGCACCGCAATCGGAAAATATTACGTGTGCAAACGCGCGCCGGCGGCGATCGGTGAAGCGCTGGAGTGTCTGGGCGGAAACGGCTACGTGGAAGAATCCGGCATGCCGCGGCTCTACCGCGAAGCACCGCTCAACTCCATTTGGGAAGGCTCGGGCAATATCAACGCGCTCGACGTCTTGCGCATTCTACAGAAACAACCCGAAACGCTGAGCGCGTATAGCGCCGAGATCGAACCCGCACTCACCGATTCGCGCCTGCGCGGCGCTGCAAGCGAAGTGATGCAACTGCTGACGGACGGCGTATCCGAATCCGGCGCGCGTGCACTCGTCGAACGTATGGCGTTGCTGTGGCAAGCAGCCTTGCTTGCCCGGGACACGGCGAGCCCGGCCGCCGACGTATTTATCGAATCGAGGATAAGCAACCGTTGGGGGCGCACGCTTGGAACGCTTCAGCCTTCCGCGGAACATAAAAAAATTGTGGAACGTGCTGCGCCGGTACAGGATGTGGAATATACTTTAAGGCGATGAAACTGCGCACCGTCAAACGGCGCCTGCACCTCGCGAGCCGCCCTTGGACGGATCGCGAACGGCTCGTCGTATGGCGCGGGATGACCGGGCGGTTTGCAATCGCGATCGAACCGCTGCTCGGTACGATCTTCTTCGCAGCGCTTACGTACGGCGTTATCTGGCGGGCGCGCATCGCAAAGCCGCACGACCTGTGGATCCTCTCGCCGATCTTCGGCATGGTCGCAGCCGGTTTTGCGGTCTACTTCATTTGCGTGATGGTCGCGCCGTTCATCGCCTATATGCAAACGTACAAGCCGATTTATCTGCTCGACGGATACGTGCGCTACCGCGGCCCCGACGACGATTCCGATCTCGGCAGCAGCGGCTACGTCGCCGTGCTCTTCGAAGATCGCGAGGTCTGCTGCGAATGGGAGTGCTACGGCATGAAGAATCTGCCGAGCGTCACGCTCCCCGCGATGGCGGAGTTCTCCGAGTTCGGCGGCATTCACAAAATAGACGGTAAATCCACCGGCGTGCTGCCCGACGAAGTGCCGGTGCTCGCAATCGGTATTGCAAACAAAAACCGCCGCTGATTGCGGCGGTTTTTTCGTTGGTAGAGACGCGCCGGCTACGGCCTGTACGAGCCGTTCAGCGGCACGCGCAGCGATTTAACCGACGGGAACGAGTGGCTGTAGCCCGAGTACGCGATGGTCGTCGCGCCGACGCCGAAGATTGCTAGGATGCCGATGATCGCGGCGATCTGCACGGCGCGCGGCACTCCGCGGCTGGTGGGAACGCCCCGGTCGTCGAGTTGATCGTACATCAGATTTCCACGCCTTTCCCGGCGAGCACGTTCACGCTGGCCAGAATTGCCAGGAACGCGCCGAGCGCCAGCAGTGCGAGCATCATTTTAAAGACTTGATTTTCCAGGCCTTTGGCCTTCCAATCATTTTTCAGCGCGACGGCAGCCACGAACAGGACGACGATGCCGCCGGCGAAGGCCAGGATGCGCTCGACGTGCGCGAGAGTTTCATTCATTATCGACCGCTCCTAGATGAGATAGAAAATCGAGAACAGCACGACCCAGATGACGTCGACGAAATGCCAGTACAGCGTGCCGAGCGTCAGACCGGTGTATTTCTGGAACGTGTATTTGCCTTGCGCCGCCTGCAGCAGCAGAATCGTCAGATAGATGATGCCGCAGAAGACGTGGAAGCCGTGCATGCCGGTGAGCGTAAAGAAGCCGGCGCCGAAGATGCCGCTGCTTCCCCAGCCGACCGCGAGTTTTCCGTACTCAACGATCTGACCGCTCAGGAACATCGCGCCCAGGACGATCGTGGAGACCATCCATCCCGCGAACTTCATGAACTTCTCGTGCTTCCAGTTCTCGAGCGCGAAGTGCATCGTCGCGCCGGATCCGAACAGGATGACCGAGTTGATCGCGGCAAGCGCGAGGTCGAGCTTCGGCGCGCCCGGCGGCGGCCAGCCCTGACCCGTGTTGCGCAGGTACAAGTACGCGAAGATAAACGACGAGAACAGCACGAGGTCGCTGACCATGAAAAGCAGGAAGCCCTGGACGCGCAGTTCGCGCGTCTCGACGTAGAGCTGATCCGGCTCCTCGTGATGGCGGCCGACGATTCCGGCCTGCGTTACGCTTGCTACAGCCATGTGTAAGATTTGCTCCCAGAATTAGTGCGCGGCAGGCACGGGCGGCGGAGAATCGGTGAGTTCTTCTTCGAGCCCGCGGTACGGCAGCGGTTCGGCGAAGTCGTACGGCGTCGCGAAGACCGACGGGATGTGTTTGAAATTGTAGTACGGCATCGGCGAGGGAATCTGCCACTCGAGCGTGCGCGCATCCCAAGGATTGTGTCCGGATTTCTTTCCACGCTTCATGCTGACGAGCACGTTGACGAACGTCAGGATGATACCGGCGGTCATCACCAGCGAGAATACCGATTCGATCTGGTTCCACGTTTGGAACTGCGGATCGTACACGGCGATGCGGCGCGGCATGCCCCACAGCCCCAGCCAGTGCATCGGCAAGAACGTGCCGTTCATACCGATGAAGTAGAGCCAGAACGACCACTTGCCCCACGTCTCGTTGAGCATGCGGCCCGTCATCTTCGGGAACCAGAAGTACAGGCCCGCGAGCGCGCCCATCAGGCTGCCGCCGGCGATAACGTAGTGGAAGTGCGCGACGATGAAGTACGTGCCGTGCGCGTGCAGATCGAACGGAACCGCCGCGAGGAACACGCCGGTGATACCGCCGAGCGTGAACAGCGCAAGGAAGCCGACCGAGTAGAGCATCGCGGTCGAGAACGTCAGCACGCCGCCCCAGAGCGTGGCCATCCACGAGAAGATTTTGACGCCGGTCGGAATGGCGATGAGCATGGTGAGCACCATGAACGGCAGCTGGAGCTGCGGCGCCATGCCCGAGGTGAACATGTGATGCGCCCAAACCATGAAGCCCAGAATCGCGATCGCGCACGACGAGAACGCGATCATCTTGTATCCGAAGATCGGTTTGCGGCCGAACGTCGGGAAGATCTCGGAGATCATGCCGAACGCCGGCAGAATCATGATGTACACGGCGGGGTGCGAGTAGAACCAGAACATGTGCTGCCACAGCAGCGGGCTGCCGCCTTTGGTCGGGTCGAAGAACGGCACGCCGAATTCGCGCTGCACGAACAGCGCGGCGAGCGCGGCGCCCAGCGCCGTCGTCGCGATCATCAGCAGCGGCGCCGTGACGAACTGGCCCCAAACGAACAGCGGCATGCGAGTGAACGTCATGCCGGGCGCGCGCATCTTGAGAATGGTCACCAGGAAGTTCATGCCGGTCATCGTCGAGCCGACGCCGACCAAGAAGATCGCCGCGCACCACATCGAGGTTCCCGGCGCGCCTTGCAGCGACATCGGCGGATACTCCGTCCAGCCGGCCGCGGGAGCGCCCATCAGGAACGACGAGTACAGCATCAGACCGGAGACCGGGAAGATCCAGAACGCGATCATGTTGAGCCACGGGAACGCGACGTCGCGCGCACCGATTTGCACGGGCATGACCAAATTGCCGAACCCGCCGGTAAGCAGCGGAATGATGACGAGCCACACCATCGTCGAGCCGTGCATGGTGAACACGGTGTTAAAGGTGTCGGGCGTCATGAACCCGCCGTTCGCGCGCATCAGCTGCGCGCGGATCATCTCGGCGAGCGCGCCCGCCAGCAGCATGAAGATGCCGGCGGTGATCATGTACTGGATCCCGATGATCTTGTGATCGATCGAGAACACGTACTTCCGGATGAAGCCTTGCGGTTCCGGATGGATGTGGTCGGCGATGCCGCCTGAGTGTACAGCTGCTACTGCCATTGATGCTCCGGTGTTATTTCAACGAATTGAGGTAGGCGACGAGGTTGGCGATGTCCTTATCGGAGATGCCGTTCGCCGTCTGGTTCGGCATCACGCCCAGCGGGCCGCTGAAGCCGTTTTGCAAAATCTTGGCGACGTCTTCGGGCGTCGCTTTTTCGCCGTCGACGAGATTCGGATGCGATGGATCGTGAAGCACGCCTTTGAGGCCCGGTCCGACGATCTTCTGTTCGAACGGTGCGACTGCATGGCAAGCGGAGCACTTCGTTTGGAACATCGCCTTACCCGCGGCCACGTCGCCCCCGGTCAGATTGATCGAGCTGCTCGAAGCGACGGCGATCTCGTTGCTCGCGTTCGCGTTCGCTTTCTGCTGCGAATCGTACCAAGACTTGTATTGCGCGGGCGTGTCGATGAAAAGATACGCCTTATCGTTCGGCGTGCCGCTGCGCATGTCGCCGTGCAGCGTGCCGCAGAACTCGGTACACACGATGTTGTACCGGCCGGTGCGCGTCGGCGTGAACGTCAGCGTGTTGACCAGCCCCGGCACCATGTCGACCTTCAACCGCATGTCCGGCACCCAGAACGAGTGGATGACGTCGTACGAAGAGACGTGCAACGTGACTTGCTGATTGAGCGGCAGGTGCAGCTGCTTGACTTCGCCGTTGATGCCCGGATAACGGAACGTGTAGTACCATTGGTGGCCAAGGCCTTCGACGACCAGCGAGTTCGACGGCATATTGATCGGTTCGATGCCGTAGAAAATGCGGACGCTGATGATCGCGAGCCCGACGACGAACAAGAACGGGAAGAGCGTCCACCAGAACTCGAGCTTGTGGCTGTCGTGGATTTGGACGCCGATTGCGTCGGCCGCATGGCTCGACCGCCGCCGGAACGCGACACAGAAATAGACGATGTAACCGACAACGTAGACGAAGAGCGCCGAGCCGGAGGCCGCAAGGAACCTGTAGAGCGCGTCGATTTGCGCGGCTTTATCTACTGCCTCCGGCATAATGGCGGTGATCGGCGCATACACCCACCAAAAAATGACGATGAGCGCCAAAACCGTTAAGACGGCCGTAGCCGTCCAAAATCCCCGGTCCAGTCTCACTGCCGGATCTCTATTCTCTACCAACGTTCAACCCCAAAAAGCGCGGCGAAATTCAGGTTCCCCTATTTGACTATAGGGAATCGCGTCCTATGCGGGCCACGACTTTTGAGGGGCAAGCGAGGCCACGTACTCTGCGGTGAGCCATTCCGTGTTGGTGATCGCCGTGCCGACGACGACGGCGTTCGCGCCCGCGGCGATAGCCGAGGCGGCTTCCGCCGGCGCATGAATGCCACCCTCGCAGATGACGAAGCGTTCGAGTTTCGCAAGCGAGCGGACCAGATCGAGCGCAGGAAGCTCCGCGCCGCGCGTTTCCTTTGTATATCCGCACAACGTGGTGGCCAGAATGTCGGCACCGGCGGCCTGCGCGCAAACGCCGTCGGCTTCCGTCGCGCAATCGGCCATGGCAAGCGCTCCGCCGCGATGGATGGCCTCGACGATCTGGGCGACCGTCACGCCTTCGGGGCGCGGGCGCTCCGTCGCGTCGAAGGCGATAATCTCCGCACCGCACTCCAAAATCTCGCGCACCTCGCGCAGCGTCGGCGTAATGTACGGTTCGAACCCGTCGTACTCGCGCTTGACGATGCCCACGACCGGCACGCTCACGCGCCGGCCCACCGCCTGCAGATTTGCGACGCCTTGAATGCGCACGCCAAGAGCACCGTTGTCCTGCGCGGCGCGTGCCATCGCAGCCAGCACGTGGGGATCGTCGAGCGCGGAGCCTGCCCGGGCCTGCACCGAAACAATGAGACCGCCGCGGATCAGATCGAGCACGCTCATGCGATGCTTTCCGGTACCGGGACGCCCGCGCGTTTGTACGCCAAGATCAGCGACCCGACTGCCGGATCGTATCGCGGCCGCACGCGCTCGCATTGCGGAAGCGCCTCGCGAAGCGCCGCGGCGACCTCGCCTGCGTACGTGGAACTGAGCATCATGCCTCCGGTGACCGCGATTTTGCCCCGCGAGATGCCCGCTTGATGCATGGCTTGCCTGGCAAGTGCGGCGAGCGCGTGCGCGCCGGCGCGTACGGATTGCATCGCGGCGACATTGCCGCGTTCGGCCGCGTGCACGATGGTGCCCGAGAATGCCGCCACCTGCGCACGCGAAATCTCTCCGGCGTAAAAGGCGCGCGCGATCGCGCGCAACGACGGTTTGTTGAAATGCTCGAGCGCGAGCGCGCCCAGCTCGTTATCTTCTCCGGCGTCGCGATCGCGCATCGCCGCGGAAAGCGCTTCCCGCGCGAGCCAAAACCCGCTCCCTTCATCGCCGAAGAGGAAGCCCCAACCTCCGAGCAGCGCGGTGACGCCGCGCTCGCTGCGCGCGAAAGCCACGGATCCGGTTCCGGCAATAGCGATCGTTCCGGCTTCCCCGGCGAGCGCGCCGGCGTGCGCATTTTCGGTATCGTGCACGAGCAGCACGGACTGCGCCGGCAGCTGGGGCGCCGCGCCGTACACGCGCCCTTCGTAGCCGCTCACGCCCGCGGCGATCGCCGAGAACTGCGTATCCGCCGGAAGCCCGGCCTTTGCAACGGCGTCTGCGAGCGCCGAAGCGAGCGCATCGCGCAAGCGCGTTGAATCGCGGGTTTGCCCGATCTCGTCGGCCGGCCCGGCGCTGCCGCGCGCCAGAATACGGCCCTTTTCATCGGCAATGGCGGCCGTAGTGGAACTCTGTCCGCCGTCGATCCCGGCGTAGTACGTCACGGAAGCGGGGGTGCCGCGCCGCAAAGCTCTCGGGCGAAGTCGTTGGCCGCAGTCTCGCGCGAAGCGCGGTCGCGCAGTTGCGGCACCTCGCCCAAACGTTCGCGGTGATGATAGATCTCGTGCGCGATCGAGAAGGCGACGAAGTCACCGATCTCGCCGAGCGGAAGATTTTCAATCACGCGCTTGTTGATGCGGATTGCCGGTCCGTCAGGATCGTACTCCGAGCGCAACTCGTCCACGCCCCATTCGCCCAGATCGTCGTAATGGATCGCAACGTTGTACTTTTTCGCTAATTCGAAGACCGGATGCATTTACAATACGACACCATCAGCAAGCAGCAGCGCGCGCAGCTGTTCCGTATCGACATCGCGCAAGCGCCTGCCCGCTTCCTTCGCGAGCGCGGCCGCAGTTCCGGCTGCCTGGCCGAGCGTCATGACGGTGGGCGTCAGGCGCGTCGATGCGAGCGCTTCGTGCGTGGTGGAAATGCACCGGCCGGCGACGAGCAGCCCGTCAACGGCCGCCGGAACGAGGCAGCGGTAGGGAATCTCGTAACTCTCGCCTTCGGCTAGGCGGTGCGTTACCGTGCCGCTGCCCGATGGATTGTGAATGTCGATCGGGTACGCGCTGCGCGCGACTGCGTCGGGAAATTTACGCCCTTGCAGCACGTCGTCCCGCGTAAGCGTGTACTCGCCGACGATGCGGCGCGATTCACGCACGCCGATCTGCGTGCCGGTCGCCGCGATGCGCGCGTTCTCGAATCCCGGAACGCGTGCGCGAAAGAATTCGAGCAACTGCATTACTTGCGCGCGCGCTTCCACTTCCGCGCGGGTCAGATCGTCCGGATCGAGCGGATCGATATCGGTCACGCGCGTCATGTTGACGGAGACTTCGTCGGCATACGGTGTGATGAAAAACGAAACCAGTTCCCGGGGGATCTCCACTTCACCGTGCTGCTGCGCATCGTGCCAGAGATCGTACAAGCCCGCAACGGCGGTGAGCGCAGGCGCGGTGCGTTCGTGCGCTTTGAGGGATGTGCGCATTTGATCCGGGTGCATGCGGACGTATGTCGCCGTCTTCGCCAAATCGACGTGACTGAGCCGAAACATCAAACTGGCGGGCTGCACGCGTCCGCGTTCGTCGCCCTGCTGCGTCTGCACGCCCGCCGACGCTGCCACGTAAGCATCCGCAGTCGCATCGATAATGGCGGCCGCGCGGTATTCACGCTCGCCCGCGACCGTCGCAAAAACCGCGCCTCCCGGCGTCGAACGCAAAAAATAGGCGTGCAGCAGCAGCTTCACGCCGGCTTCGCGCACCATCTCGAAGAGCAGCGCTTTGTGGATCTCGGGATCGAAGGGCGTTATCGTCGAGACGTAGCCGGAAGAATCGTAAATGTGCCCGGGCGATCCGCCGCGCCGCTGGAGACGCTCGACGATCTCCTGCGCGATGCCGCCGACGATACGCTTGCTTCCGCTATGGTACGTCATCCACGGCCCGACCATCGACGCGGTCGCGGTTCCGCCTAAAAATCCGTAGCGTTCGACGAGCATCGTGCGTGCGCCGTGGCGCCCCGCTGCGAGCGCGGCCGCGCATCCTGCATTGCCTCCGCCCACAACGAGAACGTCGATCTCTTCCATGCAGTCGGCGTTTCCCATCGCTTACCCGGCAGGCCTTCCGCACGCGTGTCCCAAACCGACGGGCCTCGATGTACTCCCAATCCGCCAAATATTACGATGCGTTATATCGCTCGTTAGGAAAAGACTACGTGCAAGAGGCGCAGCGCATCAAAGAGATTGCTGCGGAGCGATGCCGATCCGGCGGAAACGACCTGCTCGACATTGCGTGCGGTACGGGCAAGCACATCGAATATTTGCGCGACACGTACCGCTGCGAAGGCCTGGACGTGGACCGCACGATGCTCGACATCGCACGAGAACGTAATCCCGGCATGCAGTTTCACTTGGGCGACATGATCGGCTTCAATCTCGGCAAAAAATTCGACGTCATCACGTGCCTATTTGGTGCGATCTCTTACGCGCCGAACGTGCAGCGTCTGGATCAGAGCATTCAAACGTTCGCGCGCCATCTCAAGCCGGGCGGCGCGGTCATCGTGGAGCCGTGGCTCAGACCCGAGGAGTGGAAAGACGGATTCGTTCAGGCGCTTTACGTGGACGAGCCGGATCTGAAAGTTGCGCGCATGAGCGTGAGCCGCCGCGACGCGAACGTTTCGATTCTAAATTTTCACTACATGGTCGCTTCGCGCGACGGCATCCGCACGTTCACAGAACCGCACCGGCTCACGCTTTTCACCCCGGACGAATACCTGAACGCGTTCCGCAAAGCCGGCCTGTTCGTGCAGTACGAAGAGAATCACGGATTTTCGGCCCGCGGTCTCTATGTGGGGTACTCCCGGGCGGAGTGACAGCGATGTGACAACGCAGCGACTTTTGGCATAAAAAACCAGGGAGACGCCCGCCAAAGGTTAATTTCCGGCGTTAATATGTTGTCACGTGTGAAGCCGCTCGAGCGAATTCTCGCCGAGGGCACCAATCAAGAGCATGGGCTGAAACGAACGCTCGGGCCTTGGGCGTTAACCGCCATGGGCATCGGCGCGATCATCGGCACCGGCATTTTCGTTCTTACGGGTGTCGCGTCGGCTACGCGCGCGGGCCCGTCACTCACCATCTCATTCATCGTCGCAGGCATCGTGAGCGCGCTCGCCGCGCTCTGTTACGCCGAAGTCTCCAGCAAAATTCCGATCTCGGGCAGCGCGTACACCTATACGTATGCGACGCTGGGTGAATTCCTGGCGTGGGTCATCGGCTGGGATTTGGTGCTCGAATACGCGCTCGGCGCAGCGACGGTCAGCATCGGCTGGTCGGGCTATTTCGTCAATATTCTAAGCCAATTCGGCGTGCACGTTCCGGTCGAGTGGGCCAACGGTCCCACGTGGGGATTTGCCGGTCAAGGCACGGCTGGACATGCGAATATCCCGGCCGCGATCATCATCTTGATCATCACGGCACTGCTCGCTCGAGGCACGAAAGAATCCGGCACGGTCAACGCGGTTATCGTCGCTTTGAAGATCTGCGTCGTGCTCTTCTTCATTGCGATCGGCGTCGGGCACATCGTGCCGGCGAACTATCATCTGCCTCCCCATCCGCTTCCTACAGGCGGCGGAATGGATATGGGCGGATTCACGCCATTCGGCTGGAGCGGCATGCTCGGCGGCGCAGCGTTTATTTTCTTCGCGTACATCGGTTTCGACGCGGTGTCGACGACCGCCGAAGAAGCGAAGAACCCGGGGCGCGATCTGCCGTTCGGCATCATCTCGAGCTTGATCATCTGCACGATCCTGTACATCATCGTCGTGCTCGTGCTCAACGGCGTCGTTCCGTACTACACGCTCAACAATGCGTTCCCGGTCGCATACGCGGTGAACCACATGGGGCTCTCGTGGGGACCGGCCGCATCGGTCATCATCTCGCTCGGCGCCATCGCCGGTTTGACCACGGTGCTGCTCGTCATGATGTTCGGGCAAAGCCGCATCTTCTACGCGATGTCGCGCGACGGATTGATTCCGCCGTCCTTCACCCGCGTGCATCCGACGTGGCGCACGCCGATTTACTCGACGGTATTCTTCGGTATCTGCATCTCCGCGATCGCGGCGTTCACGCCGATCAACATCGTCGGTTCGCTCACGAACATGGGCACGTTGTTCGCGTTCATTTTGGTTTCCATCGCCGTACCGATTCTTCGCAGGCGGCATCCGGAACTGAGAGGTTCGTTCGTGCTGCCGGGCGGCCCGTATATCATCCCGATCCTGTCGGCCGTTACGGCAGCGGGACTGATCTACTATCTGCGCTACGGCAATCCGGAACTTTGGGGCTTCTTCCCGCTGGTCTGGTTCGCGTTCATCGTTTGGCTCGTCGTCGGCCTGGTGTTCTACTACGCGTACGGCCGCAACAAGAGCACCGTCGCGCTGCAACAGACCGAAGGTCTGGCAATAGCGCAACCGCCAGTCAACTAACACCCGGACGCTTCCGGAAACGAAAAGAGCCGCGCAACTTTGCGCGGCTCTTTTTGTTATGCTGCTGCCTCTACACTTTGCCGATGCGGCGGTTGATTTCGGCGGCTAATGCGTCGGGATCCTGATCGCGGTCCGGTTGTACGATCACCGTTTTGTAACGTTCGTGCTGCGTTTCGAGCACCAAGCAATTCCGTCCGTCGGAGTAGTCCAGAAACGCGAGGCCGCCGTTCATGAAGAACGTACCGGCCATCTTCAAACCCGGCGCGTTCGTGCCGATGACTTTGCGCCAAAGATGTTCCCAGCCGTTTTCGTCTTCCACGCGCGCGAGCGTGATGTTCGAGAGCGGAATCTGCAGCGAGCCGTGGACGGTCCAAACTTTGTCCATCGGGGAGAGCGCAACGGAAACCACGTTGCTTTCAACGGAAATGCGTGCCATGGGGGTATTTTACCGCAAATTTCCGCCGGGGTTACGCCGGGCGGGAAGCAGTGAGGATGACGGCCGGCGCATCCGGTGCGCGCCCGGCGAGCTCTTCGGACGCCAGCGCGACGGCTTGCTCCGCAGCGGCCAGGCCGCTGAAGTCGGCAATACGTGCGCCGTGCAGGACATAGATGTCCGGGAGTGCACGCCCGACGTCGCCGAATGCGGTGGCTTCCTCGATAGCAGCAGGCAGCACGTTGAGCGCTTGCGATGCCGTGGTTTGCGTGATGAAGGCGTCGCGCAGGGCAAGGCGTCCGACACCGGTGCGGTCGAGGACGCGTAGGTCGCGGGTAATCCGCGCTCGCCCAAGGCGCCTGCGCGAGTGCCGCTCGCGCTCGTATACGAAGAGCGCGCCGGTTTGCGCTGCGAGCGTCACGTCTTCCGGCGCGGCGCGCATCAAACGCGCCGCGTACGTCCGCAGATCTTCATCGCTCTCGACGCGATGCGCCGCGCTTTCGGCGAGTTCGCTTGCGCCCGAGGCCGTCGCCCGCACGAGATTGCGCTGCGCGTCGATCTCGACCGCAACCTCGACGCGCTCGGGCGACGCGCCGGCGGCAACCACGGCATCTTGGGCTTCGCGGCGGATGCGAATGATATCGTCCGGCGACGGATCGACGATCGTGCGCTCCACCACTTCACGCACCAGCGCCAGCGCGACCCCGATCGGTGAAATCACTTCGGCATCGCGCGCCAAACGGAATTCAAAACCCGTGCGCTGCGCGGCGTACGGCACCAGCGCCGCGGCGCCGCCGCCTCCACCGACGACGACGAGCGTTTCGCGATCCAGTTCGTAGTCGGCGATCAATTCTTCAATGGCCGCGATCACCCTCGCGGACGCAATCTCGAGCAGGTCACGCGCGAGGGATTCCGCATCGCCGTCGAGCGCCTGGGCAAGCACCTCGAAACCACGGCGTGCCGCTTGCGCGTTACCGCGCGCGAACGCGCTTTCCGGCACGAAGCCCAGCATATTCGATGCGCACGTCGGCGTCAGTGCGACACGTGTGCCGTCCCGAGCGACGATTGCAGTATAATCCTCGCTATCGTGGGGCGTGGGGCGCATGCGTTCGATCTTTGCACCGTCAAAAAGCGCCGGATCGACGAAACTCGCATATTTCAGTCCGGCGATATGCGCAGAGCGCGGTCCGACGTCGACGATGTTGCGATCGTTCGCGCGGATCATGCTGCCGCCGGCGATCGCCAGTGTGCGCACGTCGAGCGTGCGCAGCATCGTGCGGTGACCGCCAACGCGCGCGGGGCGCATCTGCGGCATGCCGGCGCGAATCGCCGAGCAGTCGGCGCTGGTGCCGCCCACTTCGATGAAGATTCCGTCGGTGACGTTCTCGTGCAGCAGCGCGCCGGCAACGCCCGCGGCCGGGCCTGAAAGAAGCGTGAGGATCGGGCGGCGCTCCATCTCGCGCACGTCCATCACGCCGCCGTCGCTGCGCATGACCATGAGCGGCGATAAAATTGCCGCGCGCTTCACCGCGTCATCCGTCATGCGCGCCGTTCGTACCATCTTCGGTAGAATCGCCGCGTTCAGCGCCGCGGTGCGGGTGCGCGCGCGCAAGCCGTACATCGAACTGACTTCATGGCCCGCCGTCGCGTACAGCCCTTGCGCACGAGCGTCCGCTACCGCGGCGGCCTCCGCATCCGGACGGTCCACTGCGAACGGCTGCGAGACCGCAATTGCCTGCGCGCCTTCGGCTTGCAAATTCGAAATCGCGGCGTGCGCCGTATTCCCATCTCCGGCGCGCGCAAACGCAAAACGCGTTTCGAACGGCACGCCGGGCGCGAGCTGCAACTGAGGGAAGCGAATCTGGATCCGTGCGAGCGGCGCAAAGCCGTCGAGCAACCCCAACACGCCTACGGTGGCGACATCACCTTCGAGCAGTGCGTTGGTGGCCTGCGTCGTTGAATGCGCGATAAAGGCGACATCGTCCGGATCGATGCCGGATTGCGCGAAGAGCGCCTCAATGCCGGCGACGATGCCGGCTGCAACGCCTTCCTGCGCGCTGTGGGTGGTCGGCACTTTGACGCGCGCGACGACCTCGCGCGTCTGCGCGTCTATCGCCACGACGTCAGTAAACGTGCCTCCGACGTCAATACCCAGGCGGAGCGTTCGCGCCATGCCGCGCGGTTCGCCGCGCCGGGCTTAAAACCCGTGGCCGCGCATGCGGGCGGCTAAGAACAATCGGATTAGATACCGTTGTCGTGCAGGCGGATGATGTCGTCGATACTCGCGCGCGGGTTCGTCTTGCGCACGCTTGCGGCGTACGAAGCCGAGACGCCGCGATCCATCATGCGCACCACATCGGCAACCGAAATGCCGGAGAGACCATAGCGCTGCAACTCGTACAAGCAGTTGGCCTGCTCGCCGTGGTCGCTTAAATACACCATGTCGGCGGCCGAAATGCCGTTGCTGAAATACGAGCGGGCCGCACGCATGAGGTCCGCATTCACGCCGTGATCCATCAGCAGGACCGTCGAGGCGGGCGAGATGCCGTCGATCCCGTTTTCACGCAACGCATTGAGGTAGCGCGGCGAAACGCCGTGGTCCGCAAGCATAGCAAGACTTTTTGGATCGATTCCCCGGCCGAAGTAGGCGGCCGCCGATTGCACCAGCTGCGGGCTTACGCCATGATCGCGAATCGTAATGAGATCGTCGACCGAAAGGTTACGCAATCCCGCAGCTTGCAGCGCATCGAGCAAATCGGCGGACGGACCGCCGGACGAGCGCGCATCGGCAATTTTGACCGGCGGCTCGGGAACGTACGCATAGGAATACGCGTAAGAAGCCGTTGACGCAGCCGATGCGAGCATGGCAGCGCGAGCCGCGGTAACAGCTGAAACGCGCAGTTCGTTTGTGGCGGCGATCTTCGGCGCGTGCGGCGCTTTTAGCGGCTTTGCGGGGTGCCTTGGCTTCGGTGGACGCGCTATCGCATGCGCTTTGGGCGCAACCGGCGCTGCAGGCTTCGGTGCGCTGACCGCAATGCCGGCTGGCGCCTTGGGCGCTTTGGCCGTCTTCGGCGCGGCTGCCGGCGCGTGCGGCGCGGCCGGCGCCTTGAGCGGCGGCGCGATCACTTGCGCAATCACGGGAACTTGGAAGCGCAACACGATCGCGGCGGCAAGCAGCATAGCGGCGCATGCGCTCAGTGCAAAGCGCCGGTTCGTGCGCAGCGAATGGTTCACCGCCGTGTCCAGCAGCACTTCAAGACGGTGCATCAACTGTTTGCGCTTGAAGATCAGACTCGGCACGGGAACCCCCCGGCCTTGCGCCCATTGGGCCATGCCGGTGAGGGTCATCGCGTACGAGACGGGATCGCCGATGCCGTCGACGGCGGCGTCATCGCAGATCTGCTCGCGGTATAGCGCGAGTTCCCGCAGCGCAAGGCGTACCCCGGGCAAGAAGAACGCGACGGCGCCAATCGCGCGGTACAGCACGTTCTGCACATCGTCGTAACGGCGCACGTGTTCGCGCTCGTGCAGCACGATGCTGAGCAGTTCGTTGTGCGTCGCCGAGAGCAACTTATCCGGAATGACGATCAGCGCGGGGGAAAAGCCCAGCACGCACGGCGACGTGAGCTCGGACGTGGAAGCGAACGCAAACGGGCGCGACAGGCGTTCGACCCGGAACGGTAATTCGATCGGTTTCGCGGCGCGGCGCGCGGCGAACATCCCGATGAGATCGCGCACGAGCACGGCTAAACGCAGCAGCGCGACCAGCGCCGCAAGCAACAACACTAGCCACGCACGTTCCAGGACTGCGGTTACCGCACTTACGGCGATTTCCCCAACCGGCGGACGCGAAACCGTTAGCGGCGCAGCGGCCGATACGGCAACGCGCGACGGCACCGGCGCATGAACGTTCCGCGCGTGCAAAACGGGCGTGCTCACGGCATACGTGCGCACCGTGTACGGACGCGCGGCAAAGATATAATTGAAAGCGGGTAACGCCAGCGCGATCGCGAGCAGGGCGCTCCAAACGGCGAACATCGTCGTTGCGTTCAAGCGGCGTAGCAGTTGAAACGCCGCATACGCTGCAAAGCACAGGACGGCGCCCTGCCAAGCTCCATTGAACAGCGCGGTAAGCAATAACGCTGCGTTCATGATTTATGCTCCGCTTCCGCGATGAGGCGGCGGATGCGCGCGATCTCCTCGGCGCTCAGGTTCTCATTCTGCAACAAATTCAGCGCGAGCGCACCGGGCGAGCCGAAGAACCGGCGGACCACGGAATGCACGGCACTGCGCGAAGCCTCGGCCTTGTCTACTACGGGAATGTAGCGGAACGCGCGGCCCTCTTCGGTGTGCCGCACGTAGCCCTTTTGCTCCAGTATCCGGAGCATGGTTTGCACGGTGTTAAAGGCCAACGGCTTGGGCGAATCGACCGCCGCGAGCACCTCGCTGACCGTTCCGCTGCCGGCCGACCAGAGCACCTCCATGACGCGCTGCTCGACCTCGGTAAGGCTCTCGGATTTACGCCGCGGCACTCGTACCTCCAGGCTTATACCTAAAACTTTAGGTCATCATAGCACCGGGGCCGAGGGGATGTCCAGCGTTACCGCGCCAGCTCGTCGTAGAGCGCGCACATCGTCTTGATGCCGCCGAAGAACTGCGAGAGTGTGAACTTCTCATTGGGCGCGTGAATCCGATCGTCGGGCAGGCCTACGCCGATGAGCACTTGCGGCAACCCAAGGATGCGATCGAAACTCGAAACCGGTCCGATGGTGCCGCCCGTGCCGATAAAGACCGGCGGTTTGCCGAAGCCGGCTTCCATCGCCCGCGCAGCCGCCGCGACGGCGGGGTGCTCGCGCGATGTGACGACGGCGCGGGTATCGCCACCCGTGTGAATCTCGACGCGAACGCCGGGCGGCGCAATGCATTGAACGAACTGCGTTAGCGCCTCTTTGACACGGCCCGGCTCTTGCCGGCCGACGAGGCGTGCGGAGATCTTCGCGTACGCAACACTCGGGATAATGGTTTTACTGCCCGGTCCTTGATAACCGCCCCAAATGCCGTTGCACTCGAGCGTCGGGCGAAACCACTGACGTTCGAGCGGCATGCGATCGCGCTCGCCGCCCAGCGCCGGCACGCCAAGCGTTTCCGCTTCTTTTTTCTCGTCGAAAGCCAGGGCGCGAAGTTCATCGAGCGCGCGCGGATCCAGATCGTCGACGCCGTCGTAAAAACCGGGAACCGCAACACGGCCGGCATCATCTTTCAACTGTGCGATGATCTGCGCGAGCGCCTCGATTGGATTCTTCACCAATCCGCCGAAATAGCCGGAGTGCAAATCTCCACTCGGCCCGCGCACCGCGATCTCCCAATGCACTAAGCCGCGTATCGACGTCGTAAGCGACGGCGTATCTTCCGCGTACACGGCCGTATCCGAAATCACCGCAAGGTCGGCACGGAAGCGATCTTCGTACGTCGCAAGCGCCTTCTCGAAGTTCGGCGAGCCGATCTCTTCTTCGCCTTCGACGACGACTTTGACGTTCACCGGCAGCGAACCGCGCACGCGCAAATGCGCTTCGATCGCCGCAAGGTGCATCAACACTTGGCCTTTGTCATCGACTGTGCCGCGTCCGTAAATGTTGCCGTCGCGCACCTGCGCTTGAAACGGAGGGCTATGCCATAACTCTTCCGGATCCGCCGGCTGCACGTCGTAATGTCCGTAGAGCAGCACGGCCGGTTTTCCTGGCGCGTTCATCCACTCGCCGTACGCGAGCGGATTGCCGTCGGTTTCCAGCACTTCGGCGCGCAGGCCGATGCCGCGCATGCGCTCGACCAGGCGTTCGCAGCAGCGGCGTACGTCCTCGCGGTGGGCCGGATTCGCGGAAATGGACGGGATCGCAACCCACGATATCAATTCGTCGACGTAGTCGTTTTCATGCGCGTCGCAATAGCGGGCGAGGTCTGAGTCGATTACGGTCATGTGGTAAATGGTGCTCCGAGTTGGATGTCGAGAACTTGGGCTCCGCGGTGCAATTCAAACGCATGCGGCTTGCCGTCATAGGCGCGCGCCTGCGTCTGATACGTTCCGTATTCCCACCAGAACTTGCCGTCGAGTTTGTCGACGATGTCGTTCGTGCGCATGCCTGCGGCATAGGCCGGACCCCCGGCGCGCACATAGGTGCGCATGTTGCCGTCGACCGTTTTGAAAAGCGAGTAATAGTACGCCGGCGCATCGCCCGGCGCGTACGCAAGGCCTTGTGTGATCAGATGCGTCCAGCGCACCGTGTTACCGTTCGCCCATTCGCGCAGCCGCGCGACGCCTTGCAGGGCAAGCGCTTGAAGCGCCGGCGCATCGCCTTGCGGAACGACGGCATGGTCGTGCCATTCGTCCACTTCCCAGCCGCCGCAGTCGAAGAGCCGGATGCCGATATCCACGTCCGTGCCTTCTATCAACGAGAACTTCGTCGACGTGATGCCGGCATAAGCCGCATAGGGTTTGCGCGCGCAATCTTGCGCATTCGGTTCGGCCGTCATCACGAAGGCGGCGACGCCATTTTTGGAGAGCGCATCGGCGACCACACGCGTGACGGCGCGCGCTTCCGGCGAACCGTCATCACCCACGGCAATGCGTCCGTTCCCGCGCGGACCGGCAAACATTCCGGGCGGCGCAAGCTCCGCGGCCTGCGCGCTTTGAAACGGGATGCCGAACGGATGCGCGCCGAACAGCGCGCCGGAAGCGAGCGCGACGACGATGCACGCGACCGTCGCGACAGCGGTTTGGTACGGCAGCGTGCGGCGCGTGATCTCGTCGATCGGAACGCCCGTATAATTCGCGATCCAGACATTCGCGGTATTGGTAGGGTCGCACACATTCTGCACTTGCACCACGGCCATAATGGCGGCCACGAGAACGACCGGCGGAAAAACGTGCGCGGTGAGCAGCACCGTGAAGATCGCGATGCCGACGCCGAACGGATTGAGCGGCCCGCGATACAGCGCGAGCGGACTCAGTATGCCGAAAATGACGACGAAGGCGAACGGATTGCGCAGCGCTTCACCGGCGATGAGCGGCTGCATGGCGGCTGCGAACTGCGGCTGTGTCGTCGCGGTAAGCAGCATGCCGATGCCGATGAAGAGCACCACCGCCGGCGCGACGTCTTCGACGCCGCGAATTGCCGCCGCGACAAGAATCTGCACCGCTTTCGCCGGACGCGTGGTCAGCGCGCCGTACAGCGCCGACACCAAGAACGCCAGCACGGGGTCGAGATGAGCCCAGAAATATAAACCGATCGGCAATACCGGCGTGATGAGCGCATACCACGGAACCCGCGTAAGCGGCTGCTCCGCTTTGACCGCCCACGTGGCGTACGCGCGCGAATGGCGAAATGATATCGTCGCGTACACGAGCAGCGCAATTGCATCGATTGCCGCCAGAATCAGGGCGTAGTGATACATCTGCTGCTGCGTTACGCCGAAGAACTGGGTGTAAAACTTCCAGTTGACGATGTTGAAGATAAAGCCGAGCGCAAGAGCCATCAGGAATAGCGTTGCAGCGATCTTTCGCGGCACGCCGGTGGTCATCATGATCGGAAGGACGATCGAGCCGACCATAATCACGGCGCCTAAACCAGACAGCGAGACGAACAGCACTGCGACGACGACGCTGAGGACTAGCGCTACAACCGCGGGACGTTCGCCGCCGAACTCCGCGGCAAAGTTTACGATCGCCTTCGCGATGCCCGTGTCGAGCGTCACGCGGCCCAGCATCGCGCCGAAGATCACCGCAACGTAAACCGGCGCGAGCCGGGATGCGCCGGTCACGATCATCGTCGCTACGTTTCCGGCCGGAACGCCTGCGACGAACGACATGACGATCGCCATCGCGGGCACCGCAAGCAGCGCGGGCATGACCCGCGCATACATCAGACCGGCAAAGACGAGAAAAACCGCAAGTATCAGGATGCCGGCGGTCACGGCGCTCCGGAATCCGTGCGGAGCAGCGCGTCGAGATCCGGCAGCGCCGCTTTCTTTTGATAGTAGTTCAGCGAAGCGTAGAACATCCGGTCCGCCCGATCGGTGGCGCGCTGCGCAGCTAGGTGGTAGCGCTCGAGATTGCTTTGCAGATGGCTCTCGCGATCCTCGTACCGCCACGCCTGCGCGTAGAGCGGCGCGAGTTCTTCATAGCCGTCGCGCATCTCCCAGAACCAGTATTTCGACCAGGCGATATTGCGGCCGGTGGGACTGTGCGGTTTGCCTGCCTGCGCTTGCGCCTGCGTCCACATCGCGCGGATCTCTTGCGCCGCCTCGAACTTGCGTCCGATGAAATCGTACTTGCGCGCGGCCAAGAACATCACGCGCGCAGCATTGGCGTGCAGCGGCGGCGTGTTCTGCAGCAGGTGCTGCTGCACGTCCTCGGTCTCGCGCCGCAGCGCCGGAATATCCACCGTGGCCATGTGCTGCGCCGGAAGCGCGTCGAACGGATCGGCCCAGAACAGATAATGGCTGGTAAAGTCATAGGAGTCCGCCATACGCGATTGCACGTCCGCCAAATCGCGGATGTCATCGCCATAACGGCTATCGTTCGCGCCGAAGAACGCGGCAGGAAAATCGCTGCGGAAGCGCTCCTCATCGACGTGTCCGTTTTCCCATGCAGCGCTTGCGGCGTACAACACCGGATACCACGTCGCCTCGAACAGCGATTCGCCGTCATCATGCCAGATCGTCTGAAACAAGCCGAAGACGTGCGCGCGCTTGCCTTCGTCGATGAACGTCCCTTCATTCTTGAGCGCGGTGTTGATGTCGGGATAGATCTGGTTCCAATTGCTGTCGCCGGGCGCCACCATCTGGTCGAATCCACCCTTGGCGAGCAGTGAAATGTACGGCATGAACGTCTTCTCGTTGCCGTAGTGCCAATTGACGACAACCGCGTCTTTGGGAATTAACTTCATAATCGCCGGATCGTTTTCAATGCCGTCGTCCCACAGCATGAGCCGCGCACCCGACGGTCTGATGATGCGGTCCATCTGAACGACGTGGTCTGCGTAAACTTGTGAGAGCCCGTGCTGCTGCACCATTCGCGCGCTCTGGCCTTTGCCCAGCGTCGACGTCTCGTCGGAGCCGATGTGAAAGAACGGCGGGCGCTTCAGCAAGGCGAGTTCGTCGCGAATCACCTGGCCGATATATTGCAGCGAAAGCGGCTGCGCCGGTGTCAGCAGAAAGCCATGCGGCAATTCGGCCGCCGGCGCGTAGCGATCGTAGCGCAGCGTATTGTGCATGTGCGCGAACGTCTGCTGCTCGGGAACGAACGTGACGTGATAGCGCGCGGCATAGCGATCCAACTCGCGCAGCTGCGCGGGCGTAATGCCGTCGAGCGGCGCGGGCAGCGGGTGATGCGAATCGACGAACACGTGCTCCATGTACGGCGAGTAGCCGTTCATTTTGAACGCCGCGATGGTACGGATACGCTCTTTGAAATAGCGCATGTTCGGCAGCGGGCCGCGCGAGACGTCGTCGGAGAGAATGCGCCAGCGCAGCGCCGGCACGTCCGAGATCTTCACGCACGGCAGCACCCAATGCGCGCCGTCGCGCTGCGGCAGCTGTGCGAGCGTCATCGCGGCGTAAAAAGCGCCGTCGTCGTCGCCGGATTCGATGGTTACGTGCGATCCGGATACGCTCAACGTATACGCTTGCGCCGGCAGAGCAGCGTGCCGCAGGGTGAGCTCCGGAACGGCGGATCGAACGGCGAGTGGAATGCGCAGCGCCTTCCAGCGCTCGTTGACGAGATTGAGCGCGCCGGGATCGAACGACGCAGGCACGCGCAGCGGCTCGTTCATGACGTACGGCGACGCACAGGATTGCGCGGCAATCTTCGCGGGCCGCGGCAATATATGGATGGCGGCGAGCGCGGCGGCGATCGCAATCATGCTTTTTGCATGGCGGCGTCGCGCCGGTCGAAGGCGAGTTCGATCTGCGCCAGGTCGCCGGTTTGCGCGGCGGACACGAGCCGCAGGTCTGCGGCCGCCACGCCCTCGATCCATTCTCGATCGCCAGCATCTTTAAATCGGGTGAACGCGAGTTGATTGACGAACTCACACCGCATGAGCAACCGTTCGTAGCGGGCGAGCTCGTCGCCCGAGAACGCGTCCACCGTGGCCGCCGGTAAGGCGACGAGCCGCTCGCCTACAAAGGCGCGAATCTGCTCGTCCGAAATACGGCGGTGTTCCTCGTCTTGATAACCGGCGAAGCCGCCGATGACGCTTTGGATCTGTTCGGAAAGTTCCATCTGCACGCGACCTACGACGGCCCGCGAGCGGATGCCTCGCCCCTGGCCGAATCCGCGAGCGCGCTTTACGCGTTATCTTGGCCGGGGGAAGCTCCCGATGAAGCGAAGCACCGGAACGTGGAAGACGCATCCCGGCTCATGGCGCGCGTGCGCGCTCACGATGCCGACGCCTTCGAGGCGCTCTACGATAGGTATCACCGCCTGGTTTACGGCGTCGCGTTTCGCATGCTCGGGGATGCCCCTACCGCCGAAGACGTCACCCAAGCCGTCTTTCTGAAACTCTGGAGTGCGCCAAATCTGTATCAATCGGGAAATTTCGAAGGCTGGATCGTCCGCATCACGCGCAATCGCGCGCTGGACATTCTGCGCAGCAAATCGCACGGTCACAGCGAGCTGCCCGAGCAGCAGCCTTCCGCGGACGATCTTGAAGAGACCGCCTTTGCCGATATCGACGCTGGGCTGGTTCGCGCTGCCATCGCGCAGCTTCCGGCGGAACAGCGCGACCCGATCAGACTGGGATTTTTCGGCGGCGTCACCCACGAGCAGATCGCGCAGCGCACCGGCGTTCCGCTGGGCACTGTGAAGACGCGTATCCGCGCGGGTTTGCGCAAATTGCGTACGACGCTCGAAGGCACGGTGAGCGTATGAACACGAGCGCGCACGACGAAATGCTCGACACGGTCGCCGTGTACGCGCTTGGCGCGCTGCCCGAGCGCGAGGCGCGCGCCGTACGAGAGCACCTGCGCAGCTGCGCCGAATGTCGCGAAGAGTACCGCCTTCTCGCGCCGGCCGTGAGCGCGGTGGGCATTTCCGCCGAGGCGTGCGTGGATGCCGCCAGCGCCGGCGCAAGCGTCGCTCCGCCCGGCCCGCTGCTGAAAAAGCGAATCATGCAGCAGATCCGTCCGAATGTCGGCGAGATGCGCGCGGTCCGCCCCATCGTGTGGCCCGCTTATGCCGTCGCCGCGGCGTGCGTGGTTGCGGTGCTGATCACCTCGATTTTCAACACGTCGCTCAACTCGCAGCTTCGCGAATCGCAGACGCGCGTAGCGCAACTCAACGCGCACGCCGCAGCGACGGCGCGCGAACTCAATACGCAGCGTACCGCCATCGCCGATTTGCTCTCGCCGGACTCGCAACGATTCGAAGTCGCGAACGGGTACGTAATCAAACACGGGTCGCGGCTGTACATCGCCATGAATGCGTTGCCCGAGCCGCCGAAGGGTAAGGTGTATCAAGCCTGGACGCTGCGGCAAGGCGCGAGCAAAATGTCACCGTCGGTGACGTTCGTGCCGAACGGCAGCGGCGTGGCAGTCGTCCCGGTGCCCGTCAACGCCGCTTCGGTCGTCGCGGTGGCCGTAAGCGTCGAGCCGGACGGCGGCAGCAAACAACCGACAAGCACGCCGACATTCGTACTGAAACTCGCTTCTTAAAGCCCGGAGCTCAACGCCTCGTCCGCGCGCACGAGCGCGCAACGCTCGCATTCCTGAACCGCGCGCCGTACGACAACGTCTTCTTGACCTGGCTCATCGAGGGCGACCGTTCCGGCACCACGCGCTCCGCGCTTTACGTTTACGTAGACGAACGCGCGCAAATCGCCGGTGCCGCGTTTTTCGGCCGCCAGGTGGTGCTGGCCGCACAAAGCGACGCGGCGATCGATGCATTTGCAGAGATGGCGCCGGCATACCGCTTTGAACGCATGGTCGTCGCGCCGCGCCCGACCGTAGAGCGCTTCTGGGCGCGCGTTCGGGCGTGGCATGCGCCGCCGCGCGCCGTTCGTGAGAGCCAACCCGTGCTGGCGGTAGACTCGCACACACTGCGCGGCGATCGCAACGGTGTTATCGTGCGCCGCGCGCGGCCCACCGAGTGGGAAGCCGTCGCGCACAATTCCGCGAAGATGATCGAGCACGAATTGGAATACGATCCGCGCAGCTTCGCCGCCGAGTTCAATGCGAACGTGCGCATGATGATCGACCGCGGATTATGGTGGGTCGGCGAATCGGACGGAAAGTTGTGTTTCTTCTGCAACGCCGGTCCGCGCAGCGCGCAAACGCTGCAGCTGCAGGGCATCTGGACGCCGCCGAATTTGCGCGGCCGGGGCCTTGCAACGTCGGCGCTTTACGGCATATGCCGGCAACTGCTCGAAGACAGCCCGTCTTTGAGCCTGTACGTGAACGGCTTTAACGAACCGGCGTTGCGCCTATACGACCGTACGGGTTTCCGCCGCGTCGGCGAATTTCAGACGCTGCTGTTTTAGCTGCTAACCGTCGCGCTTGAACGTGTGCTCGACACGGTCCACGCCGCTCTCCACGGCGGCCTCGCCGCGGCGGAAGAGATTGACGATCCAGCGCACGATCGCGATCAAGCCGATGAGCGCCAGAATGAAGATAATGATGAACACCCAGACGGCAAAATGCGCCAGGTGCACGAGCGATTGTTCCATGGCGGTCCCTCCTTAGGCGGAGACGGGAACCCGGGCAAAAGCCGTGAGCGCGCGCGGGAAGCGCAGCATCACCACGGTGCCCTGACCGAACCGGCTCTCGACGGAGATACTGCCGCCGTGAGCTTCCATAATGATTTTGACGATGAAGAGCCCGACTCCGCTACCCTTTTGCTTCCAGCTCGTCTGATCCGAGCGCCAATACTCTTCGAAAATATGCGGCAGCTCCGACTCGGCGATGCCGATGCCGCGATCCCGCACCTTCACGCGGATGAAGTCTTCCTCGTTCTCAAGGTGAACGTCAATCGGGTCTTCGGAGTATTTGACCGCGTTGCCGATGATGTTGTCCAGCACCCGTGTGACGTAGGAGCGATCGCCGTCAACCATGGCGGTCGGCGCGCCGTGGTGCACGATGAATTCGCGCTCGGCGCCGTAGCGCTGCACCACCCCCGCGACGACTTCAGAGACGTCAAAGGTCGAACGCTGCAGCACGATCTTACGCTCTTGGGCACGCGCAAGCAAAATCGCGTTGTCGGCCATCTCCGCCAGCATGTAGCCGGCCGAACGCAGCGATGCGAGCAACTGCGGGTCGCCGCGCCGTTGCGGAAAATCTTCGAGCAGGTGCGCCGCACCGATGAGAACGGTGAGCTGCGATTTAAAATCGTGGGCCAGCATTGCCAGCAGCCGCGAGCGCCATTCGCTCAAGCGCTCCACTTCTTCGCGTTTTTGCACGATGGAAGCGACGAGCCGGTGCTCCCGGCGCAGCGCGCGCCGCTGGAAAAGTACGAGCAGCGTGCCGACCAGTGCAATCCACGCGATCGAAATCACCGTGGACGCCAGCACGACATCGTACACCTCTCGCGCCGAGCGGGCGGTTTCTTTCGACGCTTGACCCTGCATGGCCATCGAATCGGCGCGCATGTTGTCCATCAGCAATTTGCCGGTGCGCAGGACGGAGAGAGCCTGCGGGTCACGCGGGTTAGCGAGAAGTGGGCGTGCCACCGAGGCATCCCACGTCGCGTGCATGCGGGAAAAATCGCGAAGAAACGAATCCGACGAGCTCATGCCGGAGCGGTCAAACTGGGCGGGCATTGCATGTAGCAGGCTCGCGAGCTGATCGTGAGTGGATTTTATCGGTCCTAAAAACGCAGGCTCGCGCGTGTCCAAATACCCGCGCACGCCGCTTTCTTCGTCGACTGCAAGTCGCAGGGCGCGCGACACCAGTACGCGCGACTCCCCCAGGGATTCCATACGGTCGCTGAGTTCGTGCACGCGGTACGTCGCCCAAAAGCTGATCAGCGGCAGGGCTACGATGACGATGAGAAACGCCATCACGGAACGGCGAAGCCCGTCCCTTAAATGGGTGTCGTAACTCATGTCCCTCGGGGAGCGGCAAACTCCGCGCTTTTAAAAAGCGCGGCGCCCCTCGGGCGACTCCGGACCATATTCCCCTCCTCTTGTCAGGATACGGTAGTGCCCGTGAAGCTTGGGAGAACGAACGGTGCGCTTTGGGTGAAGTGTATCTTAAGGAAGTATATTCCCAAGTCGCTGGAGCCGCGCTGAGAAGCCGCCTAATCCTTATGGCTTATATTGACCATCCATTCGATGCCGAAGCGGTCGGTGAGGACGCCGAAACGGCCTCCCCAAAAAGCATCAGCGAGCGGCATCGAGACGTTTCCGCCCTGCGAGAGCGCCTGGAAGACCCGTTCGCCTTCCACGTCATCGGAGGTCTCGAGCGCCAGCGAGATGTTGCCGGCGTCCGGATCCACCGCTTTCTGCGAGCTGCCGTCGGAGGCCAAAAAGCCTATGCCGGCGCCCGTAAAGCGCGCATGCATGATCTTGTTCTGCGCTTCTGCGGGCATTTGCGCCGCCATGGGCGTGTCGGATGTGCGCATGGCTTCGTACGTGCCGCCCAATGCGGTTTTGTAGAACTCGAGCGCTTCTTCGCAGCGCCCGTAGAAGAAAATGTACGGCTGCAGTTCCATAGGGTTAGAGTTTAACGCCCCAGCCGCCGAAAAGCACGCTATCCGCCTGATAGGGCATACGGATTGTTTGGCGTTCGGCCGGCGCCGCATCCGTTTGAGCGTCGCTTTCGATTATTCTGCGCCGGATGGCCCGATATACAGTTTCCATGGTTCTCTCTGCTCGCTGGTGAGTGAGCCTTTCGAGAGTGCTACCGCGCACGCCACGCGAATGTTTCCGTTATGATCACCGCGCAAGAACGTTGGCCGGATCTCAAGCAAGCTGCTTGGAGTGATACGCAGCAGACGCTGCATCTGTGGACGCAAATCGCGGGCAAAATCCGTTTGCAGTTGGAGCCGCAAGTCAATCACTGGTGGAACGTCACGCTGTACGTTACGCCGCGCGGACTCACGACGTCGATGATGCCCTACCGCGACGGCCGGTTCTTCGAGATCGCATTCGATTTTCTGGCGCACGAATTACGCATCGACGGATGCGATGGAGAACGCGCCGGCTTTGCGCTGGAGCCGATGACCGTTGCGGAGTTCTACCGCCGGATCTTCGCTGCGCTGCGCGACTTGAATTTCGACGTACGCATTCACGGCAAGCCGAACGAAGTGCAAGATGCCATTCCGTTCGCGGAAGATACGGTTCACAGATCCTACGATCGCGCGGCGGTCGAACGATTCTGGCGCGTTTTGTTGCAAGCCGACCGGCTGTTCAAGCAATTCCGGTGCGGCTTTACCGGCAAGGCAAGTCCGGTGCATTTCTTCTGGGGCAGCTTCGATTTAGCAACGACACGTTTTTCCGGCCGTGCGGCGCCGCCGCATCCGGGCGGATTTCCGAACATGCCGGACGCTGCCACGCGCGAAGCGTACTCGCATGAGGAATACAGCGCCGGCTTTTGGCCGGGCGGCTCTGGTATGGAAGCGGCGTTCTACGCGTACACGTATCCCGAGCCGGACGGCTATCCGGAAGCGCGCGTTGCGCCCGAAGAAGCGGCGTGGAGCGCGCAACTCAAAGAGTTTTTGTTGCCGTACGCAGCAGTACGCACCTCATCCGATCCGGATGGCGCGGTACTCGCATTTTTGAAGAGCACATACAACGCCGCAGCAGAACTGGCGCGATGGGATCGCCCGGCGCTGGAACGCAAAGCGCCATAAACGCGTAACAGGACCTATGGCTCTGCGCTGCTGTGAAACGTTGTCCGATAGAGTAAGAATGCAGCCATCGGAACGCTTCGACCCGCCGACAATGGAATTCGAGATCTGGCCGATTATGGTTCTTATCGAAGGCCCCGCTCAGTTCATCGGTCAGCTTCTTCTTGAAACGTACGACAATAAGAAAGTCGATCGTGCACGATGGACTGTCGATCACAAGATGAAATCGCGGCGCGATTACGCATTGCATTTGCAGCGCAGCGGTATGGAGCGGCGCCGGCAAGGCATCGCATTGCGCGACGAGCTGATGCTGCGTCTCGTGCAACTCAACTGCGTGCGGTTGAAGCTGACCTGCCACATCTTCGGCAAATCCGTTTAGCTTTCGCTGCCCGCCTTCGCGCTGCTATTTAGCGCGAAAGGTCCGCGGGCTGGAGCCGGGCGTGTATATGAGCGGCGAAATCGCGCCGCTCGAGACATCGATCGTTTGAAGCGCGTTATCGCCGCTTACCGCTACATAGATTCTCGTACCATCCTCCGATGCCGCCAAGGCCGCCGGCTGATCGCCGGTGTGCAGCCTCTGCACGACCTTGCGCGATCGCACGTCGATGACGCTAACCGTGCTGTCGGCCCAATTGGCGACGTACGCCTTGCCGCTCGCAATCGCGATGGCCCGAGGAAACACGCCTACCGGAATATGCGCGATCGCGGCGTTTGCGCGCGTGTCGATGACGGTTACGTCGTTCGCGAATGCATCAGCGACAAACAGCGTGCCGTCCGGCGCGAGCGCGAGTGCACTCGGCGCGGCGCCCGTCGGTATGCGAACCGACTCTTTGCGCTGCCGCAAATCGATCACTGAGACGGCGTTTGCGCCTTGATCGGCCGCATACAGCACGCTACCGTCGGGCGATGCGATAAGCGCTACCGGACGCGATGCTACAGGAATTGCCTCACCCAGCTTCATGCTCCCAAGATCGATTGGCGCTACAGCGTCGGCGCCGCGCTCCGCCACCCACAGCGACCCGCCCGCCAGCGCAAGCGCGTCCGGATTCGCGCCGACCTTTAGGCGGGTTTGCAGCGACGATGTTTGCAGATCGACGATCGCAACGCTGTCCGTATAGATGCTTGCAAGCGCAATGCGCGCCGTTTCCGGGATACGGAGCGCATCGGGCACACGTTCGCCCAGCGTGAAACTCTTTGCGATGGCCATTGTATGCGCGTCGACCGGTATCACGGTACCGTCGAAATAGGTCACGACGAACGGTGCAACGCGAAGGTCTTGCGCGTCCATCGCATCGGCTGGCGCGCCATTGGTCCTCACCGTCCCCGCGTTGCGCGGCGGATGCACGCCCGCATCGAACGACGGCGGTTCGTCGCCGCTGGATGAACCCCATGCGGACGGTTCTGCTTGCAGATCGAAAAGCAGACGCAGCGTCCCGTGTTTCGGAACCGTCACCCACGTGCGTGACGCGGCGCGGCCGTTCACGCGAAGGCCGCGAACGTATGGCGCGCCGGTGCGTGCGTTCGGAGCGTCTACGACAATGCGCCGCCCGTCCTCGGAACGCAGCTCGACGTGCGTGAATAATGGGCTGGCGAGATCGAGCGTGGCGGTTCCGGGAGTCTGCGGATATAAACCGCTGGTTTCCCACACGTACATGGCGGACATTGCGCCCAGATCGTCGTTGCCGGGTTCACCGCCCGGCGTGTTGTCGAAGTACTTCGTTTCTATGAGGCGCACGATGCTTTGCGCGCGCGAAGGATTGTGTGCCGAGAGATACAGAAACGGCGCTCCGAAACTGGGTTCGTTGTTCAATCCGATATAGGGCGTACCCCAGTCGCCGTCGTGTTCGGGAAGAACGCTGAAGAATGAGCCCAAGCCGTGCAGCGCTGCGTTATCGCCGCCCATCGCCCGGATGAGGCCGCTCTGATCTTGCGGTACGACCCACGCGTACTGC
>JAICWY010000060.1 GCA_025934645.1 Vulcanimicrobiia bacterium
AACGAGATTACCAGGCCCGCGAGCAGCACGAACGCGCCGATGCCGACCAGAACCACGCCCGGATCGTAGCGGTACTGCAGGCCGCTCACCATGGTATAGCTCTGGGGCGTGACACGCCAGCCGTTGCCCACGTCGATCCAGGTTTTCATGGGCACGAGAGCCGCGCCGGCGCTCTGGCCGTTCTCGACGACGTCGATCGCCACCGCCGGGTCGTTCACCCGCGGATCGCTCGAAGGCTGGCCCGTCTGGCGATCCACGGTGGGCACGAACTGCGAGACTTGAATCGTGCGCTGCGTGCCCGGAATCGTGAACGAATCGCCGGTCATATACGCTTTGTCCGAGATCTCGGCGTCGCGCGAGCCGGAATGCGTTACGAGAAAGCGGACAGCGAAGCCGTACGACGACTGATAGAACAGCGTGCCGCCGATATCGATCGGCTTGTTCACGCGGATCGTTTCGTTCTTCGGTACGCCGTCTTTGCCGGCGACCGTGACGTTGGAAACGTAGTCGATCGGCTGATAGACCATGCCGCTCTTGGTCATGATCGGCTGTATCTTGTAATGAAAATCGTTGAGGCGCAACGTCGCCTGGCTGTGCGGCACGTCGATCGTTTGTCCGACCAACACGGCAGAATCGCCGGCAAAGCCTTTAGCCCAGTACACACTGGTGCCGGCCGCGATAATCGTAAAGCCCATGTGCGCGACGAGGACGCCGCGGCGCGCCCAATTGTGCTTGTCCGCAAACGTCCATTCCGTTCCACCGAACTCGCGTTTGCGAACCTGCCATCCGCGTTTTTTGAAAAACGTCTCCACGCGCTCGCGGACGTTCGCTTCCGATCCGCGCACTTGCAGCGTCGCGTTGAGCGGGATCTTGTCGATCATCACGGGCCGCAGCGCGGGCAAACGGGCCGGAATCACGCGCTTGAACGTGCAGACCGCCAGCGAGAGCAGAATGAGCCCGATAATGCCGACGTAGTAGGGCGTGTGATAAATGTTGTCGACGTTGAGCCGCAGGATCATGCGCGCGAGCGGCGGCGCGTACATGCCGAAGTACTCCGAGGGGTCCTTGCCTTGCGCGACGATGACGCCGGCAAGCGTCATCAGGCCCCAAACGAGCAGCAGGCAGACGGCAAAGAGCACGTTGCCGAACGTGCGCGTAAAGTCGTCGTAGAACGAGCGCAGATAGGCTGCCATGTGCGCCGAGCTTAGTACGCGGCCGCGGCTGCGCGCCACGACTTCTCAAGCACGGCGATGATCCAGATGCTGGCCTCGTACAGGAAATACATGGGAAGCGCCATCATGGCCATCGTCAGCGGGTTGCCGTCGGGCGCCGCAATAGCACCGAAGACGAAGAACCCGAAGAGAAAATAGCGGCGAGAGCGTTTCAGGAACGCCGAGTTGACGATTCCGATGCGCGCCAGCGCGATCATGATCACCGGGATCTGAAAGATCAGCGCGAACGCCAAAAAGACGAGCAGAATGAAATTCAGGGTCGACTCGATGCCGAACGTCGGCTGCGCGACGTGGTTAGTGACCTGTATCAACGTGCCGACGATGCGCGGCAGCACCAAAAAATGCGCGAACGCTATGCCTGCGAGCGCCAGGAAAAACGACGGCGCGACGTACGCATAGACCATATGCCGCGTACGCGGATGGAACGCGGGCACGATGAACATCCAAAGCTGATAGAGCAGCACCGGAAGGCCGACGACGATTGCGGCGTAGATCGAGAATTTGAATTCGACGAGGATGACGTCGGCCGGACCGAACGCGTGCAGCTGCACGCCGTGGAAATAGGTATCCGTCATCCACGGAATGATGTACTGCGAAGGCCAAAACAGGCCGATCGCCAGCACCAGGACGGTGCCGATCGCGATCAGCAAACGCTTACGGAGCTCCCGAAGGTGCTCCGTAAAGCTCATTTCTTTCTGGTCCCATTCCGGTGCTTCGGAGAGTGGGGTCGCGGCGGGCAAAGCCATGAAGAGTTAGCTGCTGAGCGTGCCTTTATCGGGTGTCGGCGGCGGAACGTTCTCGCCGACGCCCGCGGCGTTCGGCTGACTCACGTTGTCCATGAGATCGGCGTTCGCGGCCTTGGCGCGCTGGCGGGCCTGCTCGCGCGCGGCCTCGGCGGCCGCGTCGGCTTCGGCTTGTCCGACCAGAAATTCGCGTTTGGCTTGGCCGGCGCTGCGCGCGAGTTTCGGCAGCTTTTCTGCGCCGAACAGCACCACCGCCGCGACGACGATGATGCCGATAATCTCGGGGCTTGCCAGGGCCAGCATGGGGTGAAACGTCATGTATGCTCCTTTTGCGGCGCCTAGTCGAGCAGGGCGTCCGCGAGCCGGATGAGTTCGGTCTTCGCCGGGCTGTTTTCAAGAGGCGCCAGCGAGATTTGCGCGCGTTCGGCGTACTGCGCAATCTGTTCGCGGGTGCCGTCGAGGCCGCCGAAACGGCCTATCGCCTCGATCACCTCGGCGGTCCGGCCGCGATTTCTTCCTGTGTAGAAACGCTCGACCATCTCGCGAGTGGCGCCGTCGGCCCGGCTTAATGCAAGAATTAACGGAATCGTCATCTTGCGCTCGGCAAGATCGTTGCCGACGGGTTTTCCGAGCGACTGGGCGTCCGCCGTCATGTCGAGCAGATCGTCCAACATTTGAAACGCGATACCGTAATAGAGCCCAAAGTCGCGCAGGGCTTTGATGTGCAGCGCGCTGCCGCCGCCCATGATCGCGCCGCATTCGGCGGATGCCGCGAACAGCGAGGCGGTTTTCTTCATCACGATCTCTATATACGCGCTGACCGGCAGATCCAGATTGCCCAGCGCCCGCAATTGCAGCACTTCGCCGTCGCAGATGTCGGCCAGCGTCGCGGACAAGATGTTCGGTACGGGATGTTGGTACTGCGCGGTGACGTTTTTGAAGATCCACGCGAAGAGGTAATCGCCGGCAAGCACGCTGATCCGGTTGCCGTAATCGACCGCCGTTGCGTTCACGCCGCGCCGCGTCTGCGCGTTGTCCACGACGTCGTCGTGAATCAGCGTGGCGACGTGGATCAATTCCATGTAGGCGGCCAGGTGCAAATGCTCTTCCGCCGCCGATCCGTTCGCTTCAGCTGCGAGCAGCGTCATGCGCGGGCGCAAGCGCTTTCCGCCCGCTGCGAGCATCCGGCGGATCGCTTCGGTGATGAGCGGATTGTCCGTGGTGAACGTGTTGCGAAAGAAATCTTCGACCAGCGAGTAGAGGCTTGCGTCCGTTCGCGGCTTGCGTTGGATCATGCCGCCGTTCCGTAGTGGATCGCGATCGCGCCGCCCATCAAGCGTACGAATCCGCTGTTTTGAAATCCGGCCTTCTCGAAGCGTTCCCGCAGCGCTTCCGCGTTCGGGTGATTCGTCAGGGAGTTCGGCAGATACGAATAGGCTTGGTGTGAGCCGCCGACGACGCCGCCGATCAGCGGAACGATGCGGTAAAAATACACGCCGAACAGCGCTTTCCAAAGTTTGTTCGGCGCTTTGCTCATGTCGAGGTTCACGAAGCGCGCGCCCGGCCGCAGCACGCGGCGGATCTCGCGCAGCGTGGCATCGATGTCCACGACGTTGCGCATCGAGAATCCCATGGTGGCTCCGTCGAAGGCACGATCTTCGAACGGCAATGTCATCACGTCGGCCTCGACAAAGGTCGCTTTTCCGCGCGCTTCGTGCGTGGCGCGGCGCCGCGCGTTCTCGAGCATCGGCTCGCAGAAGTCCACGCCGGTCACGTCGAGCGACGGGTCGATGCGCAGCAGATGAAACACGACGTCGCCCGTACCGCAGCAAAGGTCGAGCACGCGGCCGCCCTTGGGCGGCGCGAGCAGCGCGATGGCGCGTTTACGCCAGCCCTCGTCGAGCCCGGCGCTAATCACGCGGTTCGCGGTGTCGTAACGCGGCGCGATCTTGGCGAACATGTCGCGGACGAAGGCGCCCTTGTCGGGTTGCGGCGTACCGGCTCGGCTGCAATTCATACGGGACCTTACGCTTTCGCGCCCAGGCTAGACGTTCATTCCCCATTGCGTGAAGGAGAAGCGTGATATCGCTTTCTTCCGCCCCGGAGCTGCTGCATGCCGTGCAGACCGCTCGGGAGGTCGACTTCGCCGCCTATATTCTCTCCCCGGGCATGGAGCGGACGCTTGAAGACGCCGCGCGCCGGGGCGCGCGTGTACGGGTGCGGCTGAACGGCTGCTTCCACGGTGCCGGGGCGCTGTTACGCGCCAACCGCGAGGCCGTCCGCCGGCTTCGCGCGCTGAACGTGGACGCGCGGCTCGTGCAGAGCAGCGGCAACGACGGCCCGCCAATGCATCTCAAGCTAGCGCTCTGCGACGGCATTGCGTATCTGGACGACTGCAATTGGCGCGCCGGCGGCCGCGATACGATCGTGCGCGCAGGCCGCTCGACGCGCGGAGTGCAGCTCGATAAACGCGATGCGCTCGATGCCGAGGGTGCCCTCTTGCGCAACGCGCGGCACGTTACGGTTGAGGTGGAAACCGAGTCGGCGGGATATTCGCCGGTGTACTCGGCGTTAAAATGGCTCGCGCAACGCGGCGTACGCTGCCGGCTGCTCGTTTCGAAATTCGGTGTGGAAGGATCGTATTATGCCGCGGCACGCCATTTGGCAGACGCCGGAGTAAACGTGCGCGTAGCCGACTCGGACGAGAAGTTCGCCGTATGCGGCACGCGGGGTTGGATCGGCTCGGCAAACGCGACGTCGTATTATCTACATCCCGATCAACTCGACTGGGGCGCCCGCACGTCAAACCCCCCACTGCTGCGGGCACTGCATCAAAAATTCGCTAACAATTGGAGCAATTCAAAGGCGTTACCGCAGCAAGCCTCGTCATAACTCGGCCGCCCCATATAAAAAAGCCGTCCTCGTCGTAGTGTTTGAGGGCGGCTTTTTGTTTTTTACGGTTGTAGAGCGTCTTCGGGTCGTGCACTCCGGCGGGCCGGAGATTTTGCGGCGCTCCCAATCTCGGCACGAGCGGGAGCCGTTTTCGTTTTCGTTTCATACGAATATTATAACCCAAAGACGGTCCGCGCGTTTGCGGTGGTGCGCTCCGCGACGGCTTCGGCGGAAATTCCGAGCAGTTCGCTGACTTTCGCGGCGGTCGCCGTAACGTACGCCGGTTCGTTTCGTTGGCCGCGGTGCGGGACGGGCGCCAAGTACGGGCAGTCGGTTTCCAAAACCAGCCGTTCGATGCCCACGGACTGAACCGCGTCGCGCACCTGCTGCGCGGTTTTGAAAGTCACCACGCCGCCGATGCCTAGATACAGGCCAAATTCGCGCGTGTAGGTTTGCGCCTGCGACGGGTCGCCTGTAAAGCAGTGAATGATGCCGCGCATCCCTTCGCGCCATTCCTCGCGCAGAATCGCGATGAAGTCGTCGTACGCGTCGCGGTGATGGAAGATGACCGGTTTTCCGCATTGGCGCGCAAGCTCGATGTGCGCGCGCAGCACCCGCTGCTGTGCGTCGCGCGGGCTGTGATCGTAGTAGTAGTCCAGTCCCGTTTCGCCGAGCGCAATGGCGCGTTCGTCGCGCAGAAACGCGTCGAACGCCGCGGCGAGATCCGCCGGCGCGTCCTTCGCCTCGTGCGGATGAATGCCGGCCGAGGCATAGATGCCGTACTCGCGCGCCGTTTCCAGCGCGCGCTGCGTGTCCGCCATATCACAGCCGACCGTTACCGCCGACGTGACGCCCGCATCGTGCATGCGCTGGACGACCGCGTCCCGATCGCCGGCGAACGCTTTATCGTGGATGTGCGCGTGCGTATCGATCAGCATCATGCGCCGATCTCGATGACGCGGTTGCGCCCTTGGCGTTTGGCTTGATAGAGCGCGCGATCGGCGCGAGCGAGAAGGGAGTCTACGGTGTCGCTGACCGAGGCGACGGCAATGCCGATGCTTGCCGTAACCGGATCGCCGTTCGCGTGGTGAACTCCCGTGGACTCGATTGCGGCACGCAGCCGCTCGCCGACGGTACGCGCCATCTCGCTGTTCGTGTCGGGCATCATGACGACGAACTCTTCTCCGCCGATTCGTCCCGCCCGGTCCTGGCCCCGAATGTTGCGCGCGATGATCGCGCCGACCGCCCGCAAGCACTGGTCGCCGGCTTGATGCCCCAGCGTGTCGTTGATCGCTTTAAAATGATCGATGTCCAGCACCAGCACCGCGCACGGATTGCCGACCGAAACGTATTCGATGCGCTCGCGAAGATGCTCCATGATGGTGCGCCGGTTCGGCAGTCCCGTCAGCGCGTCCATCGATGCGGCGTTCTGCGTTGCGGCGATGGAGCGGAAATCGCGAAGAAGCGGCGCTAACTCCGATGCAGCTTGCGCGAAACGGCGCGCCGGCAGCAGCGAGGCCGTGCGCGGCGGGCGATGCACGATCAGCGCGCCGAGCAGATGCTCGCCGCTGCCGCGCACCGCGTACGCGGCCAGCGTGTGCGATCGTGTACGCTGCGTGCTCGAGGGGCGATCGCCGCGTTGCAGTTCGATCAGCGCCAGGCGCACGTGCTCGAGTTGCTCTGCGTCGGGAATCGGGCCGATCGTGGCAAGCGCGCTGAGACGATCGTCCGCGGAAATTGCCGCGTAGATCTGAAGCGTCTCTTCCGCCGCGGGCGTGTGCAGACTTGCGAGCAGCGAGTTCATCTGCGGAAGCGGATCGCGCGTGCGCAGCATCGCTTGCACCGCATCGCGCGCCAAGCGCAAACGGTGCAGTTCTAAGTGATGGTTGTGCAGCGCGCGCAGCGCCGTCGCGAGGAACGGCAGCGGCGCGAACGTCACGAGGCCTAGCGCGATTCCCGCGCGCGTCCACACCATCGTCGCGACGTAGCCCCACGAAACGGTCAGCAGCACGAACGCGAACAGACGCGTGTCGCGCGCGAGCTGCCTCCATAACCGGGGCAAGATCGGCGAACGGCGCGCGAGCGCGCGCAGCGGTATCCAAATTGCGCTCAAAAACGCGAGAATGCAGACGGTATAAAACGCCAAAAACGTCGCGAACGAGGGCAGTGAAAGGGCCGGCGTCACCGAAGCTTGCACGTGCGGACGGAGCAAACCGACGCAAACCCACAGGAAGGCCTCGGCTCCCCCGTCGAGCACGCGGCGCATCAAACGGGAACGCCCGTCGGCCGGCACGGCGAGCGGATATCCGATCAAGTTGATTGCTGCCGCCGCAATCGGCCCGTACATTATGAGCACTGCCAGGCTCACCGGAAGCTCGAGTGTCATGCGTCCGGGCTCGAGATGGCGGCGGCGCAGATACGCGCCCGAAAGCAGCGGAACGTTGATGCGCAGCAGTGCGACGAACAGCACGAGACAAACGGTGAGCGCGATGGCATCGTCCGTGTGAAGCGGCGCGAACGTGCGCGGCCCAAGCAGTCCGGCGGCGAGCAGCGCGACGGCAAGCATGCCGAAGCGCAGGGCGAGATAGATCGCCCGCGGCTGCCGCTCGTTCATGTGGTTACGTGGGCACCTGTTCGATGCGTGGAAAGAGCGCTTCGCCGGGTTGCGTCTGCGTGCCGGCGGCGATGCCGCCCCACACCAGCGCTTCGCTCCATGCCGCGTCGATCGCGGTATTCAAACCGAGTTGATGCCAGATGGTGCGCGCGCGAGCCGGCATGAACGGCGCTATCAGCATGGCCAACCAACGCAGCCCTTCGCACAGATCGTACAGCAGCGCATCCAGTTCGTTGGCGCGTCCTTCTTTATACAGGGTCCAGGGCTTGCGATCGTCGATTGCGCGGTTGAGCGCGCTCACCAGCTCCCAAATCGCTTCCAGCGCATCGCGGAATTGCAGGTTGAAAATGAGCGTGCGTACGCGTCGCGGCAGATCCGCGAACTGTTCGCCGAAAACGCGGTTGCGCTCGGCTTCATCGTACGGGGGCTGCGGTACCAAGCCGTTCCGGTACTTCTCCAGCATCGCGAGCGAACGGCGCAGCAGGTTACCGAGATCGTTGCCCAGGTCGCTGTTGTAGCGCTGCACGATCTTCTCTTCCGAATACGAAAAGTCGCTTCCGAACGGGGCTTCGCGGAGTAAGAAATAGCGCATCGCGTCCGAGCCGAAGCGGTGTGCAAGCTCGAACGGATCGACCGCGTTCCCCAGACTCTTTCCGATCTTCTGCCCCTCGACGGTGATCCAGCCGTGCGCGAAGACCATGTGCGGCGCCGGTTCGCCGATGCCCCACAGAATCGCAGGCCAGATCAGCGTGTGGAAACGCGCGATCTCCTTGCCGATCAGTTGCACCGATGCAGGCCAGAACGTCTGCATTTTCGGACCGGCGGGCCATCCGAGCGCCGAGATGTAGTTGAGCAGCGCGTCGAACCAAACGTAGATGACGCCGTGCGCAGCGCCCGCGCTCGCCGGAACCGGAATGCCCCACTCCAGATTCGTGCGGGTGATGCTCAGATCGTCCAGACCTTCTTCGAGCAGCGCCATCATTTCGTTGTAGACCGCACGCGGCCGCACCCAATCCGGATGCTCGACGAAATACTGCTTGAGACGATCGTTGTATTTCGAAAGCTTGAAGAACCAGTCGTCTTCGGAGAGCCATTGCACCGGACGGCCGCACGTCGGGCACTTGCCATCGACCAGCTTCGACTCCAGCCAGAACGTCTCGTCGTGCACGCAGTACCAGCCTTCGTACTTGCCGAGATAGATGTCGCCGTTCTCGCGCAGTTTTTCGAAGACGGCCTGCACCACGGTTTCGTGGCGCGGCTGCGTGGTGCGGATGAAGTCGTCGTACTCGACTTGATAGAGTTCGAAGAGCGATTTCCAGCGCGGCAGCAGATCGTCGCACCATTGCAGCGGCGACTTTCCGGCGGCGGCCGCGGCATCGGCGACCTTTTGGCCGTGTTCGTCCGTTCCGGTCAGGAAATAGGTGCGCTGCTCCGTGCGCGCCGTGCGCGCGAGCACGTCGGCGACGATCGTGGTGTACGCGTGCCCGATGTGCGGATTGCCGCTGATGTAATAGATAGGCGTGGTGACGTAAAACGAATCGTGACCGGACAACGGGCGCTCCATACCGTTCCTCTATCGCTGCCCGAGGGGTGACTCCCTCTGCAATCCTTTGCGGAGCGCGGCACGGGCGTAGATGTGCCGGCGCTCGCCGAAACCGCGGCCGGCTAGCAATTTCGCAATCGCCGAAACGCTTTGCCCGGCCTGCAGAAGCGCGTCGATCTCGGCATCCAGATTCGCTTCCGACGGCGGAGCGGCGGCCTGCGCGCCGGTCGACGGAGCGACGACGAACGCGATCTCGCCGCGCACGGGATCGGCGAGCTTTGCAACGATCTCCGCCGGCGTGCCCAGGAGCTGTTCTTCGTAATGCTTCGTATACTCGCGCAGCAGAAAGACGCGCGCGGCCGCATCGACCGCCTCCAGATCCGCGAGCGACGCGCGGATGCGTTGCGGCGATTCGTACCACACCGAAGGAATGCCGAGCTGCAGGCTGCGAGCGAAGGCTTCGCGCCGCTCGCGGGACGAACGCGGCGCGAAGCCTTCAAAGATGAAGCGGCGGATCGGGAATCCTGCGAGGACCGCGGCGCTAATCGCCGCGCTGGGCCCGGGCAGGACCTCTACCGCCACCCCGGCGGCACGCGCCGCGGCGACGAGCTCGCTTCCGGGATCGGAGATCCCGGGCATTCCCGCATCCGTGACGACGGCCACGAGCTCTTCATGAGCCCGTTCCAGGATGCCGGCGGTAGCCCCCCGGGCGTTGTGCTCGTGGTAACTCCAAATCTCTTTGCCGGGCAAGGCAAGCGCGTTCAGAAGCTTTCGCGCAACCCGGGAGTCTTCGGCCACGAGCAGCGTGCAGTCGCGCAACGCATCCATGGCGCGCAGGGTGATGTCGCGCAGATTGCCCAGCGGCGTGGGCACGAAGACCAGCGGCATGCCGCGCCTTTCGACGCGCGACCCACCCATCCGGTGCCAAGCAGGCGGCATCCAGCTCTAACCGGGACGGTCTCCGTGGCCGATATCTTCCTTAAGTACTACCATGATACGCACCCAGATTCTGCCACGGCTCGCGCCTTCGACCGTCCGCCGTTCCCGTTTGGAACGCTGGCTCTCGACGCACGCCGCCGTGCCGCTCCGCCTCATTGTCGCGGCGCCGGGCTCGGGCAAGACCACCCTGTTGCTCAAATATCTGCCGAACAGCGTGGTGGACGCCGGATACTGCGCGATTCCGCCCGGTTGCACACCGAAGGCGTTTTTCGAAACGATGGAATCGGCAATGGCGCTCTCGCGCGTGCCGTCGTCGTACGACGATTTGGTTTCGTTGCTGTATTCGGGCATCTTTCAGCCGACGGAGCTCGTCGTCGACGATGTCGACAACGCGTCGCCCGAGCTGTTGCAGATGCTGCGCCGGCTCGTGGAAGAAGCGCCCGAGCATTTGACGTTCGTGTACACGTCGCGGTCGCGCGAAGCGATCGATGCAAAAACGTGGATCGCGCGCGGGCTTGCGGTGTTGTGCGATCACCGCCGGCTCGCGTTCGATCCGGCGGAAACGGAATTGCTGGCGGAAGCGTGCGGCGTGCCGTGCACGCATTTGGAAATCAGCCGTTTGCTGGAAGAGAGCGACGGCTGGGCGATCGTTTTGAGCGGCGCGGTGCGCGCGGCCGCCGAAGACTCGCGATCGCTGAGCGATGCGTACGAGCATTGGCGCTCGCGCTACGGTCAGCTTTTCACCGAGTTCATCGGCGCGGAATTGGAACGCGCGGCCGAGGAAGACCGCGCGCTGGTTCGCAGTTTCATCGCGGGCGCGACTGTGGACGACCAGCACCGCCTCGCGCAATTGGAAGCGCAAGGCTTGTTCGTGCTTGCCGAAGACGACGGTTACCGTCCGTACCGCCCGCTGCGCCAATTGCGCGGCCGCGTGCGTCTCTCGCCCAGTGCGCGGCTTTCGCCGCTGATCGTGCGTATGTTCGGACGCTTCGACGCGCAGATCGACGGCCAAGAGATCAACTGGATCCGCCGCCGCGATCAACAGTTCATCAAATATTTGCTGCTCAAGCCGACGGGTTCTGCGACGCGCGCGGAGCTTGCCGGCGTTTTCTGGCCCGATGCGGACCGGCAGCTTGCGGCGCAGAGCGTTCGTACCGCGTGCAGCAATATCCGTAAAGCGATCGCCGCAATCGTGGGGTACGCGTGCGTCGATCTGTATTTTCGTGCCGATCCCGACGTCTCGCTCGATCTCACGAACGTGGTTGCGGACGTGCGGCGCTTTACCGCGCACGTCGCAGACGGCGACGCCGGTTTCGACCGCGGCGATCTGCAGGAAACCGCGGTGCATTACCGCGCGGCGGAAGAGTTGTACAGCGGACGTTTGCTCGACGGTGACGTTCCCGAGCCGTGGTTCGAGAGCACCGCGCTCATGCTCGAAGAACGGCATATCATCGTGCTGGAGCGGCTCGCACAAACCTCGTTCGACGAGGGCGACATGAAGAGCGCGGCCGATTACGCGTACCGCGTGCAGAAACTGCGCCCCGATGCATCGGGCCTGGTCAAGATGCTCGGACGCATTGCACCGCAATACCGTGCCGGCGACGGCCCCGCTTCGCTGGAAGAACACCGCCGCAAACGTGGCGCGTAACCGCACCGCGGCGATCGTCGCCGCAGGCGCGTGCGCTCTGCTGGTCCTCGAACTCGTTCTCGGCTCGAAGATCCGGCTGTTTTTCGGCGATTTTCGCGCGTTTTATTGCGCCGGATCCGCAATCGTGCATAGCGCCAATCCGTACGCGGCGGCCTCGCTGTATCCGTGCGAACGCGCGGACATGCCGTTCGGGTTGTATCGCGCCCTGCCGGGCATCGCGGTGCCGGCGCCGTTTCCCGCGTACGCGCTGTTGGCTTTCGTGCCGTTCGGCGCGCTGCCGTACCTTGCGGCGTGCGGCGCGTGGCTGCTGCTCTTGATTGCAACGTCCATCGCGAGCGTAGTGGCGCTTGCGAAGCTGACCGGCATGCCGCGCTCCGGCGCGCTCGCCGCGCTCGCGTGCGGATTCGGCGTGCTCGTCATTCCCTATGGCGAACTTGCCACGGTAGCCGTGTGCGCGCTGCTGGGCGTGGCGCTCTCGCTGCGGCGGCAGGCGTGGAACGCTGCCGCGCTTTGGGGCGTGGTGCTTGCGATCGTTCCGCACGTCGGCGTTCCTGCGCTTGTGGGCGTCTTTATTTGGCAGCGTGAAATGCGCGCGCGTCTTTCGATCGTCGCGGCCGTGCTGATCGCTTGCGATATCGCCGCGGGCGGCGTACAAAGCGCGTTGCAGTATTTTACGCTGGTGCTTCCCGCTCACGCGCTCTCCGAGGTCGGCAGCACCTCGCAGTACGGATTAACGTGGATGCTGCACGCGCTCGGCGCCCCGGATGCGATAGCGATAAAGTTCGGCGAAGTTTCGTTCGCGTGCATGTTCGCCGCCGGCCTGATTACTGCCGGAGTGCTGGTCCGGCGCACGCACGATGCGGCGTATGCGGCGCTCGTTCCCGCAGCGTTCGTGGTGCTCGGCGGATCGTTCATGCACTATACCGAGATCATGCTCGCGCTGCCCGCAGCGGCGCTGTTGCTTGGGCACGCGCGCGGCGCGCTTCGCGCGGTATTTGCAGCGGCGCTGCTGCTCGTCGCGCTTCCGTGGGCGTGGGCGCTCAGTCAGCCGTTTCTCGTCGCCGCGTTCGCTGCGTTCGGCGCGGTGATTGCGTCGCGAGCGTGCGGCTTGCGCTCGCAAACGGCGCTGCGCGCTGCGCTGGGCTGCGCGTTAATCGGCGTTGCGATTGTCGCAGCCGGTTCGCATTTCGGAACGGGTCTGGCGCACGGCGTTCCGGCGCACGTCGATGGGTCGCTCGCGCAGGCATCGTGGGCGCAGTACGTGCGCGGCCAACGCTCGAGCGCCGGCCCGGTGTGGTGGATCGCGAAAGCGCCGACGTGGATCGGCCTTGCGCTGCTAACGCTGGGCGGTGTTTACTTGGCCGCGCAAAAAGATTTCGTAGCGCCCGTCGCGATAGAACAAACGCCAGTCGGGGCGTAGCGCCAGCGCCTGCGCGAGCGGGCGTCCGTCTTTTACCAGCACCG
>JAICWY010000152.1 GCA_025934645.1 Vulcanimicrobiia bacterium
ATCTCCCGGTCGCGCGTTTCGTGGAATTGCTCTCCGCGAATCCGGCGCGCATCCTAGGCATTCCCGGCGGAACGCTCGCGGCCGGCTCACCCGCGGACGTCACCATCTTCGCCGACGAAGCATGGCGTGTCGACGCGGCCGCATTTTACTCGAAAGGCAAATCTACGCCGTTTGACGGCATGACGCTTCCGCGCCGCGCGATCGCGACGATCGTGAACGGGCGGCTCGTCATGCGGGGCGGCGAGCTTCTCTCACAGGTGCACGTTTGATGAAACCCGCAGCTCTTTTTCTGGCCGATGGAACGCGATTCGATGGCCACGCTCTCCGGTACGAAGGCATCGCGCTCGGCGAAGCGGTCTTTTACACCGGAATGACCGGCTATGAAGAGGCATTGACAGACCCCTCGTACGCGGGACAGATTCTCACGTTCACCTATCCGATGATCGGCAATTACGGCATCTCCGAAACGGTTGCGCAGTATCCGCGCGCGTGCGTGGCGGGCGCGGTGATGAAGCGTATCGCGCAGCATCCTTCGCACCACCAGTCGCGCAAAGCCCTCGGCGAATGGCTCGACGAACAACGCATCCCGACACTCGTGGACGCCGACACGCGTTCGATCACGATCGCGCTGCGCGAGCACGGAACCATTTGGGCAGCGCTGGCGGCCGGTGAAGAAGCCATAGCGCGCGCGGAGGCGCAGCTGACGGATTTCGTGCGTACGGCGACGACGAAGGAGCTGGTTCCCAGCGTCGCAACGACGGTCGAGCACGTCGAAGGCCGCGAAGGCGGGCCGCGCGTCGTGCTCTTGGATTGCGGCGTGAAAAAGGCGATCATTCGCGAACTCACCGCGCTCGGCGCGAATGTTACCGTGCTACCGTACAACGCAAGCAAAGAGCAGATCATGGAGCACGATCCCGCCGCAGTCTTTATCTCGCCGGGGCCCGGCGATCCGACCGATTTGCCGCAAACGATCGAGACACTGCGTTCGATGCTCGGACAGCGGCCGATGTACGGCGTCTGTCTCGGGCATCAGCTGCTCGCGCTCGCGTGCGGCGCGCAAACATTCAAACTGCCGTACGGACACCGCGGCGGCAATCAGCCCGTGAAAGATCTCCGGCACGGCGAAGTGATCGTCACGGCGCACAATCACGGCTACGCGGTCGACGCGTTATCGCTGCCCTCGGCGCTCGAACAAACGATGGTGAATCTCAACGACGGCACGAACGAGGGCTTCCGCCATCGCGATCTGCCCGTCGCTGCCGTGCAATTCCACCCGGAAGCCTCGCCCGGGCCCTTCGATGCGCGCCGGCTCTTCGCGGAATGGCTGCAGGATCTCGTGTAGCGCTCATCGCGCTTTTCACAGCGCTATGCTGCGCCGCGCCGGTCCGCGCGCAGCAACTCGCGCGTCTGCACGTGCAGAGCATGACGCTTGCGAGCGATAAGGCGCGCCCGCAGGTCGGCGTGCCGTTCGATCTCGTTTTGACGATTCGCGTGCGCGAGAACGTTCCGCGGCTCGACAATGTCGTGTTACCGTCTTTCAGCGGCCCGGAAGAACTCGGGGACGAGCGCGTCGTCTCGCACGGCGCCGGCGGCACGATCTACCGCGAGACGCTGCGGTTGGCCGCACACAGTCGCGGCGATCTGGCAATCGGCCCAGGATATATGGACGCGATCGACGCGCGGGACGGCAAGCCCAAACGGTTTCTTTCAAACGGTTTGATGCTTCGCGTCGAAGGCGGCCCGCTGCTCGATCCGTGGAGCGGCGTGCGCGATGCCGCCAAAGCGATCGGCGAACTCGCCCTCATCGCGGGCGCGCTTGCCGCGACGATGATGTTGTTTCGGCGCCGCACGCGCATTGCGCCCGTTACGCTTCCCGCACCGGTGCCCGTTCCGCCGCCGGAGCCTCCCACGCCGATCGAATTCCGGCTGCGTACCGCGTTGGAAACGCTCGGCGCGCAGCCCACGCGCGAGTCGCTGCATGCGGTGCGCGTACTGCTGTGGGAATACGCCGGCGCGCCGCGGGGCGGAACGCTTGCGGACGCGCTTTCCGCAAGCAACGGTGAACCGGCGCATTTGCGCGCGATGCTTGCGGCGGTGGAG
>JAICWY010000090.1 GCA_025934645.1 Vulcanimicrobiia bacterium
CCACACCCGGTATGCGGGCAACCGCATACGCGACGACAGCGAAGGCTCGCATTAGCGGGCCTTCCTGTTTTTTGCTCGAAGTGGACGGCTCGTGAATCGGATTGACCCGCGAACGCGCTTTGCCGCGTTCTTACTTTTGATCGCGCTGCTCGTGTCGGCATTCATCGCGTTCGAACGCATTCGCGTCGAGCGCGCGACGCAGCGGGTCGAGCTCGCGATGGACTACAACGATTTTCTCTCCCTCGCGCGTTCGTACAACTATAATCCGCGCTCGTTCTTACTCCAATTGCAGAAAGCCGGCCTTACCTCGCTGGCGTTGACGGAAGAGCTCGGCGGGTCGCTTACCGGCTCCGCGAGCGCCAACGCATACGCGATCTCCGGCGTGGCGCTGCTGGATGCTGCGCGCGTTTCGCCGCTTTCCAATCCGACGCTCTCCGCGCTCGTCCGCGATGGACGCGTGCGTCCCGGCTCCGTGTATCTGCTGGTGTACGACAAGCCGACGTTCGACCGGTACATGCAGCAGTTGCCCCTGCACTTCGAACGCTCGGGCATTAAGGTGCTGCATGCGGGCGCCCCGTACGTCATCGCCGTGCGCACGCAGATCGATTACTTCAACACGACGGCGCTCGGCGTCCCGAGCGATCAGGTCGATCTCGCGCGCCGTCTGCAGATGCTGATCATTCCGCGCTTCCAAAACGACGAGCGTCTTCAGGACGGCCAGATCGCCGCGATGTTCGACGACCTGCATGCCGGCAAATGGCTCTCGACCGTCGTGTTCTTCGGTCTGCGCAACCAGGTGCTCGGATTCCCCGATCACGTCGCCGACACGGCTGCGGTCTTTCACGATCGCAAGAACCTCAATTTCGGCGAGATCGAAACGTACGATGCAAGCCAAGTTCAGAAGGGCAACGCCGAACTCGCGAAGTTGATTCCCGGGCGCACTGTGCGCGTGCAAGCGATCGGAAAGATCGAACAAGACAAGCTGGCTGTACCGGACATCGTCGCGCGCTACGAACTCGGCGTTCGCGAACGCAACGTGCGCGTGGTGTACCTGCGTCCGTACGGACACGAGTACAACAACCTGTCCATTGAAAAGACCAACCTCGAAATCGTGCGGCAGCTCGCCGGCGACTTGCGCGCGGACGGTTTTACCCTCGGCCGCGCCTCCCCCGTTCCGCTCTACCGCGGCAATAACCGCATCCTCGTCGGCATCGCGTGTCTTGCCGTGCCCTCGCTCTTCGTCTTGCTGCTCGGCTGGTTCGGCTGGTACCGTCCGTCGTGGGCCGTGCTCGCTTACGCTGCGACGGTGCTGGTGTACCTGGGCGGTTATGTTAGCCATCACGATCTGTTGGGGCGTTCCATTATCGCCCTCACCGGCGCGCTGCTGTTTGCGACCGCCGCGTTTATCGCGCTCTCCGGCGCGTTTTACGAAGAACCGCTTGCACGGACCGGGCCTGAAATCACGCGCAGCTTGCGGTGGACGCTGCTTGCGACGGGCACCGCGCTGCTCGGCGCGCTGACGGTCATCGGGATCATGAGTGCGCCGCTTGTCATGGAAGAAGTCGAGCCGTTCCGCGGCGTGAAACTGGTGCTCGCGCTGCCGCCGCTCATCGCACTCGCGCTCTACCTCTTTACGTCACGCTTCAACTCGCGTATCGGCAGTCCGAAGGAAGCGTTTACCGCACCGATCCGGATCTATCAACTGCTCCTCGCGTGCGTGGTGCTAGGCGTGGGCGCGCTCGTGCTGATGCGCAGCGGCAACACCAGCGATATCGCGCCGTCGTCGTTCGAACTGGCGCTGCGCCACCATTTGACCGCGCTGCTCGGCGTGCGTCCGCGCTTCAAAGAGTTCGTCATCGGCTTCCCGGCGATGATGCTTTTGCCGGCGCTGCGCGGGATCGATCGCCGTGCCACCGGCATACTCTTCTCGCTCGCGATCGGCATCGGCTTGGGCGACATCATCGACACGTTCTCTCATCTACACACGCCCGTGCTGGTCTCGCTGCTGCGCGTGTTCAACGGCCTCGTCATCGGCGTGGTGATCGGCGCGATCCTGATCGCAATCTATCGCTGGTTCGACGCGCGCCGCAAGCAGGGCGCCGGCGTCGTCGTCATGCCGCACGATCCCGAACTTATCACCCGTTAAAACTCGCGTGCGCATTTTGGTCTCGGGATACTACGGATTCGGAAACTTGGGCGACGAAGCGCTGCTCGAGGTGATCGTCTCGCAGCTGCGAACGCGTTATCCGTACGCGCAGCTGGACGTGCTCTCGGCAAAACCCGATGTAACCGCGCACGATCTGCGTGTGGATGCCACGCCGCGCTGGGACGCCAAAGCGGTGCGCGGCGCGATCGCCCGCGCCGATGTCGTGCTCTCCGGCGGCGGCGGCTTACTGCAAAATTCGACCAGCCTGCGCAGCTTGGTGTATTACGCAGGCATCATCCGCGCCGCGGTGCGCGCGAAACGCAAGACGATGGTCTTCGCGCAATCGGTCGGCCCGCTGGATTTCTGGGGTAAGACCGTCGTCAAAGAATGCTGCAAAGGTTTGTCGGCTGCTACGGTGCGCGACCGGCGATCGCAGCAGCTGCTCTCCTCGATTCTGCCGGGCGTAACGGTCGAACGAACCGCCGATCCGGTGTTTTTATACGACGCGCCCGAAGAAGACGTCGACCTTTCGACGGAAGGCTTAGGCCCGCAAAGCGATCCGCTCGTGATCGTCAGCGTGCGCAAAGCGACGGGCATGAAGGACCGCCTCGACGTCGTCGCGCGCGCGGTGGATCGCCTGGCGCAGCAGCACAACGCGCGCGTCGCGTTCTTGCCGCTCGGCGGAGCGCCCGATGCGGAAGTCTCGACGCTGGTGATCCGCAAGTGCAAGAGCGCGCCGGTGCTGCTTCCGGAATGTTCGTTGCCGCGCGCGGCCAACATCATCCGCCGCGCGAAGGCCGTCGTCGGCATGCGGCTGCACGCACTGATTTTGGCGGCCCGTTACGCGGTGCCGTTTTTAGCGATTCCATACGATCCGAAGGTTGCCGCGCTGTGCGACGATCTCGCCTATCCGCTGCCGCCGCTCTTTACGCTGGACCCTGCGGGGTCCAAGCCTGAGCCGGCGGAGACGGACGCGTTGATCGACCGCTTCTGGAACGAACGCGAGAGCCTGCACGCGCATTTGGAGCGGGCGGCGGAACGCCTGCGCGAGCTGGCCGAGCGAAACTTCGACGTATTGGATCAGGTCATCGAAGGAAAGCCCCATGAGTGAGACCGTGCAGCGCGATTATCGCGACACCCTGAATTTGCCGAAGACGGCGTTTCCGATGAAAGCCGACTTGCCCAAACGCGAGCCGGACCGCGTCGCGTGGTGGGAAGCGCAGCGCACCTACCAACGCCGTTTGGAGCGCAATAAGCAAAACGGCGCCTGGATTCTGCACGACGGCCCGCCGTACGCGAACGGGCATCTACACATGGGCCACTTCTTGAACATGGTCTTGAAAGACATGTTCGTGAAGATCGCGCTGCTCGACGGGAAGTGGGCGGAGTTCATCCCCGGCTGGGATATGCACGGCCTGCCGATTGAATTCGAGACGCTCAAGCATCTGAAGATCAAAGATTTTCACGCGATCGATCCGATCGAGCTGCGCAACAAGTGCAAAGAACGCGCGCTGCACTGGCTCGACGAGCAGCGCTCCACGCGCATGCGCATGGGCAACTTCGGCGAATGGCAGCACCCGTACCGCACGATCGATCCGGAGTTCGAAGCGACGATCGTGGAAGCGCTCGCGGATCTGGCCCAAGCCGGGCAGATCTACAAAGGCCTTCGTTCGACGCTCTGGTGCGTGCACGACGAAACCGCCCTGGCCGAAGCCGAGATCGAATACGAGCAAAAAGTTTCGCCTTCGATCTTCGTGCGCTTTAGCGCGGACGCGCAGCAGCGCGACGAGATTCTGCGCGCAATGGGCGTCTCCGCGGAGCATGTCCCGCAAAAAGTCAGCGTCATCATCTGGACGACGACGCCTTGGACACTGCCGGCGAACGTCGCGATCGCGTTCAAACCGGATGCGCAGTACGCCCTGTACGCGCACGGCGACGAAGCGTTCATCGTAGCGGAAGAACTCGCGCCGCAGACCTTAGGCGAGCATTTTGGACAATTCCGCAAACTCGGCACCGTCAAAGGCGAGGCTCTGGAAGGGCTTTCGGTGCGCCATCCGTTCATGGATCGCAATTCCGAGCTCGTCATCGCCGATTACGTCGATCTCGAAACCGGAACCGGCGCGGTGCACACGGCGCCCGGCCACGGCGCTGACGACTTCCAAACCGGTTTGCGCTACAATTTGCCGATCCTCAATCCCGTCGATGCGCGCGGCGTCTTTACGGCTGAAGCGGGCCCGTACGCCGGCATGCACATCTGGAAAGCCAATCCGAAGATCGTCGAAGACCTGCGCGAGAGCGGCGCGCTTTGGAACGCCTTCGAGTACACGCACAGCTATCCGCATTGCTGGCGCTGCCACAATCCGGTAATCTTCCGCGCGACGGCGCAGTGGTTCATCGCGATGGATCAGAACCGGCTGCGCGCTCGCACGATCGAGAATCTGCAAGACGTCACGTTCACGCCCGATTGGGGCAAGAACCGCATGACGCAGATGCTCGAGAATCACCCCGAGTGGTGCATCTCACGTCAGCGCACGTGGGGCACGCCCATTCCGGCGGTGATCTGCAGCGCCTGCACCGAATCGGTGCTCGACCCCGCGGTGGCACGCATCGCAGCCAAGCATTTCCGCGAACATGGCGCCGACACGTGGTGGCGCGATCCCGTCGAGACGTTCTTACCGCACGGCTTTACGTGCCCGAACTGCGGCGGCAAGGCGTTCGAAAAAGAGAAGAACATCGTCGACATTTGGTTCGAATCGGGCGTCACGCATCTGGCGGTGCTCGGTAAAAACGGCATTCCCTGGCCATCGGACGTGGTGCTGGAGGGCGGCGATCAATACCGCGGCTGGTTCAGAAGTTCGGTCGTCACCGCGACTGCAATCAAAGGCAGCGCGCCGTACAAACAGATCGTCAAGAACGGCTGGGTGAACGACGAGCACGGCCGCCCGATGAGCAAATCGCTGGGCACCGGCATCGACGCGAAAGACGCGATGCAGAAGTGGGGCGCCGATGTGCTCCGCCTTTGGTCCGCATCGGTCGAATTCGTCGATGACGTGCGCTTCGGGCCCAACGTCGTGGATCAAGTGAGCCGCGTGTATCGCAACATCCGCAACCGCGTGCGGTTCATGCTCAGCAACGTCGACGATCTTGGACGGGCGGATGTCGTTCCATACGCGCAGATGCAGTGGTTCGACAAGCTGGCGTGCGACGTCACCGACGATTGGGTAGCCCGCGTTCACGGGCATCTCAAAGCGTTCCGCTTGCACGATGCGTACCTGGAGATCATCCGCTTTGAAGGCGACGATCTTTCGAGTTTCTATCTCGACGCGCTGAAAGATCGCTTATACTCGAGCGCGGCGCATTCCGCGCGGCGGCGCAGCGCGCAGAGCGCGATACTGCACATTCTCACGCAGTTTCTGACCGTTACCGCGCCGCTGCTCTCGTTCACCGCGGAAGAAGCGTGGCAGTCGCTGCCGGAAGCCCTGCGGGGCGATCGCGCGAGCGTGTTCGATCTCACCTTCGCCGGTTCGAAGCATCCCAACGCGGCCTCGGCGCAGGCGTGGGAGAAACTCAAAGAGCTGCGGTCATGGGTTGCGGCGAGCGAAGGCCGCCGCGATTACGAGCTGCAGGCCAAGCTCGGACTGCCGCAATCGTGGTACGACCGGTTCGCGCCGCACCTGGACGACGTGCGTGAGGCGATGGTCGTCTCGGCGCTGTCGCTCAGGGCGAATCCGTCGCTGGAAGAGCCAGCGGTGGAGCGAGAGTTGCTTGCCGCCGACGGCGGGAAGTGCAAACGCTGTTGGAAGTATCTACCGCTGGGTGCGGATCCGCGGCATCCGGAGCTGTGCGCTCCGTGCGCGGAGATCGTCGGCTAGGCCGAGTACGCCACCGAGAGGTGGCACGCGGCGTTGGGAGCCGCCGAGAGACGCGTGCGCAGCCAGCGAAGCGCCGCCGGTAACCCCGTGGAGTCCGAGTTCATCACCAACACCGCGGGAACGGCGACTGGCCGGTGCTGCGCCGCTTTGAGCGCGGCCGCGCCTTCGGTGCCCGGCGCTATGATGCCGATAGGCAAGGAGCGTAACAGCCGCCGCGAGCGGATCCAGTCGATGACCGCGATAATATCGCGCAGCGCCAAAGACTGCTCCGCGCGCAGCGTCAGTGAGGCGATGCCGGCCTTGGCCAGCAGCGCCGTGAGCGTTCTTATCTCGCTCTCACCCCCGGGATGCTCGATGCACACGGTCAATGCCGTCGCCGTCCGCGGAATAGAAAGCCTGCCCGCCATCGTAATTCCGGGAATGGTGACTTGGATCGGTACATGAAGAGAAACCGGGGTTGACGACTGCACGATTGCCTCCGCCAGAGTGAGTAGCGAGGCACACAGTATCGCAACGGGCCGTGCAGAGGTTACGAAGACGGGGACCGGCGTTCTTCCCGAGTTCTTCCCCAACCGGGCTGTGAGTTGCTAACGCCGGCGCGGGCGCTTCAAGGGCCGGTCTTCGGCCCGGATGACCGTCAGCGGCTTGCCGTCGATCTCGAAGAGATTGAACGCGGTGATCGCGGCCTGGGCGCTTTGATCGTCGGCCACGTTTACGTACGCATAGCCCTTCTTCCGGCGGCTGCGGCGGTCGCGTGGAAATGTTACGCCGTCTTCGTTCACGCCGAATTGGCGGAAGAGGCGAAGCAGATCGTCTTTGGTGGCCTCGCGCGGATAGCCCGCGACGAACAATCGAATCATACCGGCGTTTCCTGAAGCACGCTATTGCGAAATGAAGCCCAAGTCCCCTCTTCGATTGCCGCGCGCGCATCGCGCATCAGGTCATTGAGCAAGTACACGTTGTGATACGAAAGTAGGCGCGGCCCCAGCATCTCGCCGGCGCGGAACAGATGCGCGAGATACGCGCGCGTGAACGTCGTGCAGACGTAACAATCGCATTTGGGATCGACGGGCGAGAAATCTCGCACGTACGCCGCATTGCGGATCGCGAACTCGCCGTCGCGCGTCATCGCCCGCCCGTTGCGTCCGCAGCGGGTGGGATAGACGCAATCGAACATGTCTATGCCGCACTCCACGGCCATGACGATGTCGCGAACCGTCCCCACGCCCATAAGATAGCGCGGTTTATTTTCGGGCAGCAGCGCGGCCGAGAAGCGGGCGAACTCGTACATCTCCTCGCGCGTTTCGCCGACGGAAAGGCCGCCGATCGCGTAGCCCGGCAGATTCAGCGCGACGATTTCGCGCGCGCTGCGTTCCCGCGCGGCTTTGTCCAGGCCGCCTTGCACGATCGCAAAGAGCGCCGTTTCCTCGCGCCTGCGCGCAGCGGCGCTACGCCGCGCCCATTCGGCGGAGAGGCGCACCGATTCGTCGATCGCTTTCGGCGTCGCGGGCAACTTTACGCAGACGTCGAGCTGCATCGCGATGTCCACGCCGATCGCTTCTTGAAATGCCAGCACGTTTTCGGGCGTGAAGCGGTGGCGGCTTCCGTCGATGTGCGAAGAGAACGTGACGCCGTCTTCGTCGAGTTTGCGCCGCGCTTCCAAGCTGAAGACTTGAAAGCCGCCGCTATCCGTTAGGATCGGCCCGTTCCACTGCATGAATTTGTGCAGGCCGCCCGCTTCGACGAGCAGATCCAATCCCGGCCGCAGCCAGAGATGATACGTATTCGCCAGCAGAATTTGCGAGTGCGCGCTGCGCACCTCGTCGGGCGTGAGGCCCTTCACGGTGGCTGCCGTGCCGACGGGCATGAACGTCGGCGTCTCTACAACGCCGTGCGCGAGCGTAAGTGTTCCCCGGCGCGCGCTGCCGTCGCTTTTTACCAGTTCAAACTTCATGGATTACCGTAACGCATCGCGTGCGCTCGCGTATTCTGCGGGCGGATCGATCTGGAATTCCATGTCGCGGCCGGTCCGCGGATGCCGGAATGA
>JAICWY010000099.1 GCA_025934645.1 Vulcanimicrobiia bacterium
ATCGACACGCGTTCCCGCAAACCGGTTGCGAGCTGGCGGTACACGCCGCCGGGCGGCTTCCGCTTTCAAACCAACGACGTCACGGTGCCGCTCGGATCGCGCGAGGGATTTTTCGTCGTAGAAGCGCGCCGCGGCAGCGTCGGCGAGCAAGTTTGGATCAACCGCACGCGCGTCGGACTCCTCACGAAGGAGACGCCCGGGGGCATTGCGCTCTACGGCGCGGACCTTGGCACCGGACGCCCGATGCAGCGCATGCGCGTTTCCTTCATCGCCAACGGCCGGTTCATCGACCGCTACACGGATAAAAACGGATTCGTGTCGTGGCGAGGCAATCCGCGCCCGGTCTTTGCGCTCGCGCAATGGGGATCGAGCAGCGCCTTCGTTTCCTTTTTGCCGCAAGCGCCGTTGCCTCCGACGATCGTTGGAATGAAAACGGATTCCGCGGTCGTGCACGCGGGCGATACGCTGCACATCGTCGGTTTCGCCCGCTCGCGCAGCGGATCGCGCCTGCGCGCGGCATCGGGTACCGCAACGATCGTCTTGCGTTCGCCGTGGGGTCCGGCTGCACAGACCTCCGCTCGGCTGGACTCCGCCGGCGCGTTCACCGCTGCGCTGCACGTGCCGGAGAACAGCCGCGCCGGCGACTATACCGCGATTGCGACGATGGGCGGCGGAACGGCGGGAACGTCCGTGCAGGTCGATGCCGACGCAGGGGGCCTCGCGATCGCACTTACAACGCACTGTCAAGGCACGTGCGATCCGAACGCCGATGTTCCGCTGCAAGTGCGCGCGTCGCGCGGCGCAGTGGCAGCTGCCGGCGTTGCGGTCAACGTAAACGTTATTCGTTCGCCGCACGCGTATGCCGGCGATGAGGCCAATCCGCCCTGGGGCATCGCGCGCTGGTTTCAAACAACCGTACGCACCGGAGCGGACGGCACGGCGGCCGTCATGATTCCGCATCCGTCCGACGGCCTCTCATCGACGTACGGCGTGCGGGCAGATTCGGGCGGCGCGACCGCCGATACGCGGATCATGGTGCCGACTGCACCGCTTGCGCTGCGCGTTTCGTTGGAAAGCGACGACATCGGCAGCGGCACGCCGGCCGCATTCGACGTTTCGGGAACCGAGATCGCAGGCGGGAAGCCGGCTGCGGGCTTGCAAGTGCGCGTCCAGCTGACGCACGGCGCGTCGGTGCAAGAACAAAAGGTGACGTTGAACGCGCAAGGTGTAGCGCACGGATCGTTCCGTTCACCCCAAGCAGGCTCCAATTTGATCGTCGCCGTGGCGGACGCGGGAAGCGCGCAAGCGATGGACGCCGCGCAGATCCAGGTCGAACCGCAGACACTGCAAACGCAGAACGCGCAAGGCAGCCGCAGCATCGCGATCTCGCTTGACCGCAAGCGCTACGGCGCCGGCGAAAGCGCGCACATCGATGCATCGCTTCCCGGTTCCGAAGGGAGCGCGGTGCTCACGCTCGAGAGCGCGAGCAGCACCGAGTTCCGCGTGGTGCCGGTTCATGACGGTCGCGCAAGCGCGTCCATTCGCGTCGCCGATGCGCCGGGCGTGTTGAGCGCGGGAGCGGCATTTGTGCGCGACGGGTCGCTGCAGTGGGACAGCGTTCCGCTCATCGTCGATGCGCCGGGGCGCCCGTTGGCCGCGACGCTGCAACTCGACAAACCGGCGTACGTTCCGGGGAGCGTCGCACGCGCCCAGCTCGGCGACGTGCGCGCGGGTGAAGGAACGCTCATCGTGCGGCTCACCAAAGGCGCGCCCACGGGCTCCGCGGTCTTCCAAACGGCGCCGGATCTGCTCGCGATCGGCACGACGGCTACGCAAGACACTGCAGCCGACGGCGCATCGTGGCATCCCTGGGTTGATTCCTCGAGCGGTGGTCACGCGGTTATTCAAACCTTCGCGCGCCGCAGCGCGCCGCCGTCGGATCTCGCGCTTACGCAAGCCGACACGGCCAGCCTGTACTGGAAAGTCGATCGCACCGCCGGCGATGCGTTCGATGTGCCCGTCCCGGAATCGCCCGGGAAATACGTGCTTACGCTTTTGAAGATCGGCGACGACGGACGTGTAACCGCCGCCGCTTCCGATCTGGTTGTGCGCTAACGATGGCTCCTAAATTGATGCTGCTCGACACGTACGGGCTGGTGTACCGCGCGTTCTTCGCTCTGCCGCCGCTCACCACGACGCGCGGCATGCCGATCAACGCCGCGTACGGCTTCACCATGATGCTGAACAAGCTCGTGAACGACGAGAAGCCGACGCACGTGATAGCCGCGTTCGACAAAGGCCTGCCCGCGCACCGCGTCGCGCTTTACCAACAATACAAAGCGCAGCGCGATCAAATGCCCGACGATCTGCGCAGCCAGTTCGCGCTGGTGCGCCGCGTGCTGCAGACCAACAACATTCCAATCGTCGAGATCGAAGGCGAAGAAGCGGACGACGTTATCGCAACCCTCGCGCGTCTGGCCGGCGAACGCGGCGAGCAAACCGTCGTCGTCACCGGCGATCTGGATCTGCTGCAAGTGGTTTCGGAGAATACGACGGTTCTAACGACCCGGCGCGGCATTACGGATCTGGGCCGGTACGATCCCGCGGCGGTGCGCGAACGTTACGAGGGATTGGAGCCGGCGCAGCTGCCCGACTACCGCGGGCTCAAAGGCGATCCGTCCGACAATCTTCCCGGCATTCCGGGCGTCGGCGAAAAGACGGCGATCAAATTGATCAAGGCTGCCGGATCGTTGGATACGCTCGTCGCAAAGCCGGAGCTCGCCGGCACCGCGAAGCTGCAAAAACTCATCGAAGAGTACGGGAAGCAGGCGCAGATTTGCCGCGACGTCTCGGTCGCAAACGACCGGCTCGCGCTGAACCTCGATTGGGAAGAAGCGCTGTACACGCCCGCATCGAGCGAAGAGCTTTACCGCCTTTACAGCGAGCTCGAGTTCAAGACGCTGCTCAACAAGCTCGACGTTCCGCTCGAGATGCCGCTGATCGAAACGCAAGAGCGCATCAAAGGGCAGTACCGCTCGTACGTCGCCGCAACGGATCCGCCGGAGCATGCCGAGCTGGCCCGCGAGATCGAAGCGCTCGCGCAAGCGCCGCAGATCGCGATCGCGGTGAAGAGCGACGGCGAGATCGGAATCAGCGCGCAAGCCGGAGCGGGACTGGGATTTTTAGCCGGCGCGCTGGCGCACGAGCCGGTGAAGGGCGCGTTTCAAAAGGTATGGCTGGGCGGACAACGCCTTGCCGCCCACGACGTAAAAAGCGTCCTGCATCTGCTGCACGATCGCGGCTTCGAGCCGCGCGCATTTGCGGACGATACCATGATCGGCGCCCATCTGCTCAACCCGTCGCGCACGTTTGCGGCGATCGAAGACGCCGCGCAGGAGGTGCTCGCGATCTCCGCCGGCGACGACGTCGCCGCCCACGCGGACGCCGTGCTGCAGCTTGCGGCAAAGATCCGCGACGAACTGGGCAAGCGCGATCAGCTCGCGCTCTACGAAAACGTGGAAGTGCCGCTCGCGCCGATTCTGGCAAAGATGGAATGGACCGGCGTGCTGATCGATCCGGCGGAGCTTCGTACGCTTGCCGCCGAGATCGATACCGCCGTGGAACGCTTACAAAAAGCGATCTACGATTATGCCGGGGAGCAGTTTAACATCGGCTCGCCGATGCAACTCGGCAACATTCTGTTCGGCAAACTTTGCATTCCGGGCGGAAAGAAAACGAAAACCGGTTGGGCGACCGGCGTCGAAGTGCTCCAAGGCCTCTCACGCGAGTATCCGATCTGCGCGCGCGTTCTCGAGTACCGGGAAGTCACGAAACTCAAGAACACGTACATCGACGTCATTCCGGAGCTTGCGGACAAACGCGACGGCCGCTTGCGCACCATTTTCAATCAAACCTCGACCGCAACCGGACGCCTGAGCTCGACGAATCCGAATTTGCAGAACATTCCGGTTCGGGGCGAGCTGGGCAGGCGCATTCGCCGCGCCTTCATCGCGCCGAAGGACGATTACGTTCTGCTCGCGGCAGATTACAGTCAGATCGAACTGCGTCTCATGGCGCATCTTTCGGGTGACGAGGCGATGCGCCGCGCGTTTCACGAAGGTCAAGACATTCACGACTTTACGGCGCGCCAGATCTTCGAAGTGCCCCCGGGGCAGCACGTCGACGGTAATCAGCGGCGTATCGCCAAGTCCGTCAACTTCGGATTGCTCTACGGCATGTCGGATTTCGGCCTCGCGCAGCGTTTGGAGATCGGGCGCGCGGAAGCCAAAGAAATGACCGCCGCGTATTTCGCGCGCTTTCCGAGCGTGCGCGCGTACATCGACTCGGTGATTCAGCACGGTCGCGACGACGGGTACGTGACGACGCTACTCGGCCGGCGCCGCTACATGCCCGCGCTGCGCTCCAGCAACTACATGCTGCGATCGGCTGCGGAGCGCGAAGCCACGAATGCGCCGCTGCAAGGCAGCGCGGCCGATCTCATGAAGCTGGCGATGGTGCGCATCGAGGGCGCGCTGGCGCGCGAGAATCTTCGTGCGCGGATGCTGCTGCAGATCCACGACGAGCTCATCTTCGAGGTCCCGCGCCGCGATCTGCACGCGACGGCAAACCTCGTCCGCGATGAGATGGAACGTGCCGTCGATCTGACCGTCCCGCTGGCGGTAACGGTGAAGACGGGTGAGAATTGGTATGACGTGGAGGAACGCGATGATCTTTAGCGCTCTGCTGCTGGCCGCGGCCGTTCAATCGCTTCCGATGGTGACCGTGCAAGCGCCGAAAGCCGAGCTGCACTTGCAGCTCGCGGTCACCGAGCCCGAGCGCGAACGCGGTCTGATGGACGTAACGCATTTGCCGCCGCATACCGGCATGATCTTCGTTTTCGATGCGGACGCGCCGGTGGCGTTCTGGATGAAAGACACGCTGATTCCGCTCGACATGGTATTCTTGGGCGCCGACGGCACCGTCCGCCAGGTTTTTGCGAAGGTGCCCGTAGTCGCGCGCTCGCTGCCCGACGGCAAGATTCCGCTCGAGCAAGGTAGGGCGAAATACGTCATCGAGTTGCCTGCCGGCGAAGCCGCATCCGACGGTTTGCGATCGGGCGTTCGCGTGAGCCGCCTGCCGTGATCCGCGTCGTCGCGCTCGGCGCGGCGGCCTTCGCAGCGCTCTATTTCGCGCTCGATCTCAATAAACTGCACGCGCTGTACTACGGGTTCGACAACGGCATCTTTTTGCAGACGCTCTCGAACATCGCATTTCACGGAAGCGCGTTCAATTGGGCCGAAGGGCGCTCGCATTTCTACGTGCATGATTCGTGGATTCTTTACGCGATCGTTCCGCTGGTGCGCGCGTGGCCGTATCAGGAAACGCTGATCGCGGTGCAGGCGGCGCTCATCGCCGGATCGGCCGTCGCCCTCTATGCGTTCGCGCGCACGATCGGCGTGCGCGAACATCCCGCTGCGCTACTCGCGTTCGCGTATCTCATCAGCCCTTCGGTGCAGGGCTTCGCATATAACGAATTCTCCGAAGGGCATTTCGAGCCGTTACTGATCTTTTTGCTGGCGATTGCGGTTGCACGCCGTTCGTTTTGGTGGACGCTGATCGCCGCGCAACTTCTGCTCGGCGTGAAAGAGGATGTCGCGCTGTTTCTCGTGTGGTTCGGCATCGCCGGAGCGTTGTGGTACGACCGGCGCCTCGGCGGCGCGGTCGCAGCGCTCGCGGCAGTAAACGCCATCGCGTATAATGCGATTCTCGCCGTGCACGGGCAACACGCCTCGGTTCCCCATTATGGCGCGCGCGTGCTGTATCCGCTGCAAGACACGGCGTTCCTGATCGAAATTCTCGTGCCGTTCGCATTCGCGCCGCTTTGGCTGCGTTGGCGCGCGCTGCTCGCAGTGCCGCTGCTCGCGGAACTGTTCTTGGCGATGAACCGCGACGGATTTCCGATGGCGCGCGCCGGCACGCATTATACCGAGCCGTTGATCGCGCTCTGCGCAATAGGTGCAGCCGTCGTGATGCGCGACCGGCCGCAACTCGCGCGCTGGGCGGCTGCGTTATCTTTGTTGATGGCCCTCTTCTTTAATACGACCGTCCTGCATTTCGGGCGGCATCTCTACACCGCGGACGCCGGCTACGCGCAAGCGCGCAAGCTGGCGTCGAGCAATGCCGGCGCGACGTTCGCGCCCGAACAGCAAGGCGCGTGGGCGGTCGCGGCCGGAAACGTGCAAGCCCGGATAACGGGCTTCGGCGCCCCGCTGCGCTCGGAGCGCCCGGCCTGGAACAAGGAATAGGCGCGAACGCATGCCCGAACTTCCCGAGGTCGAGACCATTGCGCGCGGCCTGCGCGGCGCCGTCACCGGCAAAACGATCGCCCGGGCGCAGGTCTCTTTAAAGAAGATGGCCGTGGCCCCACCGGAGGTAGCGTTCGAAGAGGCGCTGCGGGGCGAACGCATCCTGGATGTCGGCAGGCGCGGAAAATACGCGATTATCTCGCTTCAAAGTGGGCGCAGTCTGGTTACGAGCCTGCGTATGACCGGCCGCTTAGTGGTGCAACGGGAGGACGAGCCGCCCTACCCCTACGCGTACGTCACACTGCACTTCACGGACAAGACCCGGCTGGTTTTTGCGGACGTGCGGCAGTTCGGGCGCATGCGGCTGGTGGAGCCTGGCGAGCCCTGGGATGCGGATTTGGGCATAGAGCCCCTGTCCCGGGCCTTTACTCCGGACGGCTTTATCGGTATGCTGTCGGGGCGGACAACGCCGATTAAGGTTTTTCTCCTTGATCAGCGGCGCATCGCGGGCATCGGCAATATCTACGCCTGCGAAGCGCTTTGGGAGGCCGGGATCCGTCCCGGCAAACCCGCGCGGTCGCTGACGAAACCGGCGGCTCGCCGTTTGCACCACGCACTCGTAAACGTCCTCGAACGCGCAGTTGAAATGCGCGGAAGCAGCGTTGACGATTACGTGGATGCCGAAGGCCTAAAGGGCGGATTTCAAAACGTCCTCTCGGTGTACGGAAAAGCGGGCACGAATTGCCCGCGCTGCAAAGGCGAGGTCGTGCGTACCGTCATCGCACAACGCGGAACCTGGTGGTGCCGCACCTGTCAAAAATAGTGACAAAAAA
>JAICWY010000132.1 GCA_025934645.1 Vulcanimicrobiia bacterium
CGCGCTGGAGAGCATTCTCACCGGTGAAGATCGCGACACGCTTCGCGACATCTGCGGCGAGCGCGCGCTCTTCGACGAACCGCTCGCGCCGTATACCTCGTGGAAAATCGGCGGCCCGGCCGATGCGTGGATCACCGTTGAAAGCGAGATGCAGCTTGCGGAAGTCATGCGCTTCTGCGCGCGCCGCAAGGTGCCGTGGTTCGTGCTCGGCAGCGGCAGCAATCTGCTCGTCGGGGACGGCGGAATTCGGGGTCTCGTGCTGCGCCTCGCCGGCGAATTCGCGAATATCGTCGTAACGCACGACGATGCGACAGTCGTCGTGCACGCAGGCGCGTCGGCGAGCATGGCACTCCTTACCGCTAAAGCGGCATCCGCCGGAGCGACCGGCATCGGTTCGCTTGCGGGGATTCCGGGAAGCGTCGGCGGTTCGCTGCGCATGAATGCCGGTACCGACCGCGAGATGGGCGATTTCGTACGCGAGGTTTGGGTGCAAGCGCCGCACAAGCCCGATCCGCATCCCGTTACGGTGCAGTACTACTACCGGCACACCTCGCTCTCACGCGACGCAATTGTCTCGCGCGTGACGCTCAAATTCGAGCTCGGCGACCCGAAAACGGTGCGAGAGGAGATGCAGCAGCGTCTGGTGCGCCGTAAGAACACCCAGCCCATCGCGCTGCCCAACGCGGGCTCGTGCTTCCGCAATCCGCAAGGCGACAAGGCGGCCCGGCTCATCGAAGCGGCCGGCGCTAAGGGATGGCGCGAGGGCGGCGCGGAAGTCTCGCCACTGCACGCCAATTTCATCAACAACGTGGATCGCGCAAGTGCGAAAGACGTCGCGACGCTATTGGCGCGCGTACGGCGGGCCGTCGCCGAGCGGTTCGGCGTCGAGCTGCAGCTCGAAGTCCATCTGGTCGGCGTGTTTGCGGATGCTCCTTCGACAGGCTCAGGATGACGAATAAACGCAAAGCCAAAGTCGCCGTCGTGATGGGCGGCACCAGCGCGGAACGCGAGATCTCGATTCAAACCGGATCGGGCGTCATGCGCGCGCTGCACGATTTGGGATACGAAGCGCAGTCGCTCGACTACGACGGTCGCTTTATTGAAGCCATCCGCGCGATCGCGCCCGGCGTCGTGTTCAACGCGCTCCACGGGCCCGGCGGCGAAGACGGCCAGATTCAAGGTATCCTGGATTATTTGGCGATTCCGTACACCGGCAGCGGCGTGGAAGCCGCGGCGCTGGCGATGGACAAGCATCTCACCAAAAAATTATGCGCGGCGGAAGGCCTGCCGACGGCGGCATGGGATCTGTACGATCTCACCGGCGGTACGCTGCCGCTCCTCCCCGGCGCGCTGGATCTGCCGCTGGTGATCAAGCCTCGTTTCGAAGGCAGCAGCGCGGGCGTGACGATCGTGCGTACGCACGAACAATGGACGCAAGCAATGATCGACGCCGCGCAAGAGTACAGCGAAATTCTGGCCGAAGAATTTATCCCCGGACGCGAGTTCACGTGCTGCGTGCTCGGCGAGGAAGCGCTTCCGGTCATCGAGATTCTCGCAAACCGCGGCGAATTCTACACCTACGACGCGAAATACGGCGCGGGCGGCAGCACGCACATCGTGCCGGCGAACATCGACGCCGATTTGGCGGCGCGCATGCAGATGCTCGCGTTGTCCGTTCACCGGCTGATCGGATTGCGGGACTACTCACGCACCGATTTCATCGTCAGCAAAGAGGGCCGCCCGTACATCCTGGAGATCAACACGCTCCCCGGCCTGACGCCCACCAGCCTGCTCCCCGACGCATGCAACTCGGTCGGCATCTCGTACGGCGCATTGATCGACAGGCTCGTCGGCTACGCGCTATCGCGCACGGGCGAGCGCGTTCTCAGCGGTTAACCGCGCTCGTGAGAACTCCGGCGTTCTCAGGTAACATTTAGCCCGGTAGTAGACGTTGTAGAGATAGAGATGAAGACCTCAGTTTTTCAGCGAGTCGCCTTTGGGCTGCTTGCTTTAACCGTTGCAACCGTTGCTGCGGTCGCGCCTCGTCCGGCGCCCGCTGCCGACCCGGTGCCGGCGGCGACGCTGCCGCCGTATCAATCGATTTCGCCCGTGCGTCTGCTCGGATACGTGCGCCGCGTCTATCGCGAGCATCGCCCGCCGCCGCAATTCGAAACGTACACGCTGGTGCGCAAACAGAACACGAACTACGGCTATCCCGACGTCGTGAATTCGTACACGAAGCATTACTGGGTGCGCAACACCGATCGCGCCGCGCTCGTGCGCATGGTGTACCGCGACGATACCGACGGACCGCCGACATTCGATCGTCCCGCGCTCAATCAGGATCGCGATCCCGGGCCGCCGACCGCGGATCTCTTCGAACCGGCGCACCGTCAGCCGATCAACGTCGTGCCGACGCCGGAACCAACGCTTCCCGCCGGATTGAAAACGATCGGCTCCGTCGTCGCGATTGGCGAATCGGATTACAACGTGCCGAAAGTGACGGTCGAAGGCAATATGCTGCATTTGGTTCTGCAGCCTCGCCGCGATCCGGAACGCAACGTTCTGCGCGAGCTATGGGTGGATAAAAAGTCGTTCGTGGTGCGCAAGATCATCGCGCACGACCGGTTGTTCGCCGAAGGCGAAGGCGTCTATCCCGTCAAGTTTACCTACACGCTCGGCTACCTGGACGGCTACGTGGTGATCACGCATCTCGACGGCGTGGTGCTGCCTATCGAAGACAAAGACAAAGCGGGCAACATCACCGAGCGCGCGTTCGACGGCGACGGCGAGACGGTGACATACGACTTCCAGGACATCACCTTCCCGCAATCGCTCCCGGGATGGTATTTCGACCCCGGGCAGTACGGCTCGCACGTAGCTCAGGCGCCGCTCTAACGCTTTTCTTTTGCTCTGCCTACTTGGATGGGTAAGAGCAAAGCATGCTCCACGACCGGCGCCAGGGAGAACGGCGCAAATCACTGCGGCGCGGACCCGACCGGCGGCTTCTGGAAGGCGCGCTGAGTACGCCCGGTTTGCTGCGCGAGCGAATTGCCGCCTTCATCCGCAAGTACGGTGCGGCGTCGCTGGGCTACATGGAGCGTGCCGTGCGCGATTGGTATGGCCCGCTTGAAAACCGGACCGCGCTCATCGAGGCGTGCAACGCCGACCCGGGGCTGGAAGAAGCCCGCGTGCTGGTGCACGCGGCGGGATGCCGGGCCGCCCCCTTGCTGCCGTACGTCATCCGCCGCTACTTCGGCGAACCGCTGTTTGACGAACGCGCGTAGATCTGTTTAGGTGGCGGTTAGGCCCATCGCGGCGTCGTCGAGTTCGAGCATTTCCAAGAGCGTCATTTCGGGCGGCAGCTGCTTCTCCGTGATGACCGGATAACGCGCGAGGAAATCCGGCCGGTCCATGCGCTGGGCGAGGGTAAGC
>JAICWY010000128.1 GCA_025934645.1 Vulcanimicrobiia bacterium
GCGGGCGTCATGCAGATGCCCGAGGCGAAGATGCAGCCCATGACGATCAGCGTTGCGTCAAAGGCGCCCAGCTGTTTGGCAAGACGAGGTCGGCTCATCGCGCTACCTTTGCCTTCCCTACGCGGCCTTTCCTATCGCAAAAATAGCGCGCAGTGCGACAGTATATCGCTGTTTCAGGCTAAGCAAATGCGTTTAAATTACACGAATGATCCCCATCATGCCGCTATCTTCGTGGAACAGCATGTGGCAATGATAGACGAACTCTCCGCGCGGCACGTGGCGGAAGTCGAGCAAAATCCGCGTCCGGCTTGGTTTGATGAGCGCATAGTTTGGGTCGCCGGGGTTGGGCACCATGCGGCCCGCCGGCACGAACACCGTATCGAGCATAACCGGAACCGGCTGCTCTTCTTCGGCGGCGAACGCCATTTGATGGATGTGAAACGTATGCTCCGTCGGCGTTGCGTTAAAAAGGTACCATTCTTCGATCGTGCCCTGCTTCACGACGATGTCGGCATGCGCGGGTGTATTTGTTCCTGGTTGATATGAAGGCCAGTACGGGTGCTCGTTAAAATTGCGGTCGCTCGTTTCAGTGATATAAAATTCGGCATGCCGGCCGTTGCCGTCCGCGTCCGGGAAAACATACTGCGTATAGGTCAGAGCGCGGCGCCGGACGAGTTGCGGATGCGAGTGAGCGTACCGGATCAAGTTCAGCGCCCGCGAGTCTCCGGGCGTAAGCGGCCTCGACGTGAATGCAACAGCCACCGGATCGGCGGCGGTGGGGGCTGCGGCGGAGATGGTCAAGAGATCGTGCTTTTGCGGTGCTCCGCCGAAGGGGGCGACGCAGTGACGATCGGTGTAGAGCGTTCGCGTCTCACCGGGCTTGAGCGTAAGGAGAATATCCGCGCGCATAGTCGGCCCGAGCCACGCGCCGTTCATCGCAATGTACTGCGAGAGGGGATGAGCATCGTCGTCGGATACCGGAACGCCGTCGCGGCCGACGACGTGGAGCGTTTGAACTCCGCCCGACGGATCGCGCATGCGTATGTACTTCGTGCCGTTCGGCAATGCGTTTAGCACGCGCAGGAGCTGCGGCTTCCCTGCCGGCACCGTGAGCGTTGCGGGCGCATCGGCGCCGTTGACCGTCATGACGGGCTCGGCGAAGAATCCGCAGCCGTTCGGGTCCAAGTGTTGATTCGCGCCCTGAAGCGGAATGAACGCGGGCCACGCGGGCGGATTGAATGGATCGTACGCCAGCAGGGGCGACGTTATGCGCATAGCGCGCTCGTGCGCTGCCGCGAGCGGGACGAGCGCGTCAACCTCTGCCGTTTCACGCTGCTTTGCTGCCGGATCGTAAGGCGTCAGCGGCAGACGTGGCCGAAGCACGATATCATGCTCGTCGACCGCCGCGAGCAGCGGCGTATCGGGTTCGACGATCCACATGCCCGAAAGCCCGCCGGAAACTTCTGGTCCGCTCATTCCATGTGCGTGCGGATGATAAAAATACGTGCCGGGCGGCTGCGTTCGCGGAATCGTAATGTCGTATTCGCACGCGTGTGCCGGAGTGCTGAGCGTGGAGAGAAAAACGTTTTCTTGTTCGGGCGGCCCTTCGAAACCGTGCAGATGCAGATTCACGTCCAGCGGTTTCATGTCCATCGTGCGCGAGTAAACCGTATGATTCAGATAACCGCTGAATCTCCTCACCTTTTCGTCCGACATCGGCGCGGGCATGCAGGGCGCAAGTGCGCTCGCCTTCATAGTCGCGCCTGGTGCCGGCCCCGAAATTTCGTTCACGAGCCGGATTGCGAACCGCTCGCCTCGATGCATACGCAGCGTCGGAGCAATTATCTGCGGAGTGCCATTTAGCGTGTAGCGGAAACAGAAGCGTGGACCGTCGCGTGCGACGCGCATGATGAGTTCGTGGCGCCCGAGATCGTCGACCGGCAGAGTGCTAACCTCAATCTGCGGAGGTTCCACGAGTTGCCCGGCAGCAATTGAGCCTCCGCACAAGGCCGGGGGCTGTGGAACAGCAGGCCGCTGCTGCGGGTGCGCCGCGCCCAAAACCGCCACGGTTCCCACTGCGGCAACCAGCAGTGTCACCAGGGACTTTCCACCCAGCGATACTCGTGCCGCTAAGCGATGTGCAAAAACTAGCGCTGTCATAAACGTGCACCCGGCATGGCCATAGCTGCTCCCTGACGGTAGAGGATCTCAAATCGTACAGACCAAGGTGCTCCGAGAACAAGCGATGTAAAAGGCCACATAAATGCGGTCTCGCGCCGCAACGAGGGAGTGCGTGATGCTGCACTACCGGCCTATGCAGGCCGAGGACGTGAGCCCGTGCGTAGCGATCGTCGCTGCGAACGCTTTTCTGGCGCCGCGCTATGGCGATGCGATCGCGGATCTCGAAGAGACGTGGCTTTCGCTGCTCGGGCAGATTGCATTTACCGGCGTCATTTTCGAGGAGTCGGTGAACGCAGGTGCGCACCGGCTCGTCGGCGCCGGGATAAGCGCGTTTATTTCGGACGCGTTTGTGAGCGAAATAAAGAAGCCCCCGCTCGGTTGGGTCGGGCCCGAGATCGTCCGCCGCGTTTGCAACGGTGATTCACCCATCCTTTCGGATAAAGAAGTTGCGCAAGCGAATACGCGCGGCGGACTTAATCTCTTCGGATGGCATGGCGCGACAAGCATCGAGGACGCAAAACGCCCCGACGTTCTCAACTTTGTTTTCAACAGTTTTATCGCCGTGCACCGGGGGTTTTTCATTAAAGAACTCCTCGGACAGGCCGACTCTCCCGAGGTGCTCCAAAGTATGCACAACAGCGGCGGATACTTTTACGAACCGCAGCTTGGTACGTTCGTGCCTTCAATGCACGGCACTCCCGGCGACCTGTGCCGCCGGCCGCACCTTATGGGATCGACGCGCGAGTTGGCCCTGGCCGGCACCTGGCTCGCGGGCAGCGCGATATTTTCGTATCAAGCTCCGCGATTTTATTTCAGCCGCAGCGAGCAGCGATTGCTGCAAGCCGCCATGCAAGGAAGCACCGACGTAGAATTGTCCGAAGAGCTGAACGTTTCGGCTTCTTCCGTGCGCAGGTGTTGGCTATCGATTTACGATCGTGTTGCGGCTGCAGCGCCGCAGGTGCTCGGTCAACACGAACAGCAGAATCGCGATGCGGCAAGCGCGGTACGCGGCAAGGGGAAGAAACACCGGCTCCTAGCGTATCTGCGCGAACACCCCGAAGAGCTACGCCCACTATCGCGAAAGGGTACGCAGGCCGTCGCCGCATCGAGTTAAGCCGGAACGGCGACAAAGCGCAATCAGGAACGAACCGTGGATACATCGCAGGAGGCGGCAATAATGGAGCAGCGGCGAGTTACGACCCGTTCGAGGTTCAGGCTAGGCATACTTTTGCATAGCATAGTCATATTGGGCGCTATGCACGCACTTGGATTTTTCAATATTCGGGGTACGGCACTGGTTTTTATCGTCTTAGTCGCCGGCCAACTGGCGGATTGGTATATGTACGGAAAGACCCGCTTGGAATTTCAGTAACGCACGATTCCGTTGGCCCGCATCGACCGTTGCCTTTTTTGAGTAGCCGGCGCACCATGGTGCAGGGAAAACATGTAGGTTCATGTTCCGTGCCTGCTCAGACACACATGGGCGAGAACATCGGCACCACAGCTACGCATGTCGTGTTCGTGGAC
>JAICWY010000151.1 GCA_025934645.1 Vulcanimicrobiia bacterium
CCCGATGAAGCGCAGCAGTACACGATCGTGCAGGCGACGCAGGCGCTGCCGCAGTCGTTCTTGCAGCTCAGTTCGCAATTCACGAACTTCTCGCTGCTGCCGTTCACACCCGGAGGCTACGACGGCCACGGCGTGGTGATCAACCATCCGTTCCAGCTGCAACTCAGCTCGCAAACGGTGAACCACCAGATCGGCCATCTGCCGATCTTCGAGAACATCGGCTATGGGCTGGGCTATCAGTACAACAGTTATGGACTACAGACGGTGGGCGGCCAGTTGTATAAGACGATCTGGCAGCACAATGCCGGATTCCAAATCTTCGCGCCCAACTTCAAGCTGGGCCACAGCTACATTATAACGAAAAACTACTACGTCAACGCCTCGTTCCAGAAGAACCGGCAGTGGAACTCGAGCGGGCACTACACCGACACCGCGACGACGAACGTCAGCTTGAGCAAGATGTTCGACGCGCATTTCATCTCGTACCTGAACGACTCGGTGCAGAACGTCGGCGATTATTATCGCGGGGCGGAGCAAGCCGCAGTCTATCCGAGCTACGTTCCGGTCGCCGGCGGCGTACCGTATCCGGGCTTTGCCGCGTTCCAGGGCGTGGCGACGTTCCGCACGCTCTCGCTCGGCATCAATTACAGCAACGCGGGCAACTTCTCCGCATCGCTGCTCGCGCGCAAGCACGACGATTTTCCCAAGGCAATTCCGTTCTTGTTCGCCTCGCCGCCGCTGGACATTCTGGGACGCGAGATGGCCGGCGCATATTATTTGGGCGAGCCGCCGTACGACGTCTCGGCCGACGTGCGCATGCGCATCAATCCGCACATGTCGATCGATATATCGCGCGCGTATTACTTCAACTTCGGCAACCGCGGCTGGAGCCCGCAAACCGTGATTCAGGTGAGCCAGTAACATGAAACGTCTTTGCGCATTCGTTCTCTCCGCCATCGTGTTGCTCGGCGCTGCCGGCGCGGCGCAAGGCCCCGTTGTGACGGCGCAGTTGCTGGACTATGAAAAGGGCTTTGTCTTCTTTACCACGGGCGACGGCTTTCGTGTTGCACCGGACGCCGCGATCGTGAACGGCCCTGCACTGGCTCGGCGCTACGCGCGCGTCACATTCGATGCAAGCGGCACGGTAACGAAGATCGAAGTTTCTAAAACCAAGTTGCCGGCGGAAGGCGACCTTTCGGCGCTTCACCGCTATGCGATCGCGCTCTCACCGCCGCAGCCAAATCCGGATCTGGCGCAGCCCATCGGCGCATTGAACCGGTGCTCGCGCACGCGCGCGGGCCGCATGGTCGCGCTCAGCATTACGGTGCAAGTGCCGCCTACGACCGGCCTTACGGAAAATGTGTACATGACCAGCGATCAAAGCGGCTGGAATTATCAGGCGTACCGTTTGGATCGCATCGACGCACTGCACTACCGCACGGAATTAAGACTGCTCTCGGGCACGCAAATGCACGTGCTGTTCGATCGCGGCTCAGCGCAATCGGTGCAGGTGCAGGAGAACGGCATCGATCAGGAACCGTATATGCTGTGCATCGGCGACGAAGACGCGCAGGCTTTTACGCGCACCGTATATCGATGGGCCGATGAGAATTCCGGCAACGGCATTCAAGCGGTTCCGCAGGCAATGCCGACGCCCTACAATCCGGCACCGTTCCCGAATCTGCCGCAGCCGCCCCGGCCGACGCCGCTACCGTAACGAAACGCTGACGTCCCGCGAAGCTTCCGCGCCCGCGGTGTTCATCGCGACGACTTGCGCGGTGTAGGTTTTGCGCATCCAAAACGGCACGCGCGGCACTTGATACGTAATTTGGAAAATGCCGAAACCGGTGCGCGGCAAGCGCATCGCGTGCCCGCTCAGACGGATCTCTACCGCCGCCACGTTGGTGGACGTGACAACGATTGCGCTTACCGTTTCACCGCCGTGAAACACGGGATCGCTAAGCTGCACCGCCAGAATCTGCGGCGCCGCATCGGGCGGTAACACAAGCGGCGTCGGCAACGGCGTGGGAAGCGGTGATGGCGACGGGTTCGGCGACGGTGATGCGCTCGGCGACGGTGACGGCGATACCGGCGGCGTCGAAACGGGCGAGGGCGACGGGCTGGGAGTAAGGCTGGGCGTCGCGCTCGGCGATGGCGCGGGCGTTACCGGCGCGGGCGAGGGTGAGGGCTGCGGTGC
>JAICWY010000100.1 GCA_025934645.1 Vulcanimicrobiia bacterium
GCCGACCGGGAATTGATGGAACTCGAACGGCGCGAAGCGGCATACCGGGCCGGGCGCGCCAACCTTGACGTGAAAGGCAGCACCATCATCTTAGTAGATGACGGTTTGGCGACCGGTGCGAGCATGCAAGCTGCAATTTTAGCCTTGCGGCGTGCAGGTCCTCAGCGCATTATTGCGGCCGTTCCGGTAGCGCCGGAAGAGACTTGTACGATGCTCGCACGCTTCGCGGATGAGATGGTGTGTCTGGCAATGCCGCGTCCGTTCCGCGGCGTGGGCGCCTGGTACGATGACTTCCGCCAAGTTACCGACGACGAGGTGCGCGCGCTGCTTGGCCAGTGAATTGCAGATCGCCGCTTCGGGTGTACAGCTCGGCGCAACGCTCGGCATGCCGGATAAAGCGCGTGGTGCGGTCATCTTCGCGCACGGCAGCGGAAGCAGCCGGCATAGTCCCAGAAACCGCTTCGTCGCGCAAGCCTTGCACGACCATGGCTTTGCGACGCTCATGATGGATCTGCTTACCTCCGAAGAGGAGCGGGTCGACGACGCGACGGGCGAACTCCGCTTTGATATGCCGCTGCTCGCGCGAAGGCTCGCCGACGCCGCGCAGTGGTGGCGAACGCAATCGCCTGCACCAAGCGTTCCACTCGGATACTTTGGCGCTAGCACCGGCGCAGGCGCCGCTTTGCTCGCGGCCGTGGATGATTTCGGCATCTCCTCGATCGTCTCACGCGGCGGCCGGCCGGATCTTGCCGGCGAAGCGCTGAGCCACGTTCGCGCGCCGACGCTGCTCATTGTGGGTTCGCGCGACCGCACCGTTCTCGATCTGAACCGGCAAGCTGCCGCGCAGTTGCGGGCGCCGGTAGAGATTGCGATCGTGGAAAATGCCACCCACTTGTTCCCGGAGCCAGGCGCGCTGGAAGAGGTGGCGCGTCTAGCCGGGGAATGGTTTGCACGTTATGCGAGTTAGCATTCCGGCGAAAGGCGAGAACGCGACGGTTGAGGTTGACGGTCACCGCGTGCCGCTTACCAATCTCGGCAAGGTGTTTTGGCCCGATCTCGGGCTGACGAAACGCGATTTGCTCGAGTATTACGCGACAATCGCGCCGGTGCTGTTGCCGCACATCCGCAACAAACCCATGGTCATGAAGCGCTATCCGCACGGCATCAGCGGCGACTTCTTCTTCATGAAGCGCACCCCCGCGGGCCGTCCCGACTGGATCGAGACATGCCCTGTCTCGCACGGCTCAGGAAACATCATCGATTTTCCGATGGCCCAGGACACCGCCGCGCTGCTCTGGCTCATTAATTTGGGCTGCATCGATTTGAACCCGTGGTACGCGCCCTGCGCGACGCCGCGGCTGCCGCAGTATCTGCACTTCGATCTGGATCCGTGCGATGCGCCTTTTGAAGCGGTACGCGAATCGGCGCTGATCGTGCGCGACGCGCTGCAAAGCCTGGGCATGACCGTGTACCCCAAGACCTCCGGCGGCGATGGTATGCACCTGTACGTCGCGATTGAATCGGGACCGGATCAGCATGAAGTCTGGGGCATCGCAAAAACGATTTCATTCGAATTAGCAAAGGCGCACAAAGACATCCTTACCTCGGAATACAAAATCGCAAAGCGTCCACGCAACCGCGTTTTATTGGACTACAATCAGAACCGCTTCGGCGCGACGCTGGCCTCAATCTATTCGGTTCGTCCGACGAAATCCGCAAGCGTTTCCACGCCCGTTACATGGGACGAAGTTGAAGCCGGGATCGAACCGGACGACTTCACGATGCGCAACGTCCCCGCGCGCGTTGCGAAACTTGGCGATCTTTGGAAACCGCTCACTGAGAAGCGCGGCAGATACGACCTGTCCAAGTTGTTTGGCTCGGCCACGCATGCCTGAGCGTCCGTTGAAGCCGCCGGTCGAGCCGATGGAAGCGAAGGCCGTTACGAAGATTCCGGAGAGTGATGGCTGGATCTACGAGCCCAAGTGGGACGGGTTCCGTTGTATCGCTTTTCGCGACGGCGATAGTATGGCGTTGCAATCAAAAGCCGGGCAGCCGTTGGAGCGGTATTTCCCTGAGATCGTCGAGGCCTTGAAAGCATTGCGCGCGAAGCGCTTCGTGCTCGACGGCGAACTGGCGATCGACGCGGGCGGACGCCTGGATTTTGACGCGTTGTTGCAGCGCATTCATCCCGCCGCCTCACGCGTGAACAAACTCTCGGTCGAAACGCCGGCCGCGTACTTCGTTTTCGATCTGCTCGCAGACGATCGCGACGACGCCGCTTATAAACTACCGCTCGAAGAACGGCGCGAACGCCTCGAAGACTTCGCGCAAGCGCAATTCACAGAGAACCCTACCATTGCGCTTTCGCCGGCGACACGCGATATTTCGAAGGCGCGCGAATGGCTGGAAGGCGGCATGGCGTGGTTTGACGGCGTGATCGCGAAAAAGGCGGACGCTCCATATCGTTTCGGCGAGCGCGACGCCGTCGTCAAAATCAAACGGCTCTACACGGCGGATTGCGTGGTCGGCGGTTTCCGGCTTTCACCGAACGGCAAAAGTATCGCATCGCTGCTGCTAGGACTGTATGATGACGCCGGGCTTTTGCATTTGGTCGGCTTCGTCGGCAGCATGAGCGCCGTGGAACGGGAACGCGCGGGCGCGCTCTTGCGTCCGATTGTCGAAGCACCCGGGTTTACCGGCGCTCAGCCCGGCGGACAAAGCCGGTGGGGATCACGCGATACCGAATGGCATCCCGTTGCGCCGAGGGTTGTGGTCGAAGTGCGCTTCGATCACGTTACGAAGCGCCGCTTCCGGCATGGCGCGCGCTTTGTCCGGTGGCGTCCCGACAAAGCGCCGCGCCAATGCACTATGGAGCAGTTGCTACGGCCAAGAAGTCTCGGTTGACGGCGTAATCAGCAGCTCTTTCACATCGCAGCCTTCCGGTTGCGAGAGCGCGAAGACTGCGGCTTGCGCCACATAGTCCGGCCGGTTGAGTTTGGCGTCCGGCCCGGGCTTGTACTTTTCGTCGCGTCCATCGAAGAAATGCGTCTGCATGCCGCCCGGCAGCAGCAGCGTCACGCCGACTTTGCCCGCCAGTTCGGTCGAAAGCGCACGCGTGAAGCCGACCACGCCGAATTTGCTGGCGCAGTACGCCGTCGCGTCGCTTACCGCGCGCAGGCCAAGCGTTGAAGCGACCGTAACCACGCGTCCGTGATTCTCGATCAGCGTTGGGAGCGCCGCGCGCACGACCGCAGCCGTGCCGACGAGATTGACGCGGATGACGCGCTCCCACGCGTCGAACGGCACATCGAGAAAACTGCCGCACGCATCGACGCCGGCATTGGCTACGACACCCTTTAGATCGCGGTGACGTTCCACAACGGCTTGGATGCAGCGTTGTACGGCGGCCGTGTCCGAGACGTCGCAAATCTCGTGTTCGAGCTCGCTTTCCGTCGGACGTACGTCCAAGCCGACGGCCGTTCCGCCGGCCGCGGCGATGGCCTGCGCGATCGCCAGACCCAGGCCGGACGCGGCGCCGGTAACGATATACGTTCCGGTAAGCGCGCGGGATGCCGTTCCGGTTTCAATCTGGCCGGTCGTCATAAGCATGTAAGAGATCTCCTTTTTGAGCGAAACCAATCGATCGTGTGTTGTAAACCTATCTCGAGCGGCGTACGCGGCTCCCACCCGAGCAATTCGCGCGCGCGTGAAAGATCGGGACGGCGGCGCGTGGGATCGTCCGGCGGCAGCGGCCGGTGCTCCACGCGCAAATCCACATTGCAAGCGCGCGCAATGCGCTGAGCGATCTCGAGAACCGTCACTTCGTGATCCGCGCCCAGGTTCACGACGAAGTGCGCCGGATTCGGCAGCGCGGCAAAGCGGCGAATGCCCTCGATGAGATCGTCGACGTAGCAAAGCGAACGCGTTTGCGTGCCGTCGCCGAATACGGTCAGTGCCGCACCGTCCAACGCTTGGGCGATAAACGTCGGCACGACACGCCCGTCGTTCGCGCGCATGCGCGGCCCATAGGTATTAAAGATGCGGACCATGCGCGCATCCAAACCGTGCGCGCGCCGGTATGCGGCCATAACGGCCTCGCCGAAGCGCTTACCTTCGTCGTAGCACGACCGCTCGCCGACGGAATTCACGTTTCCCCAGTACGTTTCGCGCTGCGGGTGTTCGAGCGGGTCGCCATAGATCTCCGACGTGGATGCGAATAGGACGCGGGCGCCATATGCCAGCGCGGCTTTGCAGCAGCGCTGCGTGCCGGGTCCGTTGACGGCTAACGTCTCGAGCGGAATCTGCGCGTAATCGATCGGGCTTGCGGGCGAGGCGAAATGCAGAATGAGATCGGGCTTTTCCGGGAGCGCCGGGAATTCGACGCAGATATCGGCTTGCACAAAGTGGAAGTGCTGATGCTCGAGCAAGTGCCCGATATTCGAGCCGTCCGACGTAACGTAGTTGTCGATCACCGTAACGCAGTCGCCGTCGCGCAGATACGCGTCGGCAAGATGCGAGCCCAAAAAGCCGGCGCCTCCGGTGATGACGACGTTCACGACGCCACCAGCCGTTTTGGCGAGCGGCCGACACCGCGGTACGTGAGTCCGGCGCGGCGCACCGCCGCGGGGTCGAGACGGTTGCGCAGATCCATCACGGCATTCCCGCTGAGCGCTGCGGCGACGCGCGCCCAATCGAGCTGTGTATACGCGCGGTCGTCATTCGCGATGGCCAGCGCATCGGCTCCGTCGCACGCATCGTAAACGCTCCGGCAATAGGTCACGCGTTCGCGCAGACGGCTGCGCGCCCCGCGCATGGCGTACGCGTCGTGAACGCGAATCTGCGCGCCGCGCGTCAAGAGCGCTTCGACGAGCGTAAGCGAAGGCGACTCGCGGATGTCATCGGTCCCGCCTTTGAACGCCAGACCGGCGACCGCGACGGTCCGGTCGCAAAGATCGCCCATGCATTCTTCAATATTGCGCACCGCAGCCGCAACTTGCCGGCGGTTGACGCTCAGCGTCGCATCCAGCATCGTCGGTTCGATTGCGTGCGCCCGCGCTACGTTAGCAAGCGCCGCGACATCTTTTGGCAGACACGATCCGCCGAACCCCAAACCGGGCTCTAGATATGTGCGCCCAATACGCGCGTCGGCGCCTATGCCTGCCACCACGCCGTCGATGTCGGCGTCCACCACCGCGCACAGATTGGCAACCTCGTTGATAAAAGAAATTTTTGTCGCCAAAAACGCGTTCGCCGCATATTTGATCATCTCGGCAGTGTGCACGTCGACAACGTGCACCGGCGCGCCGAGCGGCTCGTACACTTCTTTCAAGACGTCGATTGCTTCGGCGTCGGAGGCGCCGATGACGATGCGGTCGGGATGCATGAAGTCGCCGACCGCGCTGCCTTCGCGCAAAAATTCCGGATTCGATGCAACCGGGAAGCGGAACGCCGGATCGCCGTTTGCTCTGACGATGCGTTCCACGAGATCGGCCGTTTCGACCGGCACTGTAGATTTATTGACGACGATGAGCGCGCCTGACGCATGCGTCGCAATTTCGCGCGCCGCTTGACGAACATACGTAAGATCTGCTTCGCCCGTCGGTCCCGTCGGCGTCCCCACGGCGATGAACGCAAGACGCGCATCGCGCAACGCTTCATCGGGTCGCGCAGTGAAGCGCAGCCTGCCCGCTGCAGCTTGTTCGCGTACGAGATTTTCCAATCCCGGTTCGTGAAACGGCACGCTTCCTTGCTGCAGCGTGTGTATTTTGGTGAAGTCGGTGTCGTAACATGTAACAGCATGTCCGAGATGCGCCAAGCAAGCCGCGCTCACCAAACCGACATATCCGCAACCAAAAATCGCGATGCCGTACATGCAACGCTTCTACCAAGAAGTGCCCCCTTTTAACCTTAGCGTTTAAGTTTTCCGTTAAGGGAAACAATACGCGCACTTCTCCGCTATGGAGCACATCGTCGCGGTATGATCGTTCTCGGACTTAACGGTATTTTTCACGACACATCTGCTGCGCTGGTTGCAGACGGCGTCATTGTAGCAGCCGCCGAAGAGGAGCGGTTTAACAGGCGTAAGCACGGTAAAGACTGCGTGCCGTTTAGCACGTGGGAGCTTCCCGTTAAAAGCGCCGCTTGGTGTTTATCGTTCGCGGGCTTACAACCATCCGACGTTGACGTCGTTGCCTACTCGTACGATCCCGCGCTTGCGCTGCAACTCGACGGCGATCCCGCTGCGAATGATTGGGAAGGTCTGCGCACGCTCTATGCGGCGCGCATGCCGCGCTTCTTGCAAGCCGCTATGTCCGGTATCGAACGCGCGAAGATCGAGTTCGTTCCGCATCACGTCGCGCACGCTGCGTCGGCGTACCTTGCCGCGCCGTACGGTGACTGCGCGGTTATGGTTGCCGATGGACGGGGCGAGCGCGCTTCGTATCTTGCCGGCAAAGTGCGCGACGGAAAACTCAGCATTCTTGAAACGCAAGAGTTGCCGCATTCGCTGGGACTTTTGTACGAAGAGCTCACGGTGCATCTTGGTTTTCACCGTTCCTCCGATGAGTACAAAGTCATGGGGCTCGCCGGTTACGGCAAGCCGCGCTATTTGGATCAGTTTCGAGAACTCGTTCGCGTACGGGCGGACGGCGGCTTCGAGGTCGCGCCGGTGGACTTCGAACGCTTCGCGCCGCGGCGGCGCCGCGACGAAGAGCCATTTGACGGTTCACACGCGGACCTGGCAGCCAGCGTGCAAACGCGTCTCGAGGAAGTGTTGCTGGAACTCGCGCGCCGGCTGCAGGCGCGCACGGGCGATCGCTATTTAACGATGGCGGGCGGCGTCGCGCTCAACTGCGTATCCAACGCCCGGCTTGCGCGCGAAGGCCCCTTCGAAGACGTTTGGGTGCAGCCGGCGTCCGGCGATGCCGGTACCTCGCTCGGCGCCGCACTCTTCGCGGCGCGCAAACATGGCGATCGTGTTCAGCCGATGCGCAGCGCGGCGCTCGGCCGC
>JAICWY010000016.1 GCA_025934645.1 Vulcanimicrobiia bacterium
CCACCGGCGATGCGCGCACGATGCTCGACGTGCTGCGCGCCAAACTCGAAAACACGGCCTTCGATTCACCCATCACGGGGTTGCGTCTGCAGGCGTTACGGTTGGAAGAATGCGGCGCACTCGCAACGCTCTTCGCGCAGAACGAACCGGATCCGCAGGCGCTCGGGGTCGCGCTCGCGCGCTTGCAAGCCGCCGCAGGCGTCGCGCACCGCCCGCGCGTGCGTGCCTCGCATCGTTTGGAGACGGGGTTTGCGTACGAGCCGTTCGAGTACGCGCCGGCCGCGAGTCCGCAAGCCGCCCGGAACGTCCCGCAGCTGCGTCTGCTCGGCGTGCGCGAAATCGCCGTGCGCATGCAGGGGAACCGTCCCGCGCAAGTCGCGCTTCGCCAGGACATGCGCGCAGTGGTGAACTGCGCGGGTCCGTGGCGCGTGGACGACGGCTGGTTCGACACGCCGGTGGTGCGTGACGAATACGACGTGCAGCTCGACGACGGCATGCTTTGCCGCATCTACCGCCAAGGCGAACACTGGTACTTGCGAGGGGCGTATGATTGAAGCGATCGCGGAAACGCCGTGCGGGCGCTTTCAGCGCACCGCGTGGGACTGGCTGCAGAGCGGCGAGATCACGCGCACGGCGCACATGCTCTCGCCGCTGGAAGAGCTTGCCGGCTTCAACTACGGCTTCATTTATCTGCTCGGCGTCGACGCGCAGTGCGTGAAGATCGGCTTCTCGGAACATCCGGCGCGCCGGCTGCGGGAATTGCAACCGCAGTACGGCGGCAAGCTGCGCCTGCGCGCGTGCTTCGTGGGCGATCCGCCGGCGGAGCGGTTCGCGCACCGGCGCTTCGCGAGCCTGCGCATAAAAAACGAACTTTTCTGCGCGCACCCGCTCATCGATGCGTATTTCACGGCGTCGCGCGAGCGGATGCGCGCGAAGATCCGGGAGGTGCACATCTGCGCGGGTTCGTGTCCGCAACTCAATCCGCGTCTGGATCTGCGGATGCTGCGGACGTGGCTGTCACGCTAGGGCGTGACTACGCCGAACTCCACGCGCATTCGAACTTCACGTTTTTGGAAGGCGGTTCGCACCCCGAAGAGCTCGTGGATGCCGCGGCGGAGTTGGGATTGAGCGCGCTGGCGCTCACGGATCGCGACGGCTTATACGGCAGCGTGCGTTTCGCCAAAGCAGCCGCGGAGCGCAAAATCGCGGGCATCACCGGCAGCGAGTTGCGCTTTACCGACGGCCGGACGCTCGTCGCGCTGGTTGAAGATGAGCGCGGTTACGCGAATCTGTGCGAGATTATTTCGAGCGGTCAGCTGCGCGGAAGCAAGAACGAACCCGCGTTGGAATACGCCGATCTGGATAGCCGCACCGAGGGGCTTATCGCGCTCTGTCCGGTTGCGGACGCGGCGCACCTACGCATGCTGCGTGAACGGTTCGGGGCCAATGTGTACGTCGAACTGCAGCACCATTTGCACGCGGCCGACGCGCGCCGGTGCCGCGAATTGCTCGCCGTGGCCGCAGAGCTTGACCTACCGTACGTCGCGACCAACGGCGTCATGTACGCGCGCAAAGAGCACGCGCGCCTTGCCGACGTGCTGTACTGCGTCAAACAGAAAACGACGCTGGCGCAGGCGCGCGAAGAAGCGCTGCTGCGCCCCAACGCCGAGTATCATCTCAAAGCGCCGCGCATGATGGCACAGATCTTCGCGGGCTTTCCGCAGGCTATCCGCAACACGCTGGTGATTGCAGAGCGCTGCGCGTTCCGCTTGGAACGCTTAGCCGGCCAGTTTCCGCTTTTTCCGGTACCCGAGGGATACACGCGCCAAAGCTATTTGCGCGAGCTGGTCTACCGCGGCGCGGCCGGACGCTACGGCACGCCGCTTGCATCGAACGTCGAGCGTCAGTTGGAATACGAACTCGGCATGATCGCGAAAATGGATCTCGCCGGCTATTTTCTGATCGTCTGGGACATCGTTCGTGCTGCCGGCGAGATGGGCGTGCTCTGCCAGGGCCGCGGCTCCGCGGCGAATTCTGCCGTCTGTTACTCGCTCGGAATCACCGCGGTCGATCCGATCGGCATGGACTTGCTCTTCGAGCGCTTCATGTCCGAAGGCCGCAAAGAGATTCCCGATATAGACGTGGACTTTGCGCATCAGGATCGCGAGAAGGTGATTCAATACGTCTACGAACGCTATGGCCGCACGCATGCGGCGATGGCCGCTGAAGTCGTGACGTATCATACGCGGTCGGCGATTCGCGATGTGGGCAAAGCCATCGGACTTACGCTCGCGCAGGTCGACGCCGTCGCGAAAGAATACGATGCCCGCGAATCCCTAGCCGGCGCAACGGGGATAATGCCGGGTCATGGTGAGCAGCCTATCGAGCCCCGTCGCGGCATCGCGCAAGCGCCGCCCCTTGGCCGCGCGCACGCGTTTCACGGATTCAACGATCGCGATTACGGCGACAATCCCGACCCGCACATCAAAGCCCCGCTCGAAGGCGAGATCGGGGAACGGCTCTTCGCGTTGTGCCGGCGCATCGACGGTTTTCCGCGGCACATGGGCATTCACTCCGGCGGCATGGTGATCACGCGCGATCCGCTCGTGCGCGTGGCGCCCGTGGAATGGGCGACCATGCGCGACCGCACGATCGTACAGTGGGACAAAGACGATCTCCAGGAACTGGGCTTGATCAAAATCGACTTACTGGGCCTGGGCATGCTCTCGTTGCTGCGAGAAGCGTTTGCGTTGCACGAACGCGTTACCGGTACGAACATGGCGCTCCATACGATTCCCGCAGACGACAAGCCGACCTACGAAATGATCCAGCGCGCCGACACCATCGGCGTATTCCAAATCGAATCGCGCGCGCAGCAATCCATGCTGCCGCGCATGAAGCCCGAGCGCTTCTACGACATTGTCATGCAAGTCGCGATCATCCGGCCGGGCCCGATTCAAGGGCAAATGATCCATCCGTTCTTGCGCCGCCGCGCGGGTCTGGAACCGGTAACGTATCCGCATCCCAAACTCAAACCAGTCTTGGAACGCACGCTGGGCGTGCCGCTCTTTCAAGAACAGGGTATGCGCATGGCGGTCGAAGCCGCCGGTTTTTCGCCGGGTGAAGCGGATCGCTTGCGGCGCGCGATGGGCCATAAACGCTCGCACGAACGCATGCAAGAGATCTATCCGAAGCTTGTCGCCGGCATGGTCGAGAACGGCATCGATCGCGCCGCCGCAGAGCAACTCTTTCACATGCTCGAAGGCTTCGCGGATTACGGCTTCCCCGAATCGCACGCGGCCAGCTTCGCGCTGCTCGCGTATGCATCGGCGTATGTGAAGTGCCATCATCCCGCAGTTTTTGCCGCCGCTATCCTCAACGTGCAGCCGATGGGCTTTTACTCCACCGAAGTGCTGGTCAACGACGCGCGCCGCCACGATGTCGCCGTGAAGCCGGTTACCGTGAACGCCAGCGAATACTGGAGTTACGTCGACGCAGAAGGCGCGCTGCGTCTGGGTTTCCATCTCGTGCGCGGGTTGGGCGAAGCGCAGCGCGAGCGCTTGCAAGCCGCGGTTTCACGAGGTCCATTTCACGATCTCCTCGATTTTGCCAAACGCACGCAACTCGAAAAGGAAGCGATGGAAAATCTCGCGGTCGCGGGCGCATTTACGCCGTGGTTCAAAACGCGGCGCGAGGCGATGTGGGCGCTGCGCGGTTTGGACGAGCGCGAAACGCGCGGCGAACTGGGCCGGATGATGGACGTCGACGAACCGCACGCGAAGTTCGCTTCGATATCCGCGCGTCAGGAAACCGCGTTTGACTTGTGGTCGACCGGCGTTACCCCCAAACAGCAGCCGATCGCGCACGTGCGTCCGCTGCTCGAACGCCAAGGCGTCATTCCCGCGAACAAACTGCCCGAGATGCCGGGCAATCGCATCTGCAAAGTCGGCGGGCTGGTTATCACGCGGCAACGGCCCGGCACAGCAAAGGGCTTCGTGTTTCTTACGCTCGAGGATGAAACGGGTTTGGTGAACGTCATCGTGCGTCCTGACGTTTACGAAAAATACCGCCGCACGATCCGGCAGTCCATGACGGTCATCGTCGAGGGACAGCTTCAAAAAGAGAGCGGCTGCATCGACATGCTGGCGCGCAAGGTATGGGAATTCGACGCGTCGGACGTGACGGGCGCCATGCGCTCCCGAAACTTTCAGTAGGCGCTAAAACGTCAAGCCTACGATGCGGCCGACTTCCGCTAAAGCGGCGTTTCGCGCGGAAGATGAAGCCGTCGCGCCGGTAAGGTAAGCCGCAACGATAACCGGCGGGCGGTCCGGCGGTTTGAGAATCGCGACGTCGTTGCGCGTGCCGTTATCGCCGGATCCGGTTTTGTCGCCGCCAACCCAATTTTTTGGAACGCCGGCGCGAATGCAATCCAATCCGGTTTTATCCGCTGTCAACCAGCCGCGAAGCAAATTGCGCGAGTGCGCGGAGAGTGCGTCGCCTACCAAAATGCGCTCCCAATCGTGCGCCATCGCTTCGGGCGAAGTCGTGTCGCGCAATTCGCCGGGCTTATACTCGTTCAGCGATGGTTCCGTGCGATCTAACCGCGTCACACTGTCGCCCAGCGATCGGGCGTACCGCGTAACCGCCTGCGGTCCGCCGAGGGATACCAGCAAAAGATTCGCCGCCGTATTGTCGCTGAGCTCGATCGCCGCTTGACACAGTGCCTCAACCGTCATCCAGCCTTGCCGGGCGTGCGCGCGCGTCACCGGCGCATAGTCAAGCAGATCGCGATGCGTATACGGCACGCGGCGTGCCAGCCGCTCGCGACCGGCATCGACGCGCGCCAGCACGGCGGCGACGGCGAGCGATTTGAACGTGCTGCACATCGGAAAACGTTCCGACGCGCGGTACGCAATACTGCGCCCGCTGCCGGTGTCGAACGCGAAGACGCCGAGCCGGCCGCCTACGCGGTTCTCGATAGCGCCGAACACCGCGTCGGGCGAATCGCCGGCCGCGGTGGCGGCAAACGCGCGCAGCGACGGCAGCGCGCACGCGGCCGCTGCGGTAGCGACGAATGCGCCGCGGCTTAATCGTGCCTGATCGGACAACTCGGAAACTCCTCGCGATGTTCGAAACAAAATGCAACCAGCGGATGCAGATTCGTACCGCCGGGCAGCACGTAATCGGGCAATGGCACGGGCAACGGAAAGTGCTCCAATCCTAAGCGGAACGGATCCTGTGAAGGACGATACCGCAGCGGCCATGGCACCACGCCCGTTTCCGTGCTGCCGTCCGCGTATTGCACCCAGTACCGCACATAATAGTAATCATAGCCGCCGTCATGCCAGCTTTGCACCGGCGTGAGAACCCCTTCGGAATCCGGAGCCGTTCCTACCCCGGAGAAATCGTACGAATAGTGCTTGGGGGCCGCAGGCTGTGACACGGGACGAGCAGCGCTCAGGAGGGGGTTGTTCTCGGCACGCAATTTGGCGATGGTGCGCTCGTACATCGCCTCCTGCGTTTGCGGCGCATTGACCGCTATCGCGTGCGCCGGGGGCGGGTGGATCGAGCGCGGATCGAAGCGCGCGATCTCGCGGCGCACTTCGTGCGGCTGCGGCTGCAACGCTTTGGACTGCGCCAGCTGCTGCGGCCGCTCCACTGGGTGCACCTGCGCGGCCGGGCGCGCCGCCGGCAGATGCGCGCGGTGCGGCTTCGGCTGCGATGCATGCCGGATCGAGCTCGACGTTATGCGCATCACCACCACCTGGGGCGCCGGCTGCGCGATGGGCGACAGGCGCACGCCGAAAAGCCAAACCAGCAGCGGCCCGGCAATGAAGTGCAGTACGAGCGAGAGGAAAAAGGCAGCGGCGAACAGCCGCGAGATCCGGTGGCGCAAAAAGTTGTGTTAGCGGACGGTGGTGACGCGCGTGAAGTAGCGCACACCCGCAGATTCGAGAATGCGCCGTCCGTCTCCGTGCAAAAGGAACGCAATGAACTCGCGCGCCGCCGCAGGATGCTTCGCGCCGCGCACTTCCCCGATTGCGTAGGCGATCTGCGTTGAGAGATTACTGTCGGGCGGCAACGCCAGCGTTGCCAGACCGCGGCCCGGTGTCTCCGTGGAGTAGAAGAAGCCCGCGTCCAATTCGCCGCTCTCGACGCGCACGGCGAGATCTTCCTCCGGAAAGACCGCAGAGTTCGCCAGCACCTGCTCCGCCGCGCGCGGATCGTGGAAATGGCGGCCCAGAAGCGTGAGGCTGCGAACGGTGCGCGCGCCCTTGGGGTCCAGCTGCGGATCGGTGCGCCCGATGCGCACGCCGGGCTGCGTCAATGCGCTGAGCAGCGAGCGGCGGCCGCGTGCTACTTGCTCGAAGAGGGCGCGATGCGGCGATCGAGGCGAGTAGGCTATGACCATGCTGGCGGAGCCGAAGATTGTGTAACCGTCGCAGATGCCGTCCATGAGTTTGGGGTCCGCGCTCAAGAAGACATCGGGCGTACGCAGCCCGGCAGAGATCAGATGCGCCAGCGCCCGGCTGCCTTTTGCTTCGCCGCTGAACTGCAGGCCGGTCCGCTCGCGGAGCGACTGCGCGACGGGCCCTTCCATCGTGCGCACAAGCGAACCCGCGTAGGCGACGGAGACTTGCCCGCTCGAAACGGGTACCACAGCGAGAATGGCGGCGATCAGGGCAGGCAGCAGGTTCATCCGGCCGCCTTCCGCCATGTATAAAACGGATCCCTAGCGAAGAGTCCCTTCAGCCATAGGAGTACGACGAATTTTGACGCAAGCGCACCACGAGACCATCGAGACGCACGGAACGAATGGAGAAGCGCCGGCCGCACGCGACGCCAACGTCACGCGCACGCTGGTGTGGATCGGCGTCGCCGGGCTTTCCGCGGCGCTTGCGTTCACTGTGGTTCGCGCATTGATGGCAAGGCAGCCGGCCGATCCAACGAGCCAGCGCATTCAGCAACTCATCGATGAGGCGAACCAACTCCTCAAAACGCTTGACGACCAGAGACACTCCGGCTAACTTGAACGGCCCCCTTAAAGTTGGGGCGCAGGTAGAACTCGGATTCAACGACCTTCTTGCAAATGGGCAGGCCGTCGGACGCACCGGCGGCATGGTCGTCTTTTGCTTTGGTCCGTTGCCCCAGGAACGCGCGGTCGTCAAAATTACGACGGTCAAGCCGAAGTACGCTGTCGGTGAAATGGTGAAGCTGACGTTGCGCTCGCCCTTCCGCGCTCAGCCGTTCTGCCCCGTCTTCGGGTTGTGCGGGGGATGTCAGGTGCAGCACATGACCTACCCGGCGCAACTCGGGTGGAAGCAAGACGTCGTCCGCAACGCCTTGCAGCGCATCGGCGGTTTTACCGGCGCCGCGGTTCGCGACCCGATCGGCATGATCAACCCCCGCAACTACCGCAACAAAATGTCGCTCGTCGTGGAACGCGGCGTGCCCACGCCGCGTCTAGGCTTCTATCAGCAGCGTTCGCACGAACTCGTGCCGATCGCCGGCTGTCCGATCGTCATGCCGCAATTGAACGCACACATCGAGCGGTTAAATGAAGCGCTCGCGCAACCCGGACTGGGAACGGCGCTTGCGGGCGCACGCCATATCGTGGAGCGCACTGCCAAAGCGACGGAGCAAACGGTCGTCACGTGTACGACCGCCGAACCATCCGCAGAGCTCGCGCATCAAGCCGCCGCGCTGATGCGGCAATTGCCGGGCGCGGTCGGCATTACGAATTCGTACGATCTTTCCAGCCAAAATGCCATCGTCGGGCGCAAACACACCGTGATTGCCGGCGAGCCGCAGATCGAGGAGCAGATCGGCGGCGTGCGCTACCGCGTCTCCGCCGGTTCGTTCTTCCAGGTGAACGTGGAGATCGTGGGCCGCATCTTCGAGATGATGCGCCCGGGCTTGGACACGCCGCGCAAGATCGTCGATCTCTATTGCGGCGCCGGCACGTTCTCGCTGTTCTTCGCCAAGCTCGGCAGTGACGTGCTCGGCGTGGAAGAGAACGCGCAAGCCATCGCCGAAGCGCGCGAAAACGCGGCGCTCAATCAATTAGAAGGTTCTGTGAAGTTCGTCGCCGGCCGCGTGGAAGAGCTGATCAGCCGCGGCGAGGTACGGCGCGCGCTCGAGGGCGCGCAGATCGCGTTCCTGGACCCGCCTCGCAAAGGCAGCGACGAGGTGACGCTCGAGGCCGTCGCGCAGAGCGGAGTGCCGAACATTTGGTATCTCTCGTGCGATCCCGCGACGCTCGCCCGGGATTTAAAGTTTCTCTCATCCAAAGGATACCGGCTCGGCGTAGTGCAGCCGTTCGACATGTTTCCGCACACCGGCCACATCGAGACGCTCGTCACGCTGTACCGCGAGAGCGCGAAGCAACAGCAAGTTATCGGCGAAGCGTTCAAAGACGCCCCCGTTCCGTCATGGCCCAAGGAGTACCCCGATTTTGTCATCCGCTGAAACGAAAATCGACATCCGTTACGTCGCGAAGCTCGCGCGTATCGAACTCACCGACGAAGAAGTCGCAACGTTCGGCGCGCAACTCGGCGATCTGCTCGGGCACGTGAACGTGCTCTCCGAGCTCGACACCGCGTCCGTTGCCGCCACCGCGCAAGTGGTGGAATCGCGCAACGTCGAGCGTGAGGACGCGGCTGGGCAATGCCTCGACCGCGAAACGGTGCTTTCGATGGCCCCTCAGCGGCAAGGCTCGTTCTTCCGCGTGCCGCGCATTATTGCGGAAGAGGGTTAGCATGAGCGATTTCATCCGGATGAGCGCCGCCGAAGTGGCGCGCGGCGTAAACGGCGCGGCATTTTCGGCAAGCGATGTGACCGATGCGGTGCTCGCGCACGTGGATGCCGTGGACGATCGCATCGGCTCGTATTTGACGCGCCTGCACGATCTCGCGCGCGAAACCGCGCGCAATGTGGACGCCCGCGTGAAAAACGGTGAGAAGCTCCCGCTCGCCGGCGTGCCGGTGGCCGTGAAAGACAACATGTGTCTGACGGGCACGCGTACCACTTGCGGATCGAAGATTCTGGAAAACTGGATCTCGCCATACACCGGAACCGCAGTGCAGCGCATTCTGAATGCCGGCGGCATTCCCGTGGGCAAAGCGAACATGGACGAATTCGCGATGGGCAGTTCGTGCGAGAACAGCGCGCTCGGCGAAACGCGCAACCCATACGATCTCGATCGCGTTCCCGGCGGAAGCTCCGGCGGGTCGGCTGCAGCGGTCGCGGCGTACGAAGCGGCGATCGGCATGGGCAGCGATACCGGCGGTTCGATTCGCGAGCCGGCCGCATTCTGCAACATCGTCGGCTTCAAACCGACCTACGGCCGCATCTCGCGGTACGGCCTTATCGCCTTTGCATCCAGCCTCGATCAGATCGGGCCGCTTACGCGCACGGTCGAAGACGCCGCGCTCGCATACGAAGCGATGGCCGGGCACGATCCGATGGATTCCACCAGCATCGACCGTCAGGTCGAAGCAGCGAGCACCGCGCTGCGCACGGATCTCAAAGGTGTGCGCGTCGGCATCGTCAAGGAGTTCGTGACCGAAAATCTCGGTCCCGAGATTCACGCGCTCTATCAGCAGACGTACGCGGAACTCGAGAAACTGGGCGCAGAATTGGTCGACGTTTCGCTGCCAACGGCGGACTACGGTCTGGCCACGTATTATCTTATCGCGCCGGCGGAATGCAGCAGTAATCTGGCGCGCTTCGACGGCGTGCGGTACGGTATGCGCATCGAAGGCGCGGACGTCGGACAGATGTACGAGAAAACGCGCGCTGCCGGTTTCGGCCCGGAAGTGAAGCGGCGGATTCTCATCGGCACGTACGCGCTCTCGAGCGGCTATTACGACGCGTATTACGTGAAAGCGCAAAAAGCGCGCACGCTGTTCTCGCAGGACTTCAAACGCGCGTTCGAATCGTGCGATCTGATCGCCTCGCCGGCGGCCAGCTCGCCTGCGTTCCGTTTTAAATCCAAGAGCGATCCTTACAGCATGTACATGATGGATTACTACACGATTCCGATGTCACTCGCCGGCTTGCCCGCGCTCTCGGTACCGTGCGGCTGGGTGGACGGCATGCCGATGGGCCTGCAGCTCGCGGCGCCGTTGTTCGAAGAGGCGCGTCTCCTCGGCGCCGCGCACGCCTACGAACAAGCCACGCATCACGCCCGTCGGCACGAACCGAAAATGCTCGAGGTAGCATCATGAACACGGCGAGTGGGCCGAAGGCCGGGGGTTACGAAGCCGTGATCGGCATCGAGTGCCACGTCGAGCTCAAAACCAAGAGCAAGATGTTCTGTGCGTGCCCGAACGAGTTCGGCGGCGAGCCGAACACCAAAGTCTGCCCGGTGTGCCTTGCGCTTCCCGGAGCGCTTCCGGTTGCGAACAAAGAAGCCATCCAGCACATGATCGCGGCGGGCTTGGCGTTTGACGCCGAGATCCCGGCTTTCTCCAAATTCGACCGGAAGAATTACTTCTATCCGGACATGCCCAAAGATTACCAGATCTCGCAATACGACATGCCGCTCACGCAAGGCGGCGTCGTGCGCTACTGGCTCGAGGACGGCACGATGAAAGAATGCCGCCTCACGCGCATTCATTTGGAAGAAGACACCGGAAAATCGACCCATGCGGGGAGCGGCGACGGACGTATTGCGGGAAGCAGTTATTCGTTAATCGACTTCAACCGCGCGGGCGTTCCGCTCATGGAGTGCGTGTCGGAGCCCGACATCCGCAGCGCGGAAGAGGCGGTCGGCTATCTGGAAGCGCTCAAACGAACGTTCGTGCAACTCGGTGTGAGTGACGTGAAAATGGAGGAAGGCTCGCTGCGCTGCGATGCCAACGTGTCCATTCGTCCCGCCGGCGCAAGTGAATACGGCACCAAAGCCGAGATCAAAAACATGAATTCGTTCCGCTCGGTGTTCCGCGCAATCGAAAGCGAGATCGCGCGCCAGATCTCCGTGGTGGAGAGCGGCGGCCGGGTCGTGCAAGAAACGCGAGGCTGGGACGAGGTGCAAGGAACGACGCACACCATGCGCAGCAAAGAACAGGCGCACGATTACCGGTACTTTCCCGATCCCGACTTGGTGCCGATCGAAGTGGATCGAGCCACCGTCGAGCGCATCAAAGCATCGTTGCCGCTGCTTCCGCCGCAGCGTTTCGAACGCTACACGAAAGAGTACGGGCTCGACGTCAAACAGGCGACGCAGCTGATCGATAATCTGGCGTTGGCGGACTATTTCGACCGCGCCGTGGCCGCAAGCAAAAACCCGCAGCAGAGCATGAATTTCGTGCTCGGCGATCTCTCGCGCTTGGCGAACGAGAGCGGGACGTCCGTTCCCGAATCGCCGGTGACGCCCGAGCATTTGGCCGAACTCATCGCGTTGGTCGACGCAAAGACCATAAATTCGAAGATCGCCAAAGAACTGCTCGAACGCATGTGGAACGGGCAAGGCTCACCGAAGGCGATTGTCGAGAAGGAAGGCCTTGCGCAAACCAGCGACACGGGCGCAATCGAGAAGTTCGTCGATGAAGTGCTCGCGACGAACGAAAAAGCCGTCGCCGACTATAAAGCGGGCAAGACCAACATTTTAGGCTTCCTTACCGGTCAAGTGATGAAACAGTCCCGCGGCAAAGCGAACCCAGCCCTTGTCCAAGAACTTCTGCAAAAGAAACTTTCGTAACGTCGCGGGGGTCAGTGTGTCATTGTGAGCCTAGCCGACCCCCGCACGCTCGAAACCCTCGACTTCGCCGGCGTGCGAGATCGCGTCATCGCGCAAACGCGCACGGAACGCGGCCGGGCCTACGCCGAAGCGCTGACGCCTCACACCGATTTCGAACAAGTGCGCCGCGAGCAGGCGGCGACGGAGCATATCCGCGCGCTGGTCGCCGCCGCCGATATGCACGTGCAGGCCGCTGCGGACACCGCGGATTTCACGCAGCGCGCGGCGATCGGCACGACGCTCGCCGCCGCCGAGCTGCGGGCGATCGGCGATGCCATCGCGGCCGCAGCGGCCGCTTACAACAAAACGCGCGAGCAGCCCGATGACGCCATCGCCTCGATAACCGCGCCGTATCGTCCGCTCAAGGACGTGCATCGCGCGCTCACCGATGCGATAGACGAGCGCGGCACCGTCCTGGAACGCGCCTCGCCCGCGCTCGGCCGCATTCGTAAGAATATCCAGCACGCGCAGAACGAGGCGCGCGATCGCGTGTCGGCGATGCTGCGCTCTTCGAAGTACGCGCGGGCAATTCAGGACGCCGTCGTCACGATCCGTGAGGGCCGCTTCGTCGTGCCGATCAAAGCCGAGTTCAGCGGTGAGGTTCCGGGCATCGTGCACGACACGAGTTCGAGCGGTCAAACACTCTTCGTCGAGCCGCTCGCTGCACTGGATGCGAACAACCGCCTTCGCACGCTGCGTTTGGAAGAAGAACGCGAGATCGCGCGCATCCTGCAAGAGCTCTCGCGGCTTGCCGGCGCGAACGCGGAACAGATCGATATCAACATCGAGATGCTCGCACAACTCGATCTGCTCGTGGCCAAGGCTCGCGTCGCGCAAGCCATGAACGCGCGTCCTGCGGAACTTCTGGACGATCCCATCCTGTGCATTACGGACGGGCGCCATCCGCTGCTTGGTGACCGGGCGGTGCCGCAATCGCTGGAATTGACGAACGACGTCCGTTTGATGGTCATCAGCGGTCCGAACATGGGCGGCAAAACCGTCGCGCTCAAGATGGTCGGCCTATTCGTCGCAATGACGTACGCCGGCATGCAGATTCCAGCTGCCGCAGGCTCTCAAATCGGACACTTCACGCGCATCTTCACCGACATCGGCGACGAGCAGTCCATCGCGGAAAACGCGTCGACGTTTTCGGCTCATCTACGCCGCATGCGCGAGATCATCGCGCATGCCGGCGAGCGTTCACTCGTGCTGGTCGATGAAATCGGCGGCGGAACGGAGCCAACCAGCGGCGCCGCATTGGCGGTTGCCATGCTGGAACGCCTGCTGGACGTCCGCGCCTGCGGCATCGTGACGACGCACGCGACGGAGCTCAAACTGTTTGCGCATCAAACAAACGGCGTTGCGAACGCCAGCGTGCGTTTCGATCCCCAAAGCTTTGCGCCCACGTATCACCTCGATGTCGGCATGCCGGGGCAATCGCTCGCGTTCCCCTTAGCACGCTCGCTCGGCATTCCCGGCGCACTGATCGCGCGCGCGGAATCGTTGCTCGGCTCGCGCGAGCGCGATTACGAAGGCGCGCTCGCGGAGCTCTCGGAGCTCAGCGCGCAGCTTCAGAGCGAGCGCGACGCGCTCGCACGGGAACGCTCGCACGTCGGAAAACTGCAAGAGAATTTGCGTTCGCGGACGGATGCGCTCGAAAAGGAACGCCGCGAATTCGCAGACGCCGCTGAAGCGCGCATGCAGCAAACGCTGCGCGACTTCAGCACGGAGTTGGCGCGCCGTGCCGCCGAACGCCAACAGCAGCATGCCAAAGCGCGCGTTACGCCGGGGCAAAGCGCGCTGCTGCAGCGGACCATCGACCAGATGCGCCGCGATATCGGCGTCAAAGCCGGTCCCGCTGCGGCCGGCGATTCTTCGGAACCGGCCGCGCTTGCCGAAGGCGATCTCGTGCGCGTCGCATCGCTCAATTCCGATGGAACGGTTATCGCCGATAACGGCGATTCGGTACTCGTTGCGATTGGGGCGATGAAGACGGTCGTTGCAAAGAGTGACGTTCACCGCCGCGGGCGCTCGACCGAAGAAAAAGCACGCGCGCGGGCCGCGCGGCGCGAAAGCGGCGGCGGAGCCGCGCGCATGGAAGCGGCCACGCGCACCATGGCCGAACTGGATGTCCGCGGTAAGCGCTACATCGAAGCCGAGCCGGTCGTGGACTCATGGATCGACGAAGCGGTGCTTGCGGGCAATTCACCGCTGCGGCTCATTCACGGGAAGGGCACCGGAATGCTCGGGCGCGGGCTGCAAGAGTTCTTGCGCGCCCACCCTCACGTCAAAAATGTGCGCTACGGCGGCGAAAGCGAAGGCGGCGGCGGCGTCACCATTTTCGAATTGCGCTAAACCGACCAGGCTGGAAGCGGCAAGCGTCGAACCAGCGGCCTCCATGTCCCCATCGCTAGAAGATCTCCTCGACGGTTTCGATCACGTCGAAACGCGCCCCGAATTTGAGGCGCGCATCCGCGAGGCCAAACCGCTCACCGTAAAGCTGGGCCTCGATCCGACGAGCGCCGACCTCCACATCGGGCACGCGGTCGTGCTGCACAAGCTGCAGCAGTTTGTCGAAGCCGGCCACAATGTCGTGCTGCTCATCGGCGATTTTACCGCGCGCATCGGCGATCCGACCGGCCGGAACGAGCTTCGGCCGCCGCTGACGACCGAAGAGATCCAAGCGAACATGAAAACGTACGCGGATCAAGCCGGCAAAGTGCTCGACATGGAGCGGATCAAACTCGAGTACAACTCCAGCTGGCTCGCGCCGCTAACGATGGAAGATCTGCTGCGTCTTCTCGCGCGCGTCACCGTCGCGCAGATGCTGGAACGCGAAGATTTTCGCGTTCGGTACACCGGCGGAACGCCGATATCGCTGCACGAGTTTCTGTATCCGGTCGCGCAAGCATACGACAGCGTCGCACTTGAAGCGGATGTCGAGCTTGGCGGCAACGACCAATTGTTCAATCTGCTGATGGGCCGGCACTATCAACGCGAAGCCGGTCAGCGCGAGCAGATTTGCATGACGGTTCCGCTCCTCGAAGGACTCGACGGTATCGAGAAAATGTCGAAGTCCAAAGGCAATTACGTCGGCATCACGGAGCCCGCCGAGCAGCAATTCGGAAAACTCATGCGGATCACCGACGAGATGATGCCGCGCTACGCGCGCTTGGGCGCGTTCCGCTCGATCGCCGATGTCGCGCATTTACAATCGGGGCTCGCGGGCGGCACGCTGCATCCCATGGATGAGAAGAAGCGGCTGGCCGAGGAGATCGTAGCGCGCTATCACGGCGCCGATGCCGCAAAGGCGGCGCGCGGCTACTTCGAACGGACGGTACAGCGCCGCGAACTGCCGTCCGACGTTCCGGAGATGGCCCTGGGCGCGGCGCGCCGCGTGGCCGACGTCATCGTGGCCGCCGGTTTTGCAGAGAGCAAGCGCGCTGCCGAGCGACTAATCTCGGGGAACGGCGTGAAGGTGGATGGTATACTCGTGGACGATCCCCGCGCGGCGTGGGGCGCCACGCAGCCGGCAGTGCTGTCGGTGGGATCGCGCAAGTTCGTAAAAGTGCTGCCCAACGAGAGATAAGATGGCCGAACAAGCTGTAACGTACACCTCGTCGATGAAACCGATCAAAGGCAAGAAATTCGTGTGCAAGCGCTGCAAGCGCGAGTACGCGCGCTTGGCGCCGGGCGACCCGCCGATCCGGTGCGAATGCGGCTGGTGGTACGAGAACGATCACGGCACGATCAAAGAGCGCTACTGGCAGCGCATCGAGACGTACCGCGAACCGCCCGCTACGCTTTTTTCAGGCGAGTAGCCAGCGCGTTCACCTCGTCTTTGGTGAACACGTACATCTTTTTACAGAATTCGCAGGTCGCTTCAGTTTCGGTTTGCTCGCGCGCCATCTTCGCTAGTTCGTCGGCGCCGAGTCCGAGCAGAGCGGCCTCGACTTTTTCTCGCGTGCAGCGGCACGAGAACTGTACGCTCATCGTACGGTGAGCCCGCAGCTCTACCGGCCCCGCGAGCGCGTGCAGCAGCGCGTGCGCATCGGCGCCTTCGTTGATGAGTTTCGTCACCGGCGGCATCGCGAGCGCGCGCTGTTCGAGCGCCGCAACGGCCTTCTCATCCGCGCCGGGCAACAGCTGCGCGATAACCCCACCCGCCGCTTTCACGCCGTTCGGATCCGCCAGCACGCCTAGCGCGACCACGCTTGGAATCTGCTCCGAGTTGACCAAATACGAGGCGATGTCTTCGGCGATCTCGCCGCTGTGCAGCGGTACGACGCCCGCATACGGCTGACCGACCTCATACGACTTCGTCACCTGCATCGACCCTTCGCCGATCGCGCCCGCCACATCGAATTTACCACGTCCGTTCAGCGGGATGTCGACATCGGGCACTTTCGCGTAACCGCGCGCTGCGACGCGCTCGTCATCGATGAGCCAGACATCCGACACAATGCCGCGAATCGGGCCGTCGCCTTGCACCTGCAACGAAATGCGTTCTTTGCCTTTCAAACCCGCGCCGAGCAGCGCGGCGCCGGTCGTCAGGCGGCCGACGGCCGCCGTCGCCGTCGGACTTAGGGCGTGCCGCGTCTGCGCCTCGCGTACGAGTTCGGTTGTAATCCCCGCGACGACGGCGAAACCGGCGTCAGGCGCGGAGGCGCTGATCAGTAAATCGGGCATACGGCGCAACTTACCCAGGTTGCGAGACTTCCCTCTGCGAAAGGCCGCGCATGCGCGTCCTCGTGATCCACGGACCGAATTTGAATTTGCTCGGCGAGCGGGAGCCCGCAATCTACGGCTCACAAACGCTCGCTGCAATCGATGCGGCGATTGCCGAGCTCGCGCGCGAATTATCGATCGAAGCGACCTGCGTTCAACACAACGCCGAAGGCGCGATTATCGACGAACTGCACGCCGCTCGCAAAACGTACGACGCGATCGTTTTGAATCCAGGCGCATACACGCATTATTCGTACGCGATTGCCGATGCAATCGCCGCGATCTCCGTGCCCGTGGTCGAGGCGCATCTCTCGAATACGCAGGCGCGGGAAGCGTTCCGTCGCACGAGCGTCGTCGGCCCCGTTTGTGTGGGTACGATTGCCGGGTTCGGCGCGCAGTCGTATCTGCTCGCGTTGCGCGCCGCGGCGAATCTCGCGAAATAAGGAGACGCTCATTTGACCAAGGCCGATATCATCGATGCTGTGTCCGTTCAGGCAGGCGTTTCCAAGCGGCAAACGGGCGAGATTTTGGAATTGATTCTCGATGAAATCTTGAGCGGTTTGCACAAAGGCGAACGCGTCGCGCTCACGCCGTTCGGGAGTTTCGTCGTGCGCCAGCGGCGCGCGCGCGAGGGACGCAATCCAAAAACCGGCGAGGCGATCAATATCGCCGCGCGTAAGGTGCCGGCGTTTATTCCGGGCAAGAATTTAAAAGAGGCCGTCGGCGCGGGCCGGGCCAAGAAGGGCGGCCGCAAGCGCTGACGATCGAGCCGCTGGCCGCGAACGATGTCGATGCGGCGGCCGAGATCTTTTTCGAAGCGTTTTCGGACGAGCATGCATCGCGTTATCGCGAAGGAGCTCGTCCGGCTGCTTTTACGGATGTGTGGCGGTTCGTGCGTGAAGTGGAGCCCGCCGGATTTCTGGGCGCGCACCACGATGGCGCGCTCGTCGGTTATGCGATCTTCGTTCCGAGTCTGAAGCGCGTGCAGCGCCAAGCGATCCGGCGCGGCGTTATATTCCGGTGGGCCTGGTCGGCGCTGCGCGGGGGATTTGCGTTACGCTTTTCGGCCGTGTGGCGCGTGCTGCTCAACAAAGTCTTGTTCGTGCGCAGCGGCAACCGTTATCGCAGCACCGGCGACGCGCAGTTGCTGAACATCGCCGTCGTCCCCGCGATGCATGGCCGCGGCGTTGCGACCTCGCTCGTGCGCGAAGGCCTGCGCGTCATGCGCGAGCTGCGCGTGCGGGAAGTTCGGCTCGAAGTTCGTCCGTGGAATGCAAGCGCCGTTGCGCTCTACCGGAAAACCGGCTGGCATGAAGCCGGCCGCACGCGCGACCTCGAGGGCGAATGGCTCGTCATGGTGGCGCAGCCCTAATCTGCTAGGGACTGTATTGACAACTGTCGATACATTGTCTAATATCGAAATATGTCGATACAGCGATGCTGCCCGCCGAAAGACCTTGCAACGGACGCGTTCGCGGCCGGGGCTGCGCTCTTCAAAGCGCTCGCGGACCCGCATCGCTTGACGATTATGGCAACGCTCGCTCGCGTGGACGATGAGGTCTGCGTGTGCGATTTCACGGACGGTTTGCCGCTCAATCAGCCCACCGTATCGCATCACTTGCGGATCCTGCGTGAAGCCGGACTCGTAACCTGCGAACGGCGTGGGACCTGGGTGTATTACCGGCTCGCCGCCGGTGCGCGGGAGCGCATCGACCAGGCTCTGGCGGCCGTCCTTCAACAGAAAGTACATGCATGAAAACGCACCTGAATTTTGCAACGGCAAACCTGGAGAAGAGCATCGAGTTCTATCGCACGCTTCTCGATGCAAAACCGAGCAAAGTGCTCGACGATTACGCGCTGTTCATCACCGAGCAGCCGGGTTTAGAACTCGCGCTCGATTTGAGCGAGAGCGTATCGCCGTCGCGCGACGCGCACTACGGAATCTATGTGGAAACGGCAGCCGGCGTCGAACGCGCGATCGAACGTTTGCAAGGCGCGGGCCTCGCATCGGCGATCGAACGCGAAGAGACGTGCTGCTACGCGAATCAAACCAAAGTTTGGGCGGTCGATCCGGAAGGCCGCCGCTGGGAAGTCTATACGGTGCATGAAGACACCGAAGACCGCGACGATCCGGAGACGGCCTGCTGCGCATGACACTTGCGAGGCGAGCCGCGGCGGAGGCGCTAGGCACGGCGTTTCTGCTCGCGGCAATCGTCGGATCCGGAATTATGGCGGAGCGTCTTGCCGGCGGCAGCGGCGCTCTCGCATTACTTGCGAACTCCATCGCGACGGGATGTGCGTTGGTGTGTTTGATTATTGCACTCGGACCGGTGTCCGGCGCGCATTTCAATCCAGCCGTAACCATCGCGGATGCTATGGAGGGCGGACTCCCATGGCGTGACGTTCCTGTTTACGTCGTCGCGCAGATCGCCGGGGCCATTTCGGGCGTTGCTGCCGCAAACGCCATGTTCGGCCTTCCGGCGATCTTCGTTTCGCATCACGCGCGCCACGGCACCGGCGTACTTTTCAGCGAATTCGTCGCAACGTTCGGGCTGCTCGCCGTCATCTGGGGCTCCGTCAGGTTTCGCAAGGCGCTCGTGCCGTTCACAGTCGCGGCATATATCGTCGCCGCATACTGGTTTACGTCTTCGACGTCGTTTGCCAATCCGGCGGTGACGCTTGCCCGCTCACTTTCCGACACGTTTTCCGGCATCCGCCCGGCCGACGTACCCGGCTTCATGTTGTTGCAATTTGCAGGCGCGATATGCGCGACGCTGTTTTTCCGGTGGCTCGCGCCCATTCGCAAGGCCGAGGCGCAAGCCGTGCTTCTGCCCCACGCGCGGGAAGGGGAATGGCCGCTAACGATGCCTAAAGCATAGCGCCGCCGAGACGGGCTGTGGCGCAGCTTGGTTAGCGCGCCTGACTGGGGGTCAGGAGGTCGCTGGTTCGAATCCAGTCAGCCCGACCATCTGAAAAGGGATCCAAATGCTTGGGTCTTTTTTCTTTGCACGGCCACGTCGCTGCGTGCGGGATCGAACATAAAACTCCGCCTTAAGGTTATAGGCCAGATTTTAATCGAAGACCTATCGCGCTTTCGCCAGGCGGGCGGTACGCTATTGGTCCGATGTTCGTCTTTAGAGATGCGGGCGGATTTCCGCTTTTGGTGGCGCGAGGAGACGTCGACGTATTCAACGTGGATGAGTTCGATGCTGCGCTCGTGCATCTGCAAGCCGGCGAAGTGCCCGCGGTGCTCGTGAGTTTGGAAGAGGCGACGTTCGTGTGCGTGCATGCGTTCGGACTGCTCGCCTCGCACACTGCGCGCGCGGCGCGAATGGGACGCGAAATCGTGTTGGTCTGCCCCGAGGGCAGCTTTCATCGCAAAGTGCTCCGTCTGCTGCGCTTCCCGCACGCGATCGCGGCCAGCATCGATGAGGCGCTCTTGCGCGTGCGGAGGCACGAGGACGCAGTAGCCCAAACTTAAGGTTCCGTGATGGAACCGCTTTTTGCCGCTCCGGTCGCCGAGGCGACGCTGTTTACCGATGGAGGCTCCCGCGGAAATCCGGGACCGGCCGCATCGGGCGCCGTGCTCGTATCGCCCCGCGGCGACATCCTGCAAGAAGTCGGTTCTTTTCTCGGCACGGCGACCAATAACGTCGCGGAATGGACCGCGTTGGAATTGGGCTTGCAAGCCGCGCTCGACCGCGGTCTTCGCCGGTTGGCGGTGCGTATGGATAGCGAACTGGTGGTGAAACAGCTCTCCGGCGAATACCGGGTGAAGCATCCGGATCTGCAGCCGCTGTACCGGCGCGTCACCGCGCTGCTGCGCAAATTCGAACACGTGGACGTGAGGCACGTGAGGCGAAAAGAGAACGCACTGGCCGACGCCGTCGTGAACAAGGTTCTGGATGCGGCGCGATAGTTGGTTCGGCACCGCGGTCTTCGTCTTTGCCGTCGTCTTCATCATTTGCGGCCTCGTGTTTATAAAATGGCCGGACTTCCAGCACAAAGCGGAATTGGCGAACGTGCGCAATTCGCGCAGCGTGCTGGATCTCTCGCTGAGAATTGCGTACGACAAGCCGCCGATATACGAAGAGCGCTACACCATGCGCAACGACAACGGCGTCTCCACCGCGCAATACCGTATCCAAGGCTACTCCGGAAAAGTCGTGACCATTACGCTGCCGCCGGACAAAACCTATGCCGTCACATTCTTTTTCGAACAAGTCGTCCAAGACGGTATTTGGCAACTGACCAACCGGCCCGACGCGGGCAATACCGACGTCCGTTACACGCTCTACGTGCATCAAGTCGCGGACAATAAGCAGGGCTCGCGCACGATCACCTTCACGGACCCGCACTATTGGGCGGTAACGGCCGGCCGTCAGTATCATATCGAGCTGGGCAAGAACAGTCCGACGCCCGATCTTACAAAACTGCAGAGCACGTCGCTCGCCGATCCGCGCTTCCAGCAAATCGTGCAAGCATTCCGCGGCTTCGGCACACCCACGTTCCGCGCGAAAGTCGCGCAGGCGCGGGTGCTCGTTCGAAACTCGAAATAGTGCTGCGCATCGTTTTCCGGATCGCCGCGCTTGTTTCGGGCGTGGCGCTCGTCGTGTTCCTGGCGTACGAACTATTCGAGCAACCGACGAATCAACTTTTCGGCACGACCGTCACCCACGGACCGCGGAACGAGCGCGTCGTTGCGCTTACGTTCGACGACGGGCCGAATCCGCCGTACACCAGCCGCATTCTCGACGTGCTTGAGCGCGAGCACGTGCATGCAACGTTCTTCCTGGTCGGCCGTGCGGTACAAGCGTATCCGTCCGTCGTCCGCCGTGAAGTGCGCGACGGCGACGCCATCGGCAACCACACGTGGGACCATCCGCATCTCATCGTCATGCGGCGCTCGCAGATTCGCAGTTCGCTGCAGCGCACCGGCACAGCGATCTACCGTGCCGCGCACGTTCGCACGCATCTGATGCGCCCGCCCTTCGGTGCGCGCGATTGGCCCGTCATGGAGGTCGCGCACAAACTCGGCTACACCGTCGTGATGTGGTCCGTTCCGCTCGCGCGGGATTGGGAGTATCCGCCGCCTCAGGTGATCGCGCAGCGGGTATTGCCGCGCGTCAGCGACGGCTCGATCGTGGTGCTGCACGACGGGAACCGGGGCCAAATCTGCGGGAAGAACTTGTTACCGGCGCACGTCTGCGATCGATCGAGCGATATCGAAGCGACGAAGCTGATCGTCGATGCTCTCAAAAAGCAGGGCTACCGTTTCGTGACGATTCCCGAACTCATCACGCTCGGCAAGGACGTTAAGCATACACCCGCCCCCGGAGGCGAATAAAGCCGTCCGCATGCCGGCCGCCGGGATCGTGATGCGTCCAGTGCACCACCGGATCGCGTCCCGGGTCGTGCACCATCTCACCGCGCACCTCCACGCGATCGCCCGGCGATACCGGCACGCGCGGCGCGATAGCGACGTTGTCGACGATCTCTACGGGCCCGGCAGCCGTGCTCGCGTCGAAGGCTTCGTGTTCGCAGTGCGTGCGGCTGCCATAAAAGAAGCGCGGGCTTCCGGTGACGAGGGCGTCGAACTGCACCTCGGCCGGGCGGGCGGAAGAATAAGCGCTCTGAAGGTTCATGCCGTCCAATCACGCGCCGCGCGGATAGCGCTAGGCCCGTTCGTGGTACCATAGCCCCGAATGAGAACTTTGCGGACGCCCCGGTTGCGGATGGTTCCGGTGACGGTCGAGAACGCACGGGCGCTCTGGACGATTCTGCAGCAGCCCGATCTCCGCACGTACCAAGACTTGCCGTCAGTCAGCGCGCCGGTGTTCACCGAGATGGTCGGGCGGCGCCCCAAGCATCTTCACGCGGGAGCGACCGGCCGGTTTGAATGGCTGATCTATCCCTCGCACACACGCCGTCCGGCCGGGTGGATTTCGCTGCGCATCGCGGAGCGCGACCCTGCTTCGGGCGAGATCGGCTATAGCGTCGTTCGCGATCACCGTGGACGCGGCGTCGCGACGGAAGCGGTCCGCGCAGTTATCGAAGCGGGCTTCGAGGATGCGGGGCTCGGGCGCCTCAACGCCTATTGCGTGCCGGAAAATGCAGCGTCGCGCCGTGTTTTGGAACGCGCCGGTTTCACCTACGAGGGCGTCCTTCCGCACGGTGCAACAGTCGGCGGAACGCCGGTCGACGTGCTGATGCACCGTCTCGAACGCGAAGCGTGGCTTCAGTCCGGGAATTCGATCGTAATGCCCGCTTCGGGGTATCCCGCGTAGCGCGAGGTCTCGCCGCGCAAATATGCCAGCAACGGTTCGCGCACGACTGCTACGGCAATGCGCCGCTCGACTTCATCGGCGGCAACCCAAGCCGCATCGACGACATGGTCGCCTTCGACCAGCGGCATAGCAGGTTCGCCGGCCGCTTCAACGCGGAACGTGAAATTCGTAAAATGCGTTGCGCCGTCGTAGGACTCGCTCACATAACACAGTTCGTGAAGCGTACCTTGTAAGCCGGTTTCCTCGCACAATTCGCGCAGGGCGGTTTCGCACAGCATCTCGCCGGGCATCTGCCGCCCGCCCGGAAGATTCCATAGCGGCTGCGGATGATTCGGATAGCGCGACGCCACGAGCAGAATGTGCCGGTCGCGGCGCACCAACGCTGTCGCCAAATGAATCTGCAGGTTCGCCTGCGCGGGGCGTTGCATCACTGGGTCGTGCTTTCCCGCGTAGCGGCGCATCTCATTTTGGGACCGCGCGAAGAACCGTTTTTGGCGGCGCTGCTCGAGTCGCTGCGCGGCTCGGCCGGCATGGTGCTGGTCAACGACAACTCGCCGGATCCGTCGCCGCATGCGCAAGTGCTGGCAAAAAGCGCTTTTGCCGCAGAAGAGCGCTTAGCCGTCGATCGCACGCCGTTTACCGATTTTTCGACGGCGCGCAACGTGTGCATCGCCATGCACGAGCGTTTGGACGCGGGCGAATGGATGCTCTTCGTCGATGCGGACGAGGTGCACGCTCCGCCGCTCTCGCGCATCGCTTCGAATATGCATCGCGTGCCGCACGGCGTCGATTACGTCGACGGATACACGTGGCACTTTTTCCAATCGTTCGATTGGTACCGTTCCATCGAGCGCGCGAAGATGTTCATCCGCGCGCGTCCCGGCATGCGTTGGGAAGGCATCGTGCACGAAAAATTACGCGGCCCAACCGGTTCGCGCATCGCGGTACCGTACGTCTTCGGCCACTACGGCTGGGTGCTTCCCATCGAACGCCAAGCGGCAAAAGAACGGCTCTACGCGAGTTTAGGGCGTCCGGGAAAGATGCTGCCGCCCGAAGAGTTGGACGCGCCGGATTTGGAACGGAGCTTTCGCGACGAGTGGCACACCGTGCTGCGTTTCCGTGGTTCGCATCCGCCAGCGGCGCAACCGGCTATCGCAGCGTTGCGCGAGAAGCTCGCGCAACAGTTCGCTGAAGTAGAACGGATCGTGCCCGCACAGCAGTCGCCGGCGGATCGCGTTCGCAACGCGATGATGCGCGCGAATTACGAACAGCGCTGGCGGCTTCGCGCGCTCAACCCGCTGGCGCGGCAACTCCTCGCATAATCGCATCCGCAAACGCGTCAACATCCTCCGGGCGCGTGGCATGGTGAGTCATCCACCGCACTTCCGGCAGCGTCGGGTCGAACGTGTAGAAGAAGAACTCTTGCGTGATGCGCGCGATCGCCTCGCTATCGAGCGTCGCGAAGATTGCATTGCAGCGAACCGGTCGCGTGATGCGAACCGCCGGGATTCCGGCAACGCGCGTTTGCAGACGCTGCGCCATCGCATTGGCGTGCGATGCGTACTTGTGCCAGCGGTTGTCTTCCAATAACGCGGAGAATTGGGCGGCGATGTAGCGCATCTTGGAGGCAAGCTGCATGCCTTGTTTGCGCGCGAACTTCGCAGCGCCGCGGTGCAGCGCAGGATCGAAGAATACGATTGCCTCGCCGAAGAGTAATCCGTTTTTCGTGCCGCCGAACGTGAGCACGTCCACGCCCAAATCGCGCGTTCCCTCGCGCAACCCTAAGCCGAGCGCCGCGGCGGCGTTGGCGATGCGCGCACCATCGACGTGTACGTACCAACCCGCCTTGTGCGCAAAATTGCAAAGTTCGCGCAGCTCTTCCGGCTCGTAAAGACCGCCGTATTCGGTCGATTGCGAGATCGAAATCGCGCGCGGAACGACGTGGTGTTCGTCGTGCGGCTCGCCCACGTAGGGCCGCAGATCTTCGATACGCAATTTGCCGTCGGCCGTGACGACCGGAAGGACCTTCGAACCGGTGAAGCGTTCGAACGCTCCGCATTCGTCGGTCTGCAAATGCGCCGATGCCGGCGCGAGAACGGCCTCGTAAGGCTTCAGCAGACAGCTGAGCGCAATAACATTCGCTCCCGTGCCGTTGAAGGCGAACAGTGCCTCGGTTTCGCGTCCGAAAATCGCGCGGATCTGCTCGTTCGCGCGCGCGGTCCATGGGTCGTCGCCGTAGGAGACGGCATCCTCGTGGTTCGCGCTTACAAGGGCTTCGAGAATTTCGGGGGCCGCCGGAGCGGTATTGTCGCTGGCAAACGTTCGCACGTCGGCGAGGATACGCCCGAGGACGGGTATATCCCTCACGGGTGCAATGTTAGATAACTTACTGCTCTCCGTGCTGCCCGATGAAGAACGCGAACGCGTCGCGCGTCACGCTGAAACCGTACTCTTGCGGCAACGGACGACGCTTTGCGAGCCCGACGCGCCAATCGACTACGCGTGGTTTCCGCATTCCGGCGTACTCTCGTCACTGGTGCACGTCGAGAACGGCGAAGCCGTTGAAGTCGGACTCGTCGGACGCGAAGGCATGGCCGGCCTGGCACTGGTGCTGGACAGCAGCGCAAACCCGTTTCACACCATCGTGCAGGTTCCGGGAAAAGCGACCCGCATTCCGCGAGAGTCGTTTTTGGAACTCGCGCTGGATCCCGGGCGTCCGTTCTGCACGGCCCTGCTGAAGTATGCCAATCTCTATCTGACGACCGTCGCGCAGACTGCCGCCTGCAACCGACTGCACCGCATCGAACAGCGCCTGGCCCGCTGGCTGCTGGACATGCATCGCCGCGCCGGATCCGACACGCTTCCGATTACGCACGAACTGCTCGGCCTGATGGTCGGCGCGTACCGGCCATCGGTAACAAACGCGCTTTCCTCACTCGAGGAGCGCGGAATTTTGGCACTCGGGCGCGGACAGGTCCAGATTCTCAATCAGTCGCTGCTAGCGCAGCAATCTTGCGAATGCCACGACGCGATCGAGCGGCGGACGCAACGCACGCTCGATCAAATCAAGTCAATGGCGGCATAAACGTCGCCTTGGTATGGCGGAAGACGGTGACGGCACGCTCGGTCGCTTACGATGAGCGGATGCACACGGATGTTGCACGAAACGCGGTCCTGGCCGCCCTGCCCGACGGGGAGCTCGAACGCCTCGAGCCCTATCTGAAAAAGATTCCGCTCGCCCCCGGACAGCGGCTGCTCAATTCAGGCGAACCGCTCGCGCAACTGTATTTTCCGCTTGAAGGCGCCGTGTCGCGTTTGGTGCATCTCATCACGGGCGAAACGGTCGAGGCGGGCATCGTCGGAAGCGACGGCGTCGTTGGATTGCCCGTGGCGCTCGGCGGGACGCATTCCTACGGGGTCGCCGAAGTCCAGTCGCCGGGAAGCGCGCTGTGTCTCTCTGCTGCCGATTATGCCGAACACGTTCGAGCCGCGCAGAGTCCGCTGTTTGAAGCGCTGGTGCTCTACACCAATTTCTATATTGCCATGCTCACCCAGCTGACCGCGTGTCATTGCGTGCATCGCATCGAGCGCCGCCTGAGCCGCCTCATTCTTACGCTGGACGATCGTGCGCCGAACGGCGCCGTGCGCGTCACGCACGACACGCTTGCGGAATTTTTGGGCGTTCACCGGCCGTCGGTAACGTACGCGTTGCAGGCGCTCGCGGAAACGGGGGCGCTCAGCTCGGAACGGCGGCGCATCGTTATCCTCGATCGTCCCGCGCTCGAGGAACACGCGTGCGAATGCTACACGGCAATTCGCGAAGCGACCCTCGCCGCTATCAACCAGATCCGCAAGCACTTGCGCGGTTAAGCGCTACTCCATGGCCGCCGCCATCGCGGGCGCGCCGCTTCGCCGCGAAGGCCGCATAAAAATCACGAGCGGCGTGCATACGAAGAAGATGATCGCCGAGAGCCGGAACAGGTAGTCGTAGCTGATCACCGAGGAAGCGACGCCCACCAACTGCGAGAGCACGGGAATCGAGAACCCGTGCGTTTGCGTTACGCCCGAGGCGAGCTCGGACTGCGCGATGGCCATCTGGCGTGCAAGTAGTGTGGTCAGCACCGCGATACCGAAGCTGCCGCCGAGTTGGCGCAGCAGCGTGGAAACGCCGGAGGCGCCCGCAAGCTCTTCTTTCGGCACCGCGCCCAGCGTGACGGTCGAGAGTGGCACGAACAGAAAACCCAAACCAAAGCCCTGCACCAATCGCGGCCAGAAGACGTCCCAATAGCCGGCGTTTTGTGTCAAATCGCCCATCCACCACGTAGAAATTCCGAACACGATCATCCCGAAGCCCACGAGAATGCGCGGATCGACTTTGCCCGTTATGCGGCCCACGATTACCATGCTGACCGCCGTCGCGATCGCGCCCGGCAGCAGCGCAAGGCCGGTATCGAAGGCGGTAAAACCGAGAACCGTTTGAAAGAACAGCGGCAGGATCAAACTCGTGCCGAACAGACCGAAGCCGCTGATGACGCCGATGATGTTGCCGATCGTAAACGTCCGGAAGCGGAAGACGTTGAGATCGACGAGCGGATGACGATCGCGAAGCGTCTTCCAGATGAACCATACGAGCGAAACAACCGAGACGATCGTCAATATCCAGATCGTTCCGGATTGATACCAATCGTCGTGCTGGCCCCGCTCGAGCACGTATTGCAGCGACGCTAGTCCCGCGCTCAGCAGACTCAATCCGATCCAGTCGATGCCGCCTTTGGGCTTCTGTAAAAAACTCGGGTTCGGGATGAACATCATCGTCATGATGAATGCGATGATGCCGATCGGCAGATTGATGTAGAAGATGAGCGGCCAGGAATAATTGTCGATAATGTAGCCGCCCAGCGTCGGACCGACGGCGGGACCGACCATGGCTCCCAGTCCGAAAATCGCCATCGCGGCGCCGCGCTTTGCGGGCGGATACGTTTCGAACAAGATGGCTTGCGCAGTCGGCTGCAGCGCGCCGCCGCCGAATCCTTGCAGCACGCGGTAGAAGACCAGCTGCCAAATGCTGTGCGCCGTACCGCAAAGAAACGAGGCAACGGTGAAGATCGCAAGACAACTCGCGTAAAACGTTTTGCGGCCGAGGTAGGCCGTCAGCCACCCGTTGAGCGGCATCGTGATGACGCTGGCCAAAATATAACCCGTCGCAACCCACGATACTTCGTCGATCGACGCGCCCAAATTGCCCGCGATGTCGTTAAGCGCGACGTTGACAATCGTCGCGTCGATGATCGCCATGATCAATCCGAGCATGACGGTAATCGTGATCAGCGCAACGGGAGCGTTCTCGCGCGCGCGAAACGGGTTGGCCATACCGGAGGGTAGTAAAAATCCGGCCTGCGTTTATCCTTTTTTGAAAAGCTTTTAATTATTTCTGCGCGAGAGTGCGTACGCGCCCGCCGCTGCGCCGGCCAATGCGAGGCCGCCGATGAGCCACTGGCGGTTCATTACCGCTTCGGTTTCATAGCTGCGGGACTTGGCTTTGTCGTCGAAGTCGCCGTGCGCGCCGAAATCTTTCGATCGGTCCGCCGGCTCGTAGAGATTATTCGGACGATCCGGTTGCACGGGCATCTGCGTCTGCTGCGAGGCATAACCGGTCTTGCCCAAATACCAATCGGCGACGCGGGGTGCGAGTTTCTGCGCGACGATCGCGATCACGGTGGACATGCCGACCCAAAATTCCCGGGGCGCTTTTTGCGCCGCCCAATAGATCGCGCGTCCGGCGATCTCCGGCTGATAGATCGGCGGAAGCGGTTGCGGCTTGTTCAGCCCGCTCTTGACTTCGTTCCAGGTAAACTGCGGCGTATTTACCGCCGGCATGTGCACGACTGTCATGCGAACCTTGCTTTTATCGTGGATCAGCTCGCAACGGATGGCGTCCGTGAAGCCGCGGATCGCGCTTTTCGCTCCGCAATAGGGCGATTGCAGCGGAATACTGCGGTAACAGATTGCCGATCCGACTTGGACGATCGTGCCGCGATTGCGCGCGCGCATGCGCTTCATTGCCGACATCGTGCCCCACACGTAGCCGAGATAGGTGACGTCGGTTACGCGCTTCCACTCCTCGGGCGTCACATCCCAGAACTCGGAAAAGACGTTCGTGAATGCATCGTTCACCCAGACGTCGATCGGGCCCAGTTCCTCCTCGACGCGCTGAGCTGCGCGTTCCACGGCGGCGTAATCTGCGACATCCGTCGGAATCGCTAAGGCGCGTCCGCCGAGCGACTCGACGTCGCGGCGCGCCGCTTCGAGCCCCTCTTCGCCTCGCGCCAGGAGCGCGATGTGTGCCCCGTGACGGGCGAATTCCTCGGCCGCGGCGCGGCCGATCCCGCCGGTGGCGCCGGTGATGACGACGACTTGAGGACTCGTGTTATGTGCCATGCCGAGGGTGTACCCAATCGGGTCGCGTATAATTTAGGCATGCCGAATCGCGCCGTTCGTATAACCTACATCTTCTTTGCCGCGCTTTTCGCGTTGCTCGCTCTGCAGTCGGCCGCCTGGGCCGATACGGACGAGACGACCACGGGCGTGGACCCCTCGACCGTCGGCATGCAGCCGCTCCGCGGCGCGATTCCGGTTGCCACGCCCGCCCCCGGCGAGTCCCGGCTCGTCAAGCGCCAAGACGGCACCTTCGCGGCGGTACCCGAAACGCGCGGAAAAGAACGCATTTTTCATCTGGTCGAACGGGATGCGCCGTGGACGCTTCAACCGGGCCTGACGGTGCTGGCGAAAACTTACAACGGCGTTGTCCCCGGGCCGACGCTGGTCGTTCATCAAGGTGACCGCGTCGTCATCGATTACCGGAACGGGCAACGCGTTCCCGATACGCTGCATCTGCACGGCATCCACGGCATTCCGGTTCAAATGGACGGCGTAGCAGGCATCTCGCAACCGATGGTGATGCAAGGCGGATCTTACCGCTACGTTTTTACCGCGAGCGATCCCGGCACGTTCATCTACCACACGCACGACAACGAAGAAATGCTCAACAGCGGGTTGTACGGCGCGATCGTCGTGCTCCCCACGCATCCGCGACCGGAAGAGCGCGCGGGCGGCGATTACGTCGAGGTGCTCTCGTCGTGGGCGATTCAAAGCCTGGCGGAAAACCATTTCACGCTCAACGGCAAAGAGTATCCGGCTACGGCGCCGATCGACGTCCGCAAAGGCGAACGCGTGCGGATCCGCTGGATCAACATTTCCGGCGAGAGCTTCCATACGATGCACACCCACGGGCATTATCAGCGCGTGATCGATCGCGACGCGCAGCCGGTGCTCACGAAAGACGTCGAAGACACGGTGTTGCTGGGCCCGGGGCAGCGCGCGGATGTGATCGTGAACGCGAATCAGGCGCCCGGAAATTGGCTCGTGCACTGTCACGTGATCGATCATACCGAGGACGCGCAGGGCATGCCCGACGGCTTGGTGACGACGATCCACTATGAAGGCACGCCGAACACCGCCGCAGCCATGAACGATACGATGCGCGGCATGCTGCCGAGTTTCGGCACCGCCGCGCGCGGGCCGCTTCCGTTCGGCTGGACGATCGTGCTTGGCGCAATCGCCGGATTGACGATCTTTCTCGGCTTGCCCATTGCTCGTATGCGCAACGTACCGCCGAATGCAATCGGCGCTCTAAATGCGATCGCGATCGGCATTCTGGTGTATCTCGTTGTTGAAATCGCCGCGAATGCGACGCAGCCGCTCGTACAGGCCGTTCAACATCTGCATCGCGCCGGGGGATCCAGTTGGCCGGTCATCGTTATGGCGCTTGCGTACATCGGCGGGTTATTCGCGGGACTGGTGGGCCTCGGCGCGCTCGCAACCAAACTTTCCAAACGCGCCGCAGCGCAAGCGCACGATCCGTACGTGCTTGCGTCCATTATTGCGATCGGCATCGGCGCGCACAATTTTGCGGAAGGCCTGGCGATCGGCGCATCTGCCGCGTCCGGCGCGACCGCCATCGCGGTCGGCTTAATCGTCGGATTCGGTTTGCACAATGCGACCGAGGGCTTCGGCATCGCCGCGCCGCTTGCCGGACGCGTCGTTCCGCGCAAACGCTTGTTGTTTCTCGCCGGCATCGTCGCGGGCGGCCCGACGTTCCTGGGCACGGTGATCGGATATGCGTTCCACTCCACGACGCTCTCCGTACTCTTTCTCGCAACGGCAATCGGCGCGCTGGTATTCGTGATCGGCGAATTGTGGAGCGTGCTGCGGCGAGCGCCCGGTATCACGGCGTTCATGACCACGGCGCTGGCGTGCGGTTTCTTCATTGCTCTCGCAACGGAATTGATTCTGGACATTAACGGCGGATAACCAGGCGCGGCGGCCGGGAACAATACCTGTATGAAAATCGGTATTGTAGGCTCGGGCGACATCGGATCCACCCTCGGACTGTTGTGGGCGAAAGCCGGCCACCAAATCTATTTCAGCTTTTCCCACGACGAAGCGAAGCTGGAGCATTTGGCCGCGGAGGCGGGTAACGATTCAAAAGCGGCAACGCCATACGACGCGGTGCGGTGCTCGGAAGTGGTCCTCTTTTCGCCGCCGTGGCGAGCGCAGGATGAAGCCATAAAACAGGTCGGGCGTTTCGAAGGACAGATCGTGATCGACACCACGAATCCGTACATCGACGATCAGATGAACGTCCAGCAGTTCGGCGAGAAAGATTCGTCGAGCGAGCAGATCGCGCGTAAACTCGACGGTGCAAAAGTGATCAAGGCCTTCAACACGCTCCGTGATGAGACGCTGCGGGCGCGCACCGGGCAAGGACTGGTGATTTTCTGCGCCGGTAACTACCCGGTCGTCAAGAAAAACGAAGTTGCGCAGCTCATTCGCGATGCGGGGTTTGTTCCGTTCGACGTCGGTCCGCTGCACGAAGGCAAAAAGCAAGAACCGGGCACCGATCGCTATCTGAAAGAACTTACGCTCGACGAAGCGCGGCGGCTGGCGGGCGAACCGGCCGACGAAACTGACGGCGGCAGGGCGATAACGGGCGAAATCTCGACGGAAGGGCAAAAGCAACCCGCACGGTAAGCCGCGTGTCATGGCGGACATGAACGCGCAGACCAAGCCGCAGTTTCCGGACGAGCAAAGCGCCGATGGCGCTTTCGTCCGTCAAGGCGACGCGTTCGGGAAGTGGGTACGCGCCGGCGACAGTCCGGAGTTCCCGGCTGTCGCCGGCCGCTATCATTTGTACGTGTCCCTTGCGTGCCCGTGGGCGCACCGCACCATCATCACCCGCCGCTTGAAGAAGCTCGAAGACGCCATCGGCATGACGGTCGTCGATCCGGTGCGCGATGAGAAAGGGTGGGCGTTCCGGCCGGTTCCCGGCGCTTCCAACGACCCCGTCAATGGGTTCGAGTATTTGAGCCAGGCGTATGCCGCGACCGATCCGTCCTACCGCGGGCGCGTCACAGTCCCCGTGCTCTGGGACAAAGCCACAAAGCAAATCGTAAGCAATTCCGACGACGACATCATGCGTATGTTCGAAACGGAATTCGAAGCGATCGGCGATTCGTCGCTCGACCTTTACCCGCGGGAGCACCGCCAAGAGATCGATGCGCTCAACGAGTGGATTTACGAAACACTGAACAACGGCGTCTATAAAGCCGGGTTTGCGACCAGTCAGCGCGTGTACGAAGCGGCTGCGGAAGCCGTCTTCAAGACCCTCGACCAGCTGGAAGAACGGCTCGCAAACCGCCGCTATCTGGTGGCGGATCGTCCGGTAGAAACGGATTGGCGCACCTTCGTGACGCTCGTGCGCTTCGATGCCGTTTATGCGGGTCATTTCAAGTGCAATCTGCGCCGCATCGTGGATTATCCGAATCTCTGGGGCTATCTGCGCGATCTCTATCAGTACGACGGCGTCGCCGGCACGGTCAACATGGATCACATCAAGCGCCATTACTACTACACGCACGACGACATCAATCCGACGCGTATCGTGCCCATCGGGCCCGCCATCGATTTCACCACGCCGCACGGCCGGGAACGGTTGCAGTAACTTGCACGTGGATCTCAAATTCGCGTTGACCGCCTTCGCGACGGCCTTCACGATTATCGATCCCATCGGCATGATTCCGCTCACGCTGGCCGCCACCGTTGCGATGCCGTCGGAGCGGCGCACGAAGATCGTCGATCAGGCCGTCATGGTCGCGGCAATCGTCATGCTGGTCATGGGTGTTGTCGGGCGCCCGTTGCTCAATTATCTGGGCATAACGCTCTCCGCATTTTTAATCGCCGGCGGAATATTGTTGTTCCTCATTGCTATCGACATGCTGTTCGCCAGGCCGACCGGGGCGAAACGCACGGAAGAAGAGGAACGCGAAGCCGCGCACGCTGAAAACCCGGCCGTCTTTCCGCTGGCCATTCCCATGATCGCCGGTCCCGGTACGATAGCGACCGTCATGCTGCTCGTGAACCTCGCACGCAACGACGGACCGCGTCTCGTGATCGTCGCTATTGCATGCGCTGCGGCCCTTTTCATCACGTGGCTTTTCATGCGCGGCGCCATGAAATTCCAGCACCTCATCGGCAGCACGGGAATCCACGTCGTTACCCGGCTCTTGGGAATCATTCTCGCGGCGCTCGCGGTGCAATTCGTGTTGAACGGGCTAGGAGAAACGCAGCTCTTCAAGCGTTAGGCCGCTTGGAGCGAGGCGTATAATGAACCTATGAGCAACGCGACGTTCGACCGGCCGAAGAAGCATGGCGTGCGCGGCAGCGTTTTCTCGAGCGAGCCGCGTTACCGCGTTCTGCGCGCAATTCACGCTCGGGCCGTGCGGCGTCTGCATCACGCGAAGCTGAGTTTGCTCCTGAGGGCGCAATGGCACCTCTTGCGCGCCCATAGTTCCTGGAGCCGAGCCTAACCGCAAGAAACGGGTGTCCGCGATACGCCTGACCATGGCACGATAACGCCGTGGACGAGCAACTTCTCGACGACGGCTACGTGCACCTCAAGCAGTTTCTCGGTCGGAGCGACTGTATAGCGTTGCGTGCAACGTTTGGGGACGATTCGCTTTTTCGCTCGCGCGTCGTCATGGAGCGCCACAACTTCGGCCGCGGCGAATATAAATACTACGCATATCCGCTTCCCGAACCCATTGCGCAGTTGCGCGAATCGCTGTACGAGCGCTTGGCCCCGGCTGCAAACCGCTGGAACGAGCGTCTCAACGTACCGCAGCGCTATCCGGCCGCGCAGCAGCAGTACCTCCTCGACTGCGCGCAGCACGGACAGACGCGCCCGACCGCGCTGATGTTGCGCTACCGTACCGGCGACTACAATTGCTTGCACCAGGACACGTATGGAGAACTGGCATTTCCGTTCCAGGCAACGCTGTTCTTGAGTTCACGCGATGAATACGACGGCGGCGAATTCGTGCTCGTCGAGCAGCGCCCGCGCGCGCAGTCGCGGCCGATTGTCATCGCACCGGATATCGGCGACCTGTTGGTCATTCCGAACCGCTACCGTCCGGTGAAGGGAAAGAACGGATATTTCCGCACCGTCTTCCGCCACGGCGTGAGCGAAATCCGCAGTGGAGAACGATTCGCGTTAGGAATTATTTTCCACGACGCGCAGTGACTCAGTGCGGCACTAAAAAGAGCAGCGATAGTCCGAAGAAGACGAATGCGACTGCGAAGCTAACCACCGTGAACGCCATGACGCGGCGTAATCCCACTCCGGCGATCGCGAGCACCGGCAAAGCCCAGAACGGTTGAATCATGTTGGCGACTTCCTCGCCGATCGCGACGCCCATAGCCGTTGCCGGAAGGGATGCGTGCAGTTTCACTGCGGCCGGAACGGCGAACGGGCCTTGCACCGCCCAATGTCCACCGCCGCTCGGAACGAAAAGGCTGATCAAAATCGAACTGAGATAGCTCCAAAACGGCAGCGTTTGCGCGGTTGCGAATGCGTCGAACCACTGCGCGATGACGCCGGCCAAGCCCGTTGACGTTATGATCCCCATAATGCCGCCATAGAGCGGATACTGGATGATCAGCGGTCCGGTCACGCGTGCCGCGTCATCGATTGCGCGGACGTATGCGATGGGTGTCCAGTGCAGCAGCAGACCCAAACAAAAAAAGATGAAGATGACGGAATCGATGTCGAGCGACGCGCCCGCCGCCGCCCAATTCCAGGCGATATAGCCCAGTCCGGCAACGCCGAGCACGGCGTTTAATATCCACGCGTTTTCCAAACGCGCCGCGAGCGTGTGTTGCGCTGCCTCAACGCGCGTCGAAGAAACCGGCGGCGGCGCGGATTGCACGTCGCCCGTCACCGTGTCTTCGGGTTCGAGCGCGCGAAAAAGAAAGGGCAGCAGCACCAAGAGTCCGATTACCGGCGCCAGATTGAACGGCGTAAAGATTGTCGCGCTTATCGGCAGCACGTGACCCGTGTATTGCTGGACGATGTTGAGTTTGTTGCCCGGCGTCGCTTGCGCGAGCGCGATGGAGCTGGAGAGGCCGCTCGCCCAAATCAGGAAACCGCTGTATGCCGCCGCGACGAGCCAGCCGAAATCGATCCGCATGCGCCGCGCAATGGCGCGCGAGAGCAGGCCGGCAACGACCAAACCGAAGCCCCAATTCAGCCAGCACGCCACGGCTGAGACGACGAACGTCAGGGATACGGCGCCTTTGCGGGTGCGCGGCTGCGTGGCAAGCCATTCCAACGCTCGCGCCACGGGACGGCTGTTTGCAAGCGCGTAACCCGTCACCAAGATCAAGATCATCTGCAGCGCGAACGCGAGGATGTCGAAGACACCCTTGTACCACGCGCCCAAGATATCGCTGGGCGCGTGATGCGGAGCGAAGATGAACGCTAGTATCGCCGTGACGATCGTCAATCCGGCGGCAAAGACGTACGGGTCCGGAACCGCGTATTCGAAGACGCGCGTGAAATAGCCGGAGATGCTGCGCATGGAGCCGGATTAGGCCGGCCGCCGAGGTCTCCCTTGCTCGATCCCAGCTTCGTGCGGCATCGGAATCCGCAGCATGATGTGGGAGCCTTGCGCGCTCGTTTCCAGCGACATCGGCACCCGGGCGCCGCGTAGAATCGCTTGCCGCAACTCGCCTTGCGTCGCGCTTACACCGGGGCGTCCTTGCGTGTAGACGTGCACGCATGGGCCTGCGCCGGTCTGCTCGACCGTGACGACCAAGGCGAGATGGCCGCGCTCCATTTCAGCGCCGAGCAGCTCCCCCAAGACTGTCTCGACACTGAACAGATCGGCGTCTCGCCCAATGAGTTCGCGCAATTCGTCGACCACCGCGCGGCGGACTTTCGCCACGGAGTAGGCGTCGGCGCTATCTATAGACCATTGCACCGGCTGGGGGACGACCTCCAAATTCTGTGGGCCCTTTGCCGCAGCCGGCTCGTTCTTAAACCAAAGGTCTCATAATCTTAACATATCAGTAAGCGGCCGCATGCCGTCTTCACGATAGCCGGTCTCTTTCTGATGCTCCTCGTCGGCGACCCGAACGCCGTAGTGGTACGTCAGCGATCCGCCGAGCCATCCCGACGCGAGCAGCGACATCGCCGTCATCAGCGACATGCCGCGCTGCCACCACGTAACGGACGGGCCGGGCTCGCGACCGCGAATGCGTTGTCCGCGCGTTGCGCTGTTCACGGCGAACAAACTGAGCGCGGCAACATTCAAGCCCGCGTGAGCGAGGCCGGTGTACCACGCGCGCTTTCCGCGCGGAATCTGCAGAAAATCGATCAGTCCGAACATTGCCGCGCCCGTTGCGGTAATGATGCCGATATCGATGAGGCGTTTTGCGCCGATTGCGTACGCCCATTCGTCTTCGCTTGCAGGGCCGATGAAGTCAAATGCAACGCTCGACATCCATGCGCCGATCGGCACGGTGACGAGCAGCGGATGAATCGGATGACCGTACGGTCCCGCGAGCGGCGTTTTGGGCTCTTTCGCCTGCTTGTAGTTCGTGTCTCGCATCTCGTTCATAGCACCATGATGCGCTGCTGCGCGCGCAGGCAAACGCGTCTGACGGTAAAGCGGCTAGGCAGGCGCCGAGCGCGGTGCTACACTCCGGTGCATGCAGCAGTCGTTGACGGATCTGCTGGGCGTGCGGATTCCAATTTTGAATGCGCCGATGACCCCGCAAGCAGGCGGAGCGCTGGCGCGCGCCGTCGGCGAAGCGCAAGCCTTCGGCATGCTCGGTTTCGACGAAGACGAACCCGAAGATGCAATCGCCGCGCAAGTTGCAATTCTGACGCGCGAACCGCGTGTGCCGTTCGGCATCGGGCTTGTGGCATGGGTGCTGGAACGCCGCCCGCAGCTGTTGGATATCGCGATCGCGGCGCGGCCGAAGTTCGTCAGCATTTCTTTCGGCGATCCGGCGCCGTATGTGGGCCGTTTGCACGCCGCCGGCATTCTGGCCGGCTCGCAAGTACAGAACCGCAAATGGGCGCAAACGGCGATCGATGCGGGCGTCGATATTCTCGTCGCGCAAGGCACCGAAGCGGGTGGCCACACCGGCGCGGTCGGCACGCTGCCGCTCTTACAAATCGTGCTCGAAATGACGGATAAACCGGTTATCGCCGCCGGCGGAATCGCGACCGGGCGCGGCTTTGCCGCGGTCATTGCCGCAGGTGCGGCGGGCGCGTGGATCGGCACGCCGTTTTTGCTCGCGAAAGAGGCACGCAACACGCAAGCCGCGCGCGATCGCATCGCCGCGAGCGATGAAACGCAGACGATCTATACGCGCGTGTACGATCGGGTGCAGAAAAAAGCATGGCCGCACGAGTTCGGCGGACGCGCGCTGCGCACGCCTTTCGTCGAACGATGGACCGATCGAGAAGATGCGCTTACGAGCGATCCGGAGGCCGCGTCGGCATTCCGGCCGGAAGAGAAAATATACGCGGGCCAAGCAGTCGGTTTGATGCATGAGGTCAGGCCCGCCGCCGGCATCGTACGCGAAATTTACGATGCGGGCGTGGAGCGGTTGCGCGCGATCCGGCTTTAACAATTTTTATCGCAGTTGATACTAACGGTGCATCCAATGCGCTGCCGATAGAGTTATATAGTTCGAGTATGGTAACGTCAACGTTCGCGCATCCGTATAGCCTGCAAGTGCTGGCGCTTTGGTTCTCCTTTTTGCCGGTGCTCGGCATGGCCGGATTGATGGCCGCTGCCCTGATGCGCGGCGACCGCGGCTTCCGCCGGAAGGTCCGCATTTCGGTTCCGGTCCCCTCAAAAAGCGGGGTTTGACCTCCCCAAGGCCGGGTGGTATACTAGTCGCCTATGCCCCGCGCCCGTTAAGGCACATATATAAAAGAAGAACGAGTCCCTCGTCCGCGCCGTCCGGGCGCAATCAGAGGTTCTCTCGTTCTTTTTCGCGTGCTCTGGCGGCGGCAGCCGGCGCAACCTTCATTTCTGGGTGAGAGAGAAAACGAGTAATGGCGAAAACGACGGCTCCTAAGTCCCCCACGAAGAGCTCAGTGGGCACGAAGAGCAGGTCGAAACGTGCTGCGGGCAGCGCGGCACAGACGAACGGGGCGGGCACGGTTCAACCGAGCACCTTCCCGATGCCCACCGGCGCATTCACCATCGAGCAGCCCCCGGATCCGGGACCGAAGCGCGAGCGCTACACGTTCGCGAAGATTCCGCACGTGCTCGAGGTGCCGAACCTCATCGAACTGCAAAAGGCCAGCTTCGACTGGTTCAAGACCGAGGGCCTGGCGGAAGCCTTCGCATCGATCTCCCCGATTAAAGACTTCACGGGCAATCTGGTCCTCGAGTTCGGCGATCACAGCCTCGGCGAGCCGAAGTACTCGGTCGAGGAATGCCGCGAGCGCGACATGACCTATAGCGCGCCGCTGCGCGTACGCGTCCGCCTGATCACCGCCGAATCCGGCGAGATCAAGGGCATCCCGGACCAAGAGATCTTCATGGGCGACTTCCCGCTCATGACCGACAAGGGCACGTTTATGATCAATGGCGCCGAGCGCGTCATCGTCAGCCAGCTCGTGCGCTCGCCGGGCGTGTACTACAACCAGGATTCCGACACCAACAACCGTCCGGTCTACAACGCCACGATCATTCCGAACCGCGGCGCCTGGATCGAGTTCGAAACCGACAACGGTACGAAGAACGACGAGACGGAAGGCACGATCGGCGTACGCATCGACAAGAACCGCAAGATTTACGTTTCGACGTTCATCCGCGCCCTCTCGCGTCCCGATATGGGCTTCGATTGGGAGAACGACGAAGCGATTCTCAAACTGTTCGATGAGTCGCCGCTGATCCGCAACTCGATCGACAAAGACAAAGACATCAAGACGCGCGAAGACGCGCTCAAAGAGATCTACAAAAAGCTGCGTCCGGGCGAACCCGAAAACGCCGAGAACGCCGAGAAGCTGCTCGAATCGCTGTTTTTCGACGACAAGCGTTACGATCTCGCGGGCGTCGGCCGCTACAAGCTCAACGGCAAGTTCCAATACCGCATCGAAAATCCCGACGTCGACGCACGCACGGATCAGCCGACCGTGCTCATCGACGAGTATGCCGATGCGCATTTGCAGATGCCCTCGATCGAGAAACGTTCGCTCACGCGCGAAGACATGATCGCCGTGATCCGCCGCCTCATCAAAGTGGCGACGAACGTCATTCCGAAAGACGACATCGATCACTTGGGCAACCGCCGCATCCGCAGCGTCGGCGAACTGCTGCAGAATCAGTTCCGCGTCGGTTTGCTGCGCCTGGAGCGCGTCGTGCGCGAGCGCATGACGGTTCAAGACATCGAGACGGTGACGCCTCAGGCGCTCATCAACATCCGGCCCGTCGTCGCAGCGATCAAAGAGTTCTTCGGTTCATCGCAGCTCTCGCAGTTCATGGATCAAACGAACTCGCTGGCGGAGCTGACGCACAAACGCCGTCTCTCGGCCCTCGGGCCCGGCGGTCTTTCACGCGAACGCGCGGGCTTCGAAGTGCGCGACGTGCACTACTCGCAGTACGGCCGCATGTGCCCGATCGAAACGCCGGAAGGCCCGAACATCGGGCTCATCACGTCGTTGGCGTGCTACGCGCGCGTCAATGACCTGGGCTTCGTGGAG